>JADGOW010000288.1 GCA_017882765.1 Frankiaceae bacterium
CCCACGGCCGGGCTGCCCGAGCAGGTCGGCGGCGAACGCAACTGGGACTACCGCTACACCTGGATCCGCGACGCCTCCTTCAGCGTCTACGCGCTGCTGGGGCTGGGCTTCACCGAGGAAGCCGCCGCCTTCACCGGCTGGCTGGGAGAGCGCGTCAAGGAGGCGGCCGCCACGGGGGGACGCCCCCTGAAGATCATGTATCGGGTGGACGGCTCGACCGACCTGACCGAGGAGATCCTCAAGGATTGGGAGGGCTACCGGGGCTCCAGCCCGGTCCGGATCGGCAACGGCGCGGTCGAGCAGCTCCAGCTCGACATCTACGGGGAGGCGCTGGACTGCCTGCACTTCGCCGACCAACGCGGCATCGAACTCGACTACGAGAGCTGGACCGCGCTGACGGGCATCCTCGACTGGGTCGCCGAGAACTGGGACCAGCCCGAGGAAGGCATCTGGGAGACCCGCGGCGGCCGGCAGGACTTCACCTACGGCCGGTTCATGTGCTGGGTCGCCCTCGACAGGGGAGTCCGGCTCGCGGCCGAACGCGGCCGGCCGGCCAATTTCCGGCGCTGGACCGACGAGCGCGACACCATCTACCGACAGATCATGAACCGGGGCTGGAACACCGACCGGTCCGCCTTCATCCAGCACTACGGCAGCGACGTGCTCGACTCTTCCCTGCTGCGGATGCCCACCGCCGGGTTCATCGCCGCCCGTGATCCCCGCTGGTTGAGCACGCTGACCGCGATGGACGACGAACTGGTCTCCGACAGCCTCGTCTACCGCTACAACCCGTCGGCCTCCCCCGACGGGTTGCGCGGCTCGGAAGGCACCTTCTCCCTGTGCACGTTCTGGTACGTCGACGCCCTCGCCCGGGCCGGACGGCTCGACGACGCCCGACTCGCCTTCGAGAAGATGCTCACCTACGCCAATCACCTCGGCCTCTACTCCGAGGAGATCGGGCTCACCGGCGACCAGATCGGCAACTTCCCCCAGGCCTTCACTCACCTGGCCCTCATCAACGCCGCCCTCAGCCTCAACGCCCTCCTCGACGCCCAGCCGCCTGGGAACGGGGCCGGCCGGAAGGAAGCCCTTCCGGACGCCCGGCCACAGCCGGGCGGCACACCAGCCGGATAGGCCGTCCCCCGCCGGGCAACCCTCGGATACGCTTCGGCAAAGTTGGATTCCGGCGAGGCCCCTCTGCGACTCCGCAAGCCATGACATCGGGGTGGTCATCCGGCTTCATCCCGGTTTCCGCGTGACGTGTCGCACGCGGGCAGCCGGCGTTGTCAGTGCAGCAAGGTCAAGCAAGCAGAGAGGAGCCTGCGTCGTCGGGCGAAGTCCGCTGTTGGGTGCGGGTGTGGTGATCGGGTAGGCGGCCTGGCCGAAAGAAAGCCGCGCAACGTCCCGAGCAGGATGTCGCCCCCGGACCAGCCGAGGCAAGAGCTGCAGCGGCAGACCTGGCTCGCCTTGCCTCGCCGCCCGGTCTGGCCGCGGGCACACGGAGTACGGCAGATCGCATCGCCGCCGCTGACGCAGCCCAAGGAAGGTCGGGACGCCGGCATCCTGCAGGACGCGTCTGACACCAGAGAGCCCAGCCCGGCAAGGCGGCGGACCGACACAGGCGACGGTGCCGGCAGGTACCGCTGAGGATGAAGGTGCGCAGGCACCGGTGAGAAGGGGTGGTCGCCGTGTTGGCCCAGGCCCTCCCACCGGCGTTCATGGCCGCGCTCTACCCACCCGTGCTCCTGGCCATGGCCTACCTGCTGGGCGGCTCCCGGCCAGTCCGGTCGTCGGTCATCTTCCTCGCCGGTGCGGCCACCATCACGATCGGTGTCGGTGTCGCCTTGGTTCTGTTCCTGGATGGAACGGGCCTGGATGACCGCAGCCAGCACCGAACGATCCCCCCGGCCATTGACGTCGGCCTGGGCGTCGCGCTGCTCGTCCTGGCCGTCGTGGTGGCGCGGCGGCCGCGCCGGCCCCCGAAAGCCGACGCGAACGACAGGAAGCAGCGCAGCGCGGTCGGGCTGTACCTGTTCGGCGCCGCCATGTACATCCCGTCGATCTTCTACCTCACGGCTACGCACGAGGTCGCCAAGTCCCATCCGGGCGTCGTGCCGACAGGGCTAGCACTGCTACTGATCACCGTCATCGTCCTGCTGTTCGTCGAGGTGCCGATCCTGCTCTACGTCTTGGCGCCGGACCGGACCGCGAGAATCCTGGGTGGTTGGAACGCGTGGCTGTCCCGGCACGCCCGAACGATCATCGTCGTGGCCGCCGCCGTGATCGGGGCCTACCTGCTCGTGACCGGAATCGTCGATCTCGTCAACTGAGCCTGGAGGTGCTCCGATGAGCCCAGCCAAAGCCCAAGCCAAAGCCGCAGCCCCCCACCTGACCCCCGCTGAGCGGGCCGAGCGCGGCAAGGCCGCCCGCCGCGAGGTGCCGCGGGAAAGCCACGCCGACTACGAGCCCACGGCCCAGCGGCAGGACCCGATCGACATCATCGACGACCAGTCGGCGAAGCGGGTGCAGGAGCTGATCCCCATCCGGTACGGCCGGATGTCGGAGTCACCGTTCCGGTTCTACCGCGGCGCGGCGGCCATCATGGCCAGCGACCTGGCCACGACCCCGCAGACCGGGATCCGGGCGCAGCTGTGCGGGGACGCGCAC
>JADGOW010000128.1 GCA_017882765.1 Frankiaceae bacterium
TGGCGGTGGTAGCGCAGCCGGTCGCCGGTTCGTGTCAGCTCGGGCAAGCTCGCGTCGAGGCTGTCACCCAGCAGCGGCAGCAGGACCCGTCCCGGGTTGTCGCGGTCGTCCCACACGATGTCGAACCAGCCGGCGTAGGGGGACGCCGGTCCCTCGCGCAGCACCGACCACCACGCCGCGTTCTGGGACTCCGGCTCGCTGACCGCCATGTGGTTGGGGACCACGTCGAGGATGAGGCCGAGGCCCGCCGCGTGGGCGGTGGCCACCAGGCGCCCGAAGGCCGGCGCCCCGCCCAGTTCCTCGCTGAGCCGGGAATGGTCGATGACGTCGTAGCCGTGTGTGGAGCCGGGGACCGCCTGCAGACAGGGTGACAGGTAGAGGTGGCTGACGCCGAGCTCGGCGAGGTAACCGACGGTCGCCGCGGCGTCGTCGAAAGTGAAGCCGCGGTGCAGCTGCAGGCGGTAGGTGCTCGTGGGCGCGGGCCGTCCCGGCGCGGGCAGGTGTCGTGGGTCGGTCACCGGTGGGGCCTGCCCGCGAGCGCGCGCATACCCGGCTCAGAAGACCCGGCGGAGGACGAGCACGGCGCGCGCATCGACGTCGACCACGTCGAGCGGCTTGAAGCTGCGTTCGACCGCGAACTCCGCGAGGGGCGCCGCGGTGTTCACGACGGCCTCCCAGCTCTGGCCGTAGTCCTCCGGGGGAAGGGTGAAGGGAACATCTTCCCAGTGGGCGTTGAAGCAGAGCATGAACGAGTCGTCAATGACGCGCTGGCCGCGCGGATCGGGGCTGGGAATCCCGCGGCCGTTGAGGAATACGCCGACGGTGCGGGCGAACCCGGACGCCCAGTCTTCGTCGGACATCTGCTCACCGGTGTTGCGCAGCCAGACGATGTCGTCGAGCCCGCCGGATTCGGGGCCCGACCCGCCGGCGAAGAATTTCCGCCGCCGGAAGATGGGATGCCGCCGACGCAGCCGCGCGAGCTGCGCGGTGAAGTCGAGCAGGAACTCGTTTTCCCGTTCGAGCTGCCAGTCCACCCAGGATATCGTGTTGTCCTGGCAGTAGGCATTGTTGTTGCCGCTCTGGGTGCGGCCCAACTCGTCGCCGGCCAGCAGCATCGGCACCCCCTGGGACAAGAACAGGGTCGCCAAGAAGTTGCGCTTCTGCTGCTCTCGGAGCGCGATGACGTCAAGATCGTCGGTCGGTCCCTCCACGCCGCAGTTCCAGGACCTGTTGTGGTTCTCGCCGTCCCGGTTGTCTTCGCCGTTGGCTGCATTGTGCTTGTCGTTGTAGGAAACGAGGTCGTGCAGGGTGAAACCATCGTGTGCCGTGATGAAATTGATGCTCGCGTACGGCCGGCGGCCGTCGTGC
This sequence comes from Frankiaceae bacterium, assembly GCA_017882765.1. Taxonomy (GTDB): domain Bacteria; phylum Actinomycetota; class Actinomycetes; order Frankiales; family Frankiaceae; genus JADGOW01. Next base: position 1,369 of record JADGOW010000128.1, read on the forward strand.
TGGTAGAGGTCGCTCGACCCGGTCAGCCTGGAGGTGAACTCCCCGATCCCCTGTTCCTGACCTCGCCAGAAGTCGCGGACGGTGTCGCGGTACTTGCCGTTCCACTCGGTCCACAGGGGCGGGAAGTTGCCCACCTGGTAGCCGCCCGCGCCGACGTCCCAAGGCTCGGCGATGAGCTTGACCTGGCTGATCACCGGATCCTGCTGGACGAGGTCGAAGAACGACGCCAGCCGGTCGACGTCGTAGAACTCCCGGGCGAGGGTTGCCGCGAGGTCGAACCGAAAACCGTCCACATGCATGTCCAGGACCCAGTACCGCAGCGAGTCCATGATCAACTGGAGGACGTGCGGGTGCCGCATGAACAGGCTGTTGCCGGTACCGGTGTAGTCCTGGTAATGCGTCAGGTCGCCTTCGACCAGCCGATAGTAGGCGGCGTTGTCGAGACCGCGGAAGCACAGCGTCGGGCCCAATTGGTTGCCTTCCGCCGTGTGGTTGTAGACAACGTCGAGAATGACTTCGATCCCGGCTTCGTGCAGGGCCTTGACCATCCCCTTGAATTCCTGCACCTGCTGGCCGAGGTGCCCGGCGGAGGAATACTCGTTGTGCGGCGCGAAGAACCCAATGGTGTTGTAGCCCCAGTAATTACGCAGCCCGCGCGAGACCAAATACTCATCCTGGACGAATTGGTGCACCGGCATCAGCTCGACGGCCGTCACGCCGAGCTTGTGGTAATGATCGAGCATGACCGGGTGCCCGACGGCCGCATACGTGCCGCGGATGTTCTCCGGGATACCCGGGTGCAGCTTCGTGAGGCCCTTGACGTGGGCCTCGTAGATGACGGAGTCGGAGTAGGGAACGTTGAGCGGCCGGTCGCCGGACCAGTCGAAGAAAGGGTTGATGACGACGGATTTCATCATCCGTTGCGCCGAGTTCTGCGTGTTCAGGCGTTCGGGATGGCGGTGGTCGTAGGAAAACAGCGCCTGGGACCAGCGGATCTGGCCGGTCATCGCCTTCGCGTACGGATCCAGCAGCAGCTTCGTCCAGTTGCAGCGCGCGCCACGTTCGGGTGCGTACGGGCCCTTGACGCGGTACCCGTAGCGCTGGCCGGGGCCGACGTTGGGCAGATAGCAGTGCCAGACGAACGCATCCACCTCGCGCATCTCGACGCGGGTCTCGGGGCCCCGGGCGCTGAACAAGCACAGGTCGACCGCCTCGGCCACCTCCGAGAAGATCGCGAAGTTGGTCCCGGTCCCGTCGTAGGTGGCGCCGAGCGGGTAGGCCTGCCCCGGCCAGATCTCAACCACGGCGCTCCCCGATCCCCTTGCTCGTAGGCGGCTCCCGGGGGGGAGGGCGCCGGTCCCATGATGTCATCGACGTCCTCCCGCGACACCCACGACTGGAGTCGCGGGCTTGCGGGCCGCTCTTCGGTCAGTGCCCGTGCACCCGGACACGGCCGCATTGAAGAAGTCAGGTGGCCGGCCCGGCCTGTCAGCCTCGGCCTGCACTGCGAGGCCCCACCCACCCGCAAGATCACTACAGGGTCCGGCATGCGGTCCCTTTTGCCTGGACATATCCGGCGGACAAACGGACGTATGAATCTTCATCGAAGAACGCGCGCCGCAATCCGACCAGAAGGGTAGCGCCAATCTGGCGGCCCCGCCGGGGGAGTCGGGCGGGGCCGAGGACAGATGTGGGACCGGCCACCAGTCGGCCGCCGGGCGGACGAAGGGTTGCGCGACGCGGCCCGCCTCAGAACGTGAGAATCGTGCCAGGACCCGCGTCTGGCGGGCGTGACTCGAAGGGGTGGGGCCGCAGATGACGGCGACCGCGAATGGCGCTCCGCCCTCGGTACCTGCTTTTCTGCACCCGTTTGCACGTCCCGCGGCAGAGTCCTCGTCCTTCGTCCGGATCGTCGGCGGGAAGGGCGCCAGGGTCTGGGACGATCAAGGCAACACCTACATCGACGCCATGGCCTCGCTCTGGTACTGCGCCGTGGGTCACGGCCGCCCCGAGATGGCAGAGGCGATCGCCCGGCAGGCGGGCACGCTCGGCGGCTACCAGTGCTTCGACCGCTTCACGAACGAGCCAGCCGACGCCCTGGCGGAACGAATCGCCTCGATCGCTCCCGAGCCCGGCAGCAGGGTGTTCTTCACCGCCGGCGGTTCCGAGGCCGTCGACACGGCACTGAAGCTCGTCCGCCTGGCCCACGTCCTCCGGGGCGACCCGGGCCGGACCATCGTGATCAGCAGGGCCCCCAGCTACCACGGCTCGGCTTACGGGAGCACTGCCCTAACCGGGCTGCCGCCCAACCAGCTGGGCTTCGGGCCCGGCGTCCCGGACGTGGTCCAGGTCCCCAAAGATGACTTGGGAGCGGTCCGCGCCATCTTCGAGCAGCACGCGGGCCGGGTGGCCGCCGTGTTCGCCGAACCGATCATCGGCGCCGCCGGGGTGTACCCGCCCCAGCCCGGCTACCTCCAGGAGTTGCGCCGGCTGTGCGACGAACACGGCGCCTGCCTCGTCCTGGATGAAGTGATCACGGGATTCGGCAGGTTGGGGCAGTGGTTCGCCGGGCAGTTCTACGGCGTCCGTGCAGACCTCACCACGTTCGCCAAGGCGGTCACGAGCGGATACATCCCGCTCGGGGGCGTCATCGTGGCGCCGTCGGTGCACGAAGTGCTGGCAGCCGACCCGGCGTTCATCCTCAGGCACGGCTTCACCTACTCGGGGCACCCCACCGCGTGCGCCGCCGGCCTGGCCTGCCTGGACATCATCGAGCGGGAGAGCCTCCTGTCGCGGCCTAGCGTGATCGGCAATGCGCTCCGGCCCGGGCTGGAAGCGCTCGTGTCGGACGGCGTCGTCGCCTCATTCCGGGGGGAAATGGGCGTCTGGGCGGTGGAGCTGCACCCGGGCCAGGACGTGGCGGCCGCCCGGGACAGGCTGCTCGACGCCGGCATCGTGGTGCGGCCCATCCCGCCGGCCACGATCGCGATGTGCCCGCCGTTCGTGATCGGTGCGGACGAGCTCGACCAGATTCTGGCGGCGTTGCGCAGCGCGCTCGCGTAGGTCAGGCCGGCATGCGGTCGGGAGGCCGTCGTCGCGGACGACGGGCGGGACGCCCGTCGTCCGCCTACTCGCCGGGCGGTCCGGTGGCGGGCTCTGCGGGCGTGCGGGGCGTACGGTGCTGGCAGTAGCAGTGACCCGCCCCCTCGCACTCGGCGTGGCGTTGCTCGCGGCAGGGCTCGCAGATCCACCCGGGGGCTGTGGGCACGGCAAACACAGTAGGGGCCGCACTGGCGCTTCCCGCCGATCTCCGGCAGGATGACCGCACAAGCGGAGCCGACGCATTGAGGCCGCAGGGGAAGGCGTCCCTCGTTGTCGGAGGTCCCGTGATCAGTTCGCGTCCCGTACCTGCGGGTACTCATGTTGTGCCTGGCGTGCTCGCTGTATTGGCCTGCCCGCCGGCCTTGTGCCCGCATCTGGAGTTCGCGGCAGCGGCCGTGCTCAAGGCCCCGGTCTCGTTGGGCTGGGACGCCCAGCCGGCAGCTGCTGGCATGTTGCATACGCGGCTGGAGTGGTTCGGTCGTGCGGGCACGGCTGGCCGTCTCGCCGGCAGGCTGCGGGGCCTGGGGGTCGTGCGCTACGACGTGGTGGAGGGTCCTTCCCCAGGATGCGACCCCGAGCGCTACTCGTACCACCCCACGCTGGGTCTGTTCCGGGCGTCCATCGGGGCGGACGGGGGAATAGTCGTGGGGGAGGGCCCGTTGCATGCGCTGCTGGAGCATGAGCGAGGTCAGGCCCTCGCCCAGGGTCTGCAACGCCTCCTGGGCACCGCGTGGGACGAAGCTTTGGAGCCGTTGCGTCGCGGCGGCGACGGGGCACCTGTCACACTCCTGTCCCGGACCGGCTAGGCCGGGCCGGGATAGCCGCTTTGCGGGCGGCAGCGTAACGTTCGGTGGGCTCCGGGTCCCCAACCGGGGCACTTCGGGACTATTGTCCCGAAAAAGGACGTGACGTATGTCACGCATGAGTGCGCTCCAAACGGGCACAACTGGAGCCGCTGATGCGTTTTCAGGGGACGCACTGCCCGACGATGACCCCGCTGGGAGCCACCCGTGGCCACCGATTACGACAGTCCGCGTCAGACCGAGTCCGACGAGGACCAGGAGCAAAGCCTTGAGGCGCTGAAGGCGCGGCGTGCGGACGCCGCCGCCGACCTCGGCGATGAAGTCGACCCGTTCGAGACCGAGTTGGATCTCCCCGGTGCCGACTTGTCCGGCGAGGAGCTCACTGTGCGTGTGCTGCCTCGCCAGGCTGACGAGTTCACCTGCACGAAGTGCTTCCTCGTCCACCATCGCAGCCAGCTGGCCGACGAGAAGCATCGTATCTGTAACGATTGCGCTGCGTGACCCCCGGCCGCGTGCCTGCGGCTGGGGCCGGCTCTTGCCGTGCCCCGACTTGTCGCGGGCGGGTGCCGGCGCTGTCTTGAGGACAGGCCTCCAGGACGGGGTATTCAGGACGGGCGCTGCGCCTCAGGTCTACTGCTCGACCAGGGTCACGAGGTCGCGCTCGGCTGCGAGAGTCGATCATTTGGTCAGGACGACGATGCCGCGGCTCAAGACCACCGGCGAGCCAGTCTTGACGGCCCCTGCTTCAACTCGAAGCGCGTACAGCGCGGGTCCGGTCACCTTGTCCGCGAGGAAGACAGAGCCGTTAGCGAACGTCTTCGCGGAGCCGACCTTGACGGGGGCGGGGGTGCCAAACCGCCATCTCCACAGGCTGACTGTGGCACCGGCGACGTAGGCCTTGCCGTTGCTGAGGCGCCCGGCCATGAGGTCCCACGTTCCGCGCTTCACGCTGGTTGCCGCGACCAGGAAGCCCAGCGACAGTGACGGCGCCGGCGACCGCGCGCCTGCGTTCGCCAGGGCGGCCAGCTCGCCGCGCGACCCGTGAAAGTAGTTGTTGTCGGCGTTGCCGATGATGCCGGGGATCGACGCGTGGTCGGTGTACTGCCAGAACGCGCTGCGCGACCAATCGCCGAACATTGAGCCGGGGGAGGAGCCGCTGTTCCAGGCGGCGTACCACAGCGGGTACCGGGCAAAGCCGGTTGGGTTGTTCATATAGCCGCGCCAGAACCAGTAGCCGGTGTAGATCGCGGGAGTGCGCCCGGTGCGCTGTTCGACCGTCTTCAGGAAGGCCCGCGTCCAGGCCGTGAGGTTCGTCGCGTTGAGGCCGCCGGTGACCTCCAGGTCCAAGACAGGAGGCAGCCAGCCAGCTCCGCGCACGTTACCGAGGCGGGCAGCGAAGTAGTTGGCTTCGGTCACCGCCGTCGAGATGGGCAGCCGCGGCCGGGCGAAGTGGTAGCCCGCCGCGTACATGCCCTGCGCCCGAGCCGCGTTGGCGTCACTGCGGAAGTACGGGCTTGCGTATGACGTGCCTTCGCTCGCCTTGATGAACGCGAAGCTAGCCCCGCTGGCGCGCACCCTCGACCAGTTGATCGCGGCACCGCCTGGGTGGTTCCAGCCCGAGACGTCGGGCCCCCAGGGAGCGGTCGACCGCGAGTAGGCCGAGTCGGGAATTCGCGGAGCCTGGGCGGCGGCCGCTGGCATGGCTAAGCCGGCGACCGGCAGAGCCACAGCCAGACAGGTAGCAGCGATGAACCGGGGCAAGCGCATGGGGGGCACCTCGCCTGATCGGCCGCGCATGTGCGGTGAGGCGGTCTGGGGTGCCGCGCCAAAGGACGCGACATTAGGTGCTTCGGCCAGGCGGAGCAGCGGCTTGACGCCCGAATTGCCGCCGCTCGGGGGATGACGGGCCGGCCCCTCTGGTGGCGTGGGCGTGCGGACGGGAAGAATGCTGCGAGTCGGACCAGGGGCAGCTTTGGGCCGGCCGCTCGGTGTGCTGGAGCCGCGTCCGGGCGGAAGGCAGCGGAACTGCCGGTGACCGACGCCGTGCGAGGAGGCGGCGCCGTGGGGGGAGGCGGGCGGGCCCGGTGTGGGAGGCGAGCATGGTCGAGCGACCCAAGCCGCAGCTGACGATCGTGGTCGGCGTCGATGGCTCACGCAATTCGGTTATTGCCTTGCGCTGGGCTTTCCTCCAGACGGCGGCGCGGTCAGCTCGGCTCGTCGTCGTCCTGGGATGGGAACACGTCCCCCCGTCGACGACCTCTCAGGCCTGGACGCTGCAGGGCCGTCCGCGAACGGCACACTCGGCGGCCCGGGTTCTCGAGTCCACGCTTCGTGAAGTCTTCGGCCAGGCCAGCCGGGGGGTGGGCGCATGGTCGGCGGAGGGCGTGCCGGTGAGCGCGGAACTGCGGGAGGGCGTTCCAGGAGCAGTGTTGTGCGAGGCCGGGCGGGGGGCGGAGTTGCTCGTCATCGGGGCCGCCGGGCGCCACCCCGTCAAGGGGCTGCTCGGCTCGGTGATGCGGCACGTCACGACGCATGCGGAGTGCCCGGTGGCGGTGGTGCGGCCTCCGGCCGGGTCGGCTCCGGCCGTCCCGGCGGAGCCGATCGGGGTCTGACGAGGAGGGTCCGAGGCGTGATGCACACAAAGACCTGGACGGTGGAGGTCTTCCTGACCGAAGAGGACGGGATGACCCATGCGCGTGCCGTCCTGCGCACCGGCGCTGCGCCGGAGATCGAGGCAACGGGACGTGCGCGGCGCAACCCGGCTGATCCTTCAGTGCCGGAGATCGGCGATGAGATCGCGGCGGCACGCGCGCTGTCCATGCTCGTGCACAGCCTCCTCGCGGCGGCGGAGGGCGACATCGAGGCCGTGACGAACGAGACCGCCCATGTCGAAGCCTGACGGTCGAAGCCTGACGGTCGAAGCCCGAGCCGGTCCGCCCCGGGCGGGGCCGATTGCGCTACCGGGCTGCGGCCAGAACCGCGGTGTCGAGGTGCTCCGTGATGTCCTGACGCCGCCCCGGGGCCACGGGGACGATCAGCACTGGGCAGTGGGCGTGCAGCAGGCAGTAGCGGCTGACCGACCCGAACAGCGGGCCGGATGCCCGTCCCCGGCCGCGGTGACCCAGGACGAGCAGCCGCGCATGGCGGGAGAGCGCCACAAGCCGCTGCGACGCCCGACCCGGAATGAGCAGTCGCTGGATGATGAGCGGCCCCTGTTCGGGCAGGCCGGACAAGGCCGCATCGATCTCTGTCTTCAGGTGTGCGGCGAGCCGGCGGCGACGCTGCTGCATGGTCTCAGCCCTGCCCTCCTTGTCATGCGGGTCCCAGGCGTAGACCTGCACGACGGTGAGCAGGCATCCTCGGGCCATCGCTTCCTGCGCGGCGCGGCGGACCGCTTCCGCGCTTTCGGGGGACCCGTCGAATCCGGCCAGTATCCGAGTTGGCGCGTCGCGCAGGCTGAAGGTGTGGCGGGGTTCCTGCAAATGCGTCTGGTGGTAGGCCTCGGCGCTTATGCGTGGGTACAAGACTGTAGATCGCATCGTCGCAGGCATCGTTCTCGCCTCCTCGCGGTGCGTCCGGGTGGTCCCGTGCGCACGCAAACGTGCCTGGACTTAGAGTCACCCTCGGGGTCCGGGTGCAATAGAGGCGACCAACCGGTC
>JADGOW010000022.1 GCA_017882765.1 Frankiaceae bacterium
GCGCCCGCAGCGAGGTGAAGGTGGCCGGCGTCCGGCGCAAGGTGGAAGGGTCGCTGGACAAGGCCGTCCAAAAGGGCAAGCTCAGCGAGGACGCGCGCGCGGCAACGTTGGGCCGCCTGACCGGCACGGTGGAACTGGCCGACCTTGCCTCGTGTGATCTGGTCATCGAGGCGGTCGTCGAGGACCTAGACGTCAAGCGCGAGCTGTTCGCCGAACTCGACCGGGTCTGCAAGCCGGGGGCGGTTCTGGCGACCACAACCTCGAGCCTCCCAGTGATCGAGTGCGCCATGGCCACGTCGCGGCCCGAGGACGTGGTGGGCATGCACTGGTTCAACCCGGCCCCGGTGATGAGGCTCGTCGAGGTCATCTCGACGGTCCGGACCGCCGACGACGTCGTGGCGACGGTGTTCGCAGTCTGCAGGCAGACGGTCAAGCACCCCGTCAGCTGCGGCGACCGGGCCGGGTTCATCGTCAATGCGCTGCTGTTCCCCTACCTCAACGACGCGGTGCGCATGCTGGAGGCGCACTACGTCACGGCTGACGACATCGACACGGCGATGACCAAGGGATGCGGGCACCCGATGGGCCCGTTTGCGCTGATGGACGTGGTGGGGCTCGACGTCACCCTGGCCATCCAGCGAACCCTCTACACCGAGTTCCGCGAGCCTGGCTACGAGCCGGCGCCGCTGCTCGAGTACCTGGTCCGTGCCGGCTACCTCGGGCGCAAGACCGGGCGCGGTTTCCGCGACTACACCAAGCGCTGAGCGCGAATGGCCCCCGAGATATGGAGCCGCGCGACCGTGAGCCGCCGGACAGGGAGCCGCCGGACAGGGAGCCGCCGGACAGGGAGCCCCGCAGGCGTGAGCACGGCGGGGTGAACACGCTCGGACGCGAGGTGATCGCCTTCGTCCCGGACTGCGTGCGCATGCTGCGGGGCGTGCTGACCGACGCCCGGGTCTCGCAGGAGGCCAAGGTGGAGGCGGCCGCTGCCGCTGCGTACCTGGCCTCGCCCCTGCACAAGGCAGTGTCGAAAGTCCCGGGGCTGCGGGCGGTCGACCGCCCGGCCGTGGTGGCGCTGGCGGTGCGGCGACTCCTGGTGGACGCGGGCGAGCCGGTCCTGCGCGAGCACTGGCCCGGGTCGGAAGCCGGCTTTCACGTCGTCCTCGGGGTCACCCGGCTGGTGGCCGCGCCCGGGGGATATCGGCGCGCAGCGGTGGCCTCGACCCTGCTTGGCGCCGTGAGCGCGCGGCGACCGCGCGGCCGCGGGACCGACGCGGTGGTCATCGACGGTGAGGTTGTCGACCGGCGATCGAGCGGCTGAGATCCGCTGGTGGCAGACGGGACCGGCGGCTCGGCTGGTGAGCTCTGGCAGGTGCGCCCCGTGACCGGCGCCGCAACCCGCAAGACGTACCGGTGCCCCGGCTGCGATCACGAGATCGTCCCCGGCACGCCCCATGTGGTCGCGTGGCCCGAGGGCACGGTAGAGCTGCGCCGGCACTGGCACACGCCCTGCTGGCGGGCGCGCAGCCGGCGCAGGGCCCGATCCCGAAGGGCCGGGAACCCCTGAGGCGCCGGGACTGTGAAGGCGCCGGGACTGTGAAGGCGCCGGGAACTGTTGGAAGCGGCCGGAATCGGTGACACGACGGGACGGTGCGACCACGGCTGGTCGCCGCGCCCATCCGGCTCCCGGCGTGGACTAACGTCGACACCACACCACTACCCACCCTCTTCCGCCCGCCTCCCGGAGCCGCCCGTGACCCACCCCGGTACAGGAACATCGCCTGACCTGGTCCTCCTGCACGCCTTCCCGCTCGATGCCTCCATGTGGGACGGGCAACGGGCTGCGCTCGCCTCGATGCAACGCAGCCGCTCGCGCGCCGGGGCCCCAGCCTCAGGGCGCGTATTCCTGCCCGACCAGCGCGGTTTCGGGGGCACGGATCTCGGCGCGGACAAGCCCTCGCTCGATCGGGTGGCCGACGACGTCGCGGCGCTGCTCAACCGCGAGGGGTCCGGCAAGGTGGTTCTCGGGGGATTGTCGATGGGCGGATATGCCGTGATGGCGTGCCTGCGCCACGCTGCCGTGCGGGAGCGGTGCGCCGGGGTCATCCTTGCCGACACCCGGCCAAGCCCGGATCCGCCCGCAGCCGCGGAGCGCCGGCTCCGGATGGCCGACCGGGTTCTCGCCGAGGGCACGCAGCTCCTGCAGGACGAGACCGTTCCGTCGCTTCTCGGGGAGACGACGTGGCGGGAACGACCCGGCGTGGTGGACCGAGTTCGCACTATCGTGGGATCGGTGCCGGCCCCGGCCGTCGCCTGGGCCCAGCGGGCGATGGCTGCTCGTCCGGACTCGACGGAGACCTTGCGCGGCGCCGACCTGCCGGCACTCGTGCTGGCCGGTGCGGAGGATGTCCTCACGCCGCCGGAGGAGTGCGAGGCGATGGCCCGGCTCCTGCCTGATGCGAGGTTCGTCGTCATCCCCCGGACAGGTCACCTCACCGCGCTGGAGGCGCCTGCCCTGTTCACCGAGGCGGTGTCGAGCTTCCTGCGTCATGCTGGAGGGTGAGGCCCGCCAGACCACGCAGTGGAGGTGACGTGCGCCGCCTCCCGCGCGCCAAAGTTGTGGCTGCTGTGGCGCTGACCCTGCCAGGCCTCCTGGTGCTCGGCGGCTGCGGGAGCAGCAAGCCGGCGTCCGGCGTGGACTGGAGCGACTGCAACGGCTATGAGTGCGCCACCGTCACGGTTCCCCTCGACTACCGCGCCACAACCGGCGCCACGATCGACATCGCGCTCATACGCGCGCCTGCTCGCGACGAGGACAACCGGATCGGATCGCTGCTCATCAACCCGGGCGGTCCCGGCGGGTCGACGATCGATCTCTTCCCGGGTCTGGTCAACTCCCTGTCGTCCGATCTTCGTGACCGTTTCGACGTCGTCGGGTTTGACCCCCGGGGGGTCGGTCGCAGCGCGCCGGTGTCCTGTCTTGATGACGCGGCCATGGCCAGGTGGCTGGCCGCGAACCCTGACCCCAAGACAGCGGCGGACAGGCAGCGCGCGCTCGATCAGTCGCGAGAGTTCGTGGACGGGTGCCAGCGCCACAGCGGACGAGAGCTGCCCTTCATGGACACCGAGAACACCGCCCGGGACATGGACCGCATTCGGCTGGCCGTCGGCGACAACAAACTCAGCTACCTGGGCTTTTCCTACGGGACGTTCCTGGGTGCCATGTATGCGACCTTGTTCCCGGGTCAGGTGCGTGCCCTCGCCCTCGATGGAGCGCTCAACCCGCAGCTTCCCCCGCTTCAGGCGTCCACCGATCAAGCCATCGCATTCCAGCAGGCGCTGGAGGCTTTCGTCGACTGGTGCTCGTCACATTCTCGCTGCGAGTTCCAAGCGCCCGGCGACCTGCTCGCCCGGTATAGGCGGCTGCTGGCACGAATCGACGCGAACCCGCTGCCCACCAGTCTTGGGGGTCGGGTCCTGGCCTCAGGCGACGCCCACACCGCTGTGGCCGCCACGCTCTACGACCAGAATGACGGCTGGCCCGCCCTCGGCCGCGGGCTGGAAGAGGCGGAAAACGGCGACGGCACGGCTCTGCTGCGCCTTGCCGACGCGTACAACGAGCGGTCCCCGGACGGTCACTACACGAACCTGTTTCCGGCCAACAACGCCATCAATTGTCGTGACTATCCCTGGCCGAGTGACCTTGCGGTCTACGAGGCGGCCGCCAAGAGTTCAGCCGCGCAGGCGCCGGACTTCGGGCCAGAGATCGTCTATGACGGCATCACGTGCGCGATCTGGCCGGTAAGGCCAGGCGGCCACCCGGCGGTGTCGGCGCCGACCGCACCGACCTCGCTCGTCATCGGGACGACCGGCGACCCCGCGACGCCCTACGCCGAGGCGAAGTCGTTGGTGACGGAGCTGCGTTCGGCGGTGCTGCTGACCAGGGTGGGGGAGGGGCACACCGGCTACAGCGCCAGCACGTGCATCCGTGACAGGACGGACGCGTACCTCATCGACGGCACGGTGCCCCCCGCAGGAACCGTCTGCGACCCGTAGGCGAAGCGGGACTGAGAGGCGCGGTCCGCGACGACGACGCCGCCCAGAACGTCGCGGGGACCCCGCCGGCCGGAGACGCAGATCTTTCGTCAGGCCTCGACCTGCTGCAGCCGGGGCTCCTGGTCGAGGTCGACGTGGTCGCCGCCGGCCTCCATCCGAAGCGGGGCCATCGCCGCCGACAGGCCTTCCTGCAGCTTCATGAGCTGGCGGTGGACGGCGTCGCGCTGGCGCTCGATGTCGGCCAATTGCCGACGCGAGTCGCGCTCCTCACGGGCCGCGATCTGCTGGGCCTCGCGCACAACGCGCTCACCTTCGATCTGGGCCGAGCGCACCGTCTCTTGCGCCTCGCGCTCGGCCTCCTGAACCCGGCGGCTGTGGGCGCGATCGGCGTCTTCGGCCATGCGCCGGGCGTCGGCCGCCAGATGCTCGGCATCGCGCGCCCCGCGCTGGCGGAGCTCAGCTGCCTCGTCTTCCGCGAGCCGCAGGATCGAGCCGATGCGCTCTCCGAAGGAGGCCCAGTCAGGCCGGTTCTGCTCCAGCTCGTCGCGGGCGCCGGCCGCTTCGGCCGCAGCCCGTGCCGCCGCGTGCTCTGCGGCTGAGCGCAGGGACTCGGTCTCGCGGAGGCGCTCTTCCAGCCAGGCGAGATGACCATCGACCTGGTGCCGGTCATATCCACGGCGGACGAGGTCAAAGGTCGGAGGGGCTTCCTCCTCAGGACGGAGCGGGATGAGGTCGGTGTTGTCGTCCATGCTGAAAGCCTGCCAGAGGGTGAGGCGAGTCGGACAAGGGCGCGCCGAATAGATCGGACACGGACGTAGTAACTTCTCGGAGGCTATTTGCCGGCAGGGGGAGCGTCAACAATCCCCCCCGCCGAGCTTGCCTCAGATCAGATGCCGCGAAACAGGTTGATGCGGTCGACGAGCCGGGCGCGCATGGCCGGGTCGCGGACGCCCAAGCCCTGCTCAGGGGCCAGGCAGAGCACCCCGACCTTGCCCTGGTGCAGGTTGCGGTGCACGTCGAAGGCCGCCTGCCCGGTCTCCTCCATGGGGTAGACCCGGGAGAGGGTCGGATGGACGAATCCCTTGCTGATCAGGCGGTTCGCCTCCCACGCTTCCCGGTAGTTGGCGAAGTGCGAGCCGATGATGCGCTTGAGGTTCATCCACAGGTAGCGGTTGTCGTACTGGTGCAGGTAGCCGCTCGTGGAGGCGCAGGTGGCGATCGTGCCGCCGCGCCGGGCCACATAGACCGACGCACCGAACGTCTCCCGGCCGGGGTGCTCGAAGACGATGTCGATGTCGTCCCCGCCGGTGAGCCCACGGATCTTCTTGCCGAAGCGCTGCCACTCCTTCGGATCCTGGTTGTGCTCGTCCTTCCAGAAGCGGTAGCCCTCGGCGGTGCGGTCGATGATGAGGTCGGCGCCCATCCGACGCACGATCTCTGCCTTCTCCGCGTTCGACACCACGCACACCGGAATCGCCCCGCCGTTGAGGGCCATCTGCGTGGCGTAGGAGCCGAGACCCCCGCTGGCGCCCCAGATGAGCACGACGTCGCCTTGCTTCATCCCGGCGCCGTTGCGGCTCACCAGCTGCCGATACGCGGTCGAGTTGACCAGCCCCGGGCAGGCCGCCTCCTCCCAGCTCAAGTGCCGCGGCTTGGGCATGAGCTGGTTGGCCTTCACCAGCGCAAGCTCGGCGAGCCCGCCGAAGTTGGTCTCGAAGCCCCAGATGCGCTGCTCGGGGTCGAGCATGGTGTCGTTGTGGCCCTCGGACCGCTCCAGCTCAACCGACAGGCAGTGCGCCACCACCTCGTCGCCGGGTTGCCAGACGTGCACGCCCGGGCCGGTACGCAGGACGACGCCCGCCAGGTCGGAACCCACGACGTGGTAGGGCAGGTCGTGACGCTTCGCGAGGGGGCTGAGTCGGCCGTAGCGCTCCAGGAAGCCGAAGGTCGGTAGCGGCTCGAAGATCGACGTCCAGACGGTGTTGTAGTTGATCGCGCTGGCCATGACGGCCACGATGGCCTCACCCGGCCCGATTTCGGGGGTCGCGACCTCGTCGACGTGCAGGGACCTGCGAGGGTCTTTGTCGCGGCTCGGCATGCCCTGGAACATGTCCACGTCGGCCTTGCGGACGCACACCCCTCGGTACCTTTCCGGCAATGCCGCCGTGGCGAAATCCCCCGCCGGGGCGTCTCCCAGGATCAGCTCGAGGATGTCCTTCACTGCGCCTCCGCTTCCGCTCTGGCTGATGGGGCGGATGTTACCGGCGCGTTCCGCCGGTCAGGAGCTCTTCGAAGCTTCCGGTCAGGCCCGCGCGGTGGCCTGCTCTTCCCGCGGTCAGGCCCGCGGGGCGGCCTCAACCAGCTCCGTGAGCACGCCCCCGGTGTCCTTCGGGTGCAGGAAGGCGATCGAGGCGCCCATCGAGCCGTGCCGCGGCCGGGCATCGACGAGCCGGATCCCCTTGCCGCCGATGTCAGCGAGGGCAGCCTCGACGTCGACGACGCCGTAGCCGATGTGGTGGACGCCCTCACCGTTGCGGGCCAGGAACTTGCCCACGGGGGAGTCCTCCCGGGACGGCTGCAACAGCTGAACATACGATCCGCCGGCCGGGGCCTGCGCGACCTGCATCATCGCCTCGTGCACGCCCTGTTCCTCGTGGCTTTCCCGGGCGACGACCGACAGGCCGAAGTTCGTCTCGTACCAGGCCACCGCCTTCTCCAGATCGCGGACGGCGACCCCCACGTGGTCGATCCGAGTGAACATGCGCACCTCCGTGTAGCTGAGAGGGTCTGGCCGGGCCGCTCTGGCCGAGGGAACATGACCGGGGCAATAGGGTCACCCTACGGGACCCGGCGGAGGCTCCGCCGTCCCTGGCGGCGGCTCGCTCCGGTCTCCGCCGGCCAGGCCACCGGAGACGGGGGCGTAAGCCGCTCGGGCATGACACGATTCGCGTAGTTGTTACCGACTAGTAGGGGTGCGGACAGACCGCGCCTGCACGATACGTAGGAGGCCGCCGGATGCCTGGTTCCGTCATTGTTGGTGCTGCACGTACGCCGATTGGGAAGCTCTCCGGCGCTCTCAAGGGCTTTACCGCGATGGATTTGGGGGGCGTCGCCATCAAGGGCGCCCTCGAGCGGGCCGGGGTCGCCGGCGACGATGTGCAGTATGTGATCATGGGTCATGTCATCCAGGCCGGGCAGGGCCAGATCACCGCACGACAGGCAGCCGTCAAGGGCGGGATTCCGATGACGGTGCCCGCTGTAACGGTCAACAAGGTGTGCCTGTCCGGCCTTAACGCGATAGCGCTCGCCGACATGTACATCGCTGCGGGCGACTACGACATCGTCGTCGCCGGCGGAATGGAGTCGATGACGACCGCGCCGTACCTGCTGCCCGGGGCCCGCGCGGGATACCGCTATGGCAACGCTACGCTCGTCGATGCCACCGCCCACGACGGCCTGTTCTGTGCGTTCGACCAGGTGGGGATGGGCGAGTCGACCGAGCGGCACAACGCCCGCCTGGGGATCAGCCGGCTGGAGCAGGACGAGTTCTCCGCGCGCTCGCACGAGCGGGCGGCCGAGGCCATGAAGTCGGGCCGCTTCGAGGACGAGATCGTCCCGGTCGAGATCCCGCAGCGCAAGGGCGACCCGCTGGTCGTGTCCGAGGACGAGGGCGTGCGTCCGGAGACCACCGTCGAGTCGCTGGGGCGGCTGCGCCCCGCCTTCGCCAAGGACGGCACGATCACTGCCGGGTCGGCGTCGCAGATCTCCGACGGGGCCGCGGCGGTCGTCGTCATGTCCCGGCGGAAGGCAGAGGAGCTGGGGGCACCGATCCTGGCCGAGATCGGGCATCACGGCTTCGTGGCGGGACCGGACACGTCGTTGCAGTCCCAGCCCGCGAACGCCATCAAGGCCGCGCTGGCCAAGGAGGGTCTGGCGCCCTCCGCTCTGGACCTTGTCGAGATCAACGAGGCGTTCGCGTCGGTGGGGGTCCAGTCGATGCGCGATCTCGGCATCGGTCCCGACGTCACCAACGTCAACGGCGGGGCGATCGCCCTCGGCCACCCGGTGGGCATGTCGGGCACCCGCATCGCCATGACGCTGGCCTACGAGCTGCGGCGCCGCGGCGGCGGGCTGGGTGCCGTGGCCTTGTGCGGCGGCGGCGGCCAGGGCGACGGCCTGGTGCTCCGCGTGTCCGCCTGACGCGGGACGCACCTCGCAACGCCTGTGACCACGAACGCGAGGGCCGGGGGGCCGGAGGCACCTGCCTCCGGCCCCGCCGTCCTGCCCAGGAGCGCGTCCCCGGCGGAGTTCGTCGATGCCGCCAGAGCCGGTAACCACCGGGCTGTCGCGCGTCTGGTGTCCCTGGTCGAGGACGCGTCACCCGCCCTGCGGGAGGTCATGGCGCTGCTCGCCGGCCGCGGCCGGGGTGCGCAGGTCGTCGGGCTGACCGGCTCGCCCGGTGTCGGGAAGTCCACGACGACGTCGGCGCTGGTGTCCGCCTACCGGGCCAGAGGCTCTCAGGTCGGCGTGCTGGCGGTGGACCCATCGTCCCCGTTCAGCGGCGGTGCGCTGCTGGGCGACCGGGTGCGGATGCAAGAGCACGCCACCGACCCCGGCGTGTACATCCGCTCACTGGCCTCCCGGGGTCACCTGGGGGGCCTGAGCTTGGCGACGCCGCAGGCGGTGCGCGTGCTCGACGCGTGCGGATTCGACGTCATCCTGGTCGAGACCGTGGGCGTGGGCCAGGCCGAGGTGGATATCGCCGGGCTCGCGGATACCACCGTCGTGCTGCTCGCTCCGGGTATGGGGGACGGCATCCAGGCCGCGAAGGCCGGCATCCTCGAGATCGCCGACATCTTCGTGGTCAACAAGGCCGACCGGGAGGGCGCAGAGCAGACGCGCCGCGACCTCAAGCACATGCTGCAGCTGGGGCCCAGCGACCTGGCGGGAGGCGGGTGGCGGCCCCCGGTGCGGCTCACCGTCGCGTCGCGGGGGGAAGGCATCCTGGAGGTCGTCGCCGCCCTGGATGAGCACCGCGAGTGGATGGAGCGCACCGGCGAGCTTGCCCGCCGGCGCCTGGCTCGCACTGCTGACGAAATCGAGGCGCTGGCGCTGTCCTCACTGCGCGAACAGATGGGCAGCCTGCTCGAAGGTCGGGGCTTGCCCGCCCTGGCGGACGCGGTCGTTGCTGGCCGGCTCGACCCCTACACCGCTGCGGACCGGCTCGTCGCCGGCGTGACCGCCTGAGGCGGGCGGCCCTCCGGCGGGCCGGGCGACGCGAAGCGAGACTCGCTCGGTCCGATTGGCCGGGTTGGCCGGCACGCGCACAACATCAGTCCGGTTCGGCCTGTATGTCGGGCCGATCGGCACACACGTGCACAACATCAGTCCGGTTCGGCCTGTATGTCGGGCCGAACGGCACACACGTGCACAAGATCGGTCCCATTCGCGAGGAATACCCCCCTTCAGAAACCAGGACAAATGGTCGCGGTGGTGCAGATGTGTGCCGCTGGCGGGGGCCGGCGCGGCACCGTCATCTACCCCTGAGCCGATCTACCCCTGAGCCCATCTACCCCTGTGCCGGCCGCCCCTCCCGACCGTCGGACGATCCCTCCTCGGCCGCAGAACGTTCGGGCGCGAGGTGGCGGGCCACCTCGTCGAGCAGCCGCCGCAGGTCGAGCGGCACCCGGAGCACCCGCGCGGCGCCGGCCGCCTGCAGCCGCGCGCGCGCCCGCGGCTCCGTTTCCTGACTCAGCGCGATGAGCGGGACGAGCGAGGTTCGCGCGTCCCCGGCCAACCGTTCGAGGATCTCGGCGCCGGCGGCGTCGTAAGGGTCGATGTCGAGAAGCAGCAGGGAGGGCTCGAACGCGTGTACCTGCTCCGGCGAGGCCGCGTCGCGGCGCAGCGGTATCGCCTCAACCCCGAGCCGGCTGCTGAGCACCTGGGCGACGAGCGCCTGAGCGGTGGGGTCTTCGCTGACGTGCACGACCCGGCAGTTCCCGACCCCGGCATCGGCTGCCGGGGCCGTCCGCTCGCCGGGCAGGCCAGGCAGCGTGATCCCGATCAGGGTGCCCGTGCCGGGGCGGCTCCCCACGCTGATGCTGCCGCCCATCGCCGACACCAGCGCCTGCGACAGCGCCAGGCCCAGGCCGCTGCCGACGACCTCACTGCGATCAGCGCCCAGCCGCTCGAAGGGCCGGAACAGGCGCGGCAAGGCCTCCGGCGCAATACCCGGCCCGTCATCTTCCACCTCGACGCGTACGTGCAGGTCGGGCGTGTAGGTGACGCCGACGCGCACGCTCCCGCCTTCCCGCCCGTACTTGACAGCGTTGTCCACGAGGTTGAGCAGGACCTGCCAGACCCGCCGGCGGTCGGCACAGGCCACCGCATCAATCGCAGGGTCGACCACCCGCACGATCGCCCGCCGTTCCGCCAGCGGGGCCACCAGGTCCACGACGCCCTGCGCGACCTCGAGAACGGGGACAGGCCCCACATCCAGGTCGATGCCGCCACTGCGCACTCGGGCGAGGTCGAGCACCTCGTCCAGGAGGGCCTGCATGTGCCGGCCTCCGGTGAGGATGCGTTCCACGTGCGCCCGCAGGTCTGCCGGCAGCGGCTCCAGCTCGAGGAGCTGGGCGAACCCAAGCACCGCGTTGAGGGGCGTGCGCAACTCGTGGCCCAGCCGGGCGACGAACAGGTCTGCTGTCTCGCGGTCGCGTTCGGCGGCGGCGCGCTCCCGGGCGTCCACCCCGTCCCGCGCGATGAGCACCGCGCCGCCTTCCGGGACGGGACGGACGGTCAGTGAGTACGGGGCGGCCCGGCCACCGGAGTCGAGCAGGTCGACCCGGCCGCGCCAGGCCGTGCCCCTTTCCAGGGAGCTGACGATCTCCCCTCGGACGCCCGCCGCATCCCGGATTGCCCCACACAGATCGAGGTGACGGGTCCCCGGAGAGGCGAGCGGACCCAGGAGATCGGTGGCTGCCCGGCTGGCCGCCACCAGGGTTGCCTCCGCCCCGATGACCAGCACGACGTCGGACGTGGCCGACAACAGCGCCGCGGGCCAGCTCTCCGTCACTGCGTCACCTGCCCGGTCTCCTGCGCGTGCGCCGGCTGGGCCGGCTGGGCACCGGTCCCCTGCTCCTGGACCGGGTCCGCCGGCTGGGCCGGTCGGGCCGGCTGTGGCTGCGTTGGCTGCAGCGCCGCGACCGTGACCTCCGCCGCGGCCTCCACCTGCAGCAGTGACTCGTACTCGCGCGCCGCTTCGTAGGCTCGCCGGCCACCCCGCAATCCGAACAGGCGCTTGGACAGCAGCAGGTACAGCACCGCCGCGACGTTGACCACGAGCGCCCCGGCCCGGACGACGGTGATCTTCTCCGTCAGCTCGTAGATCTCAAACGGCAGGAAGACGGAGGTGGCGACTACCGAGAAGTACTCGCCCCAGCGCTTGAGCCGCCACAGGCCGACCGCCTCGACGAACTGGATCAACGCGTACCCGAACACCGCAATAGCGACGAGGACGAGGGTGGCCGGTCTTTCCTGGGCGAAGGTCCGTAGATCGGCGATGATCCGGCTGGTGTTGAGATCGACGTGCAGTACCTGAGCCAGCGGGCGGGCGGCTGGGATGGCCCTGTTCAGCAGTTCCTGAAAACTGCCCTGATACTCGACGAAGCTGACGATTGCGCCGCCCACGAGCAGGAACACGAACCCCCGAACCGCACGTTCCACCGCGAGGGCGCGGAGGATGATCGCATCGCGGAGGGCCCGCCCGCGCACGACGATGGGCGCCTCATCGGCCGGGCCGGTCCGGCGCGGCGTGCCGACGACGAAGGCGCCGCAGCGCAGGCACCGCCACGCCTTCCCGGCCGGGGTCGTCGCGGACAGGCTCGCGGCCAGGTCCGACTCGGTCGGGGCGTAGGTCAGGTGGCCACGAAGCCCGCAGGCCGTGAGCTCCCAGTCCATTACCTGGGATGCTAAGCCGATGTCGGCTGGCTTCTCGGGACCCTGCCGGAACGCACGGGTGGGCTCACCGTGCGCGGGGGTTTCGGTGGCAGCGAGCGGGGAGGCTCTGGGCGGAGCGGCGGCTGTCCGGTTCGGCGGTAGGTAGCCTCCGGGTAGGGGATCCGTTGTCGGAGTCGGGAGGCCGTGTGGCACCGGAGCAGGAATCAGGGTCGGCGGAAGACATCCAGGCCGGGCGAGCCCGCTGGCAGGCCCGTTACGAGGCGGCCCGAACCAGGGACGCCGACTTCACCACGCTGTCAGGCGTGCCCGTAGAGCCCGTGTACGCACCGCAGCCGGGCGAGACCTGCAAGGGCTTCGACCGGATCGGGTGGCCGGGGGAGTACCCGTTCACGCGAGGCCTGTACGCCACCGGATACCGGGGCAAGCCGTGGACGATCCGCCAGTTCGCCGGGTTCGGCAACGCGAAATCGACCAACGAGCGGTACAAGCAGATCCTCGGGGCCGGCGGCGACGGCCTGTCGGTCGCGTTCGACATGCCGACGCTGATGGGCCGCGACTCCGATGACCCGTACTCCCTCGGCGAGGTCGGCCACTGCGGGGTGGCGATCGATTCCGCGCAGGACATGGAGGTTTTGTTCTCCGATATCCCGCTCGAAGACGTTACGACGTCGATGACGATCAGTGGCCCGGCCGTCCCGGTCTTCTGCATGTACCTCGTGGCCGCCGAACGCCAGGGTGCCGACCTGTCCGGTCTCGACGGCACGCTGCAGACCGACATCTTCAAGGAATACATCGCGCAGAAGGAGTGGCTGTTCCCGCCCGAGCCGCACCTGCGCCTGATCGGCGACCTCATGGAGTACGTGGCGGCCGAGGTGCCCCGGTACAAGCCGCTGTCGGTGTCGGGCTACCACATCCGCGAGGCGGGGGCCACGGCGGCGCAGGAGCTGGCCTACACGCTCGCTGACGGGTTCGCCTATGTGGAGCTGGGACGTTCGCGCGGGCTGGACGTCAACGTGTTCACCCCGGGTCTGTCCTTCTTCTTCGACGCCCACATCGACTTCTTCGAAGAGATCGCCAAGTTCCGGGCGGCCCGCCGCATTTGGGCGCGGTGGCTGCGCGACGTCTACGGCGCCACGGATCCACGGGCCCAGTGGCTGCGCTTCCACACCCAGACCGCCGGTGTCTCGCTGACCGCCCAGCAGCCGGACAACAACATCGTGCGCACGGCGGTGGAGGCGCTGGCCGCCGTCCTCGCGGGCACGAACAGCCTGCACACCAACGCGCTGGACGAGGTGCTCGCGCTGCCCTCCGCGAAGGCAGCCGAGATCGCCGTCCGTACCCAGCAAGTGATCATGGAGGAGACGGGCGCGGGGAACGTCGCCGACCCGCTCGGCGGCTCGTGGTACGTCGAGGCTCTCACCGACGAGATGGAGCGCCAGGCCGAGGAGATCTTCGACAAGATCAAGGAGATTTCTCCAGGCAACCACCCCGTCGGGACGATGACCGGCGGGATCCTTCGCGGTATCGAGGAGGGCTGGTTCTCCGCGGAGATCGCCGAATCCGCCTTCCGGTATCAGACGGCGCTGGAGAAGGGCGACAAGAAGATCGTGGGTGTCAACTGCCACACCGACCATCTGGGCGGCAACCTCGAGACCCTGCGCATCGGGTCGGAGGTCGAGCATGAGCAGCGCCGCGTGCTGTCCGAGCGGCGGGGCGCACGCGACGGCGACCAGGTGCGGCAGGCCCTCGACCGCCTCGTCGCGGTCGCGCTCACATCGGATAACCTCGTACCGCCCATGCTGGACGCGATGCGGGCGGAGGCGACCCTGGGCGAGGTGTGCGACGTGCTGCGCGGGCTCTGGGGTTCCCACACCGAACCGCCGCGGTTCTGACCGGTGCGACCCTGCAGGGGTGTGAGCCCCGCCCGCCGGTGTCCGGTAGAGCCGATGAACGCCCCGCGGACCGGTCCCCGGCACGCGTCCGATGCGAGACGATGAGGTCATGCGCATGGATCCCACGAGCATCCGGCTCCCCGGGGCAGTCGACCTCTCTGCCCGCGCCTCGGCGGGAGGCGCGGGTGCGGGTGCTACCGGCGTCCGCTCGATCGACGTCACAGAGGCGACCTTCAGCAAGGAGGTGCTCGAACGGTCCCGATCGGTGCCCGTGGTCATCGACTTCTGGGCGGCCTGGTGCGGGCCCTGCCGGCAGCTGAGCCCGATCCTGGAGCGGCTGGCTGAGCAGGACGCGGGCCGCTGGATTCTCGCCAAGATCGACGTGGACGCCAACCCGCGGATCGCCCAGGCGGCGCAGGTGCAGGGCATCCCGGCCGTGAAGGCCGTGGTCGACGGGCAGCTGATCGCCGAGTTCACGGGGGCTGTTCCCGAGCGCGAGGTCCGCTCGTTCCTCGACCAGATCCTCGCGTACGCGCAGACCCATGGAGCCGAGCCCGGCGCCGATGCGGCCGGGGCCGCCGACGGGGCAGCCGGTGCTCCGGCGCCCGCGGTCGACTCCGACCTTGCGCGGGCGGAGGATGCGCTGACGCGTGGGGACATGGTCGGCGCGGCGGAGGCCTACCGGGCGAAGCTGGCATCCGAGCCCGGCAACGAGGAGGCGAAGCTGGGTCTCGCGCGGGTCGAGCTCATCGCGCGCGCGACCACCATCGACCAGAAGTCGGTTCGATCGGCGTTGGAGCGGGATAGTGACGACATCGACGCGAACCTCCAGCTGGCAGATCTCCTCGTCGCCGGTGGGCACGTGGATTCGGCGTTCGACGCACTGGTGGGCCTGGTGCGGCGTACCTCCGGCGCTGACCGCGACCGCGTCCGCCGGCATCTGGTTTCCCTGTTCGAGACGATGGGGGACGACGACCCCGCCGTGGCGCCGGCGCGCCGGGCACTCACCGCCGCGCTGTACTGACGCCGCACCCGCAGGTGGGCCCGGGCCAAGGAGCACGGGCCCATCCGTGTGAGCGTGCTTCTGGTGGTGCGCCGCGGCTGGTGGACGTGGCGGGCGGACCGTCGTGAGCGGAGGCTCGGCTCATCCTTCCCAGCGCAGCCACACGGCGCCCAGCGGAGGCACCCGCAGCGTCGTCGAATACCGCTGCCCATGCCAGCCCTGGTCGAGGGCTTGCACGGCCCCCATGTTGCCCACCCCGGAGCCGGAGTAAAGCTCGGAGTCGGTGTTGATGACCTCGGCCCAGCGTCCGCCCTTCGGCAGACCGATGCGGTATCCCTCGTGCGGGTTGCCCGCGAAGTTGGTGATGCAGGCGAGCACCGACCCGTCATCCGCCCAACGCAGGAAGGAGAACACGTTGTGGTCGGCGTCGTTGGCGTCGATCCAGGTGAAGCCCGAGGGGGTGACGTCCCGCGTCCACAGCGCCCGCGTCTGTTTGTAGACGCGGTTGAGGTCGCTGACGAGCATCCGCACGCCGTTGTGGTCGGGGACCTCGAGCAGCCACCAGTCCAGCGAGCGCGACTCCGACCATTCGAGTTCCTGGGCGAACTCGCTGCCCATGAAGAGCAACTGCTTGCCCGGGTGCGCCCACATGTAGGCGAGGAGAGCCCGGACGTTCGCCAGCTGCTGCCACCGGTCGCCGGGCATCTTGCCCAACAGCGAGCCCTTGCCGTGCACGACCTCGTCGTGGCTGATCGGCAGGATGAAGTTCTCCGAGTAGGCGTACATCATCGAAAACGTCATCTGGTGGTGGTGATACCGCCGGAAGACGGGCTCACGCGTGACGTAGTCGAGCGTGTCGTGCATCCACCCCATGTTCCATTTGAAGCCGAACCCCAGGCCGCCCAGGTGCGTGGGCTGGGTCACGCCCGGCCAGGCGGTCGACTCCTCAGCGATGATCACGGTGCCCGGGTTGCGGCGGTAGCAGGTCGCCGTCGTCTCCTGCAGGAAGGCCACCGCGTCCAGGTTCTCCCGGCCGCCGTAGACATTGGGCAGCCAGGCGCCCTCGGCCCGGGAGTAGTCCAGGTACAGCATCGACGCGACGGCGTCCACTCGCAGCCCGTCGATGTGGTACTCCTCCATCCAGTACACGGCGTTGGCGACCAGGAAGTTGCGAACCTCTCGGCGGCCGAAGTCGAAGACGTAGGTACCCCAGTCCGGCTGCTCCCCGCGGCGGGGGTCGGCGTGCTCATAGAGCGGCGTCCCGTCGAACCGGCCGAGGGCCCACTCGTCCTTCGGGAAGTGCGCCGGCACCCAGTCGACGATGACGCCGATGCCGTTGTTGTGCAGCGTGTCGACGAGATGCCGGAATTCGTCCGGGGTGCCGAACCGGGAGGTCGGGGCGTAGTACGAGGACACCTGGTAGCCCCACGACCCCCCGAAGGGGTGCTCTGCGACCGGGAGCAACTCGACGTGGGTGAAGCCCGTCTCCTTGACGTAGTCGACCAGCTCCCGGGCCAGGTCCGCGTAGCCGAGCCCCTGCCGCCAGGAGCCCAGGTGCACCTCGTAGATGGAGATGGGGGAGGCGTGCAGGGGGGTCTTACCCCGCTGCTCGATCCAGGCGTCGTCCGTCCACTGGTAGTGATCTTCGTAGACCATGCTCGCTGTGGCCGGCGGCACCTGGGTCGCATTCGCCAAGGGATCCGCCTTCTGCCGCCATACCAAGTCGGCCCCGAGGATCTCGTACTTGTACTTGTTCTTGGGTCCCACATCCGGGACGAACAGCTCCCACACCCCCGTCGCTCCGAGCGAACGCATCGGGTGGCCGCGGCCGTCCCAGAAGTTGAAGTCGCCCACGACCCGGATGCCGTGCGCATTGGGCGCCCACACCGAGAAGGAGACCCCCTTCACTCCGGCGCCGTAGTCGCGGACGTGCGCGCCGAGTACCTTCCACAGCTCCTCGTGCCGGCCCTCGCCGATCAGGTAGAGGTCCATCTCCCCGACGGTCGGCATGTGCCGGTAGGGGTCGTCGGTGACGTACGCGCCGTGACCGGGGTAGCTGGCCTCGATGCGGTAGTCGTTGATGGCGGTGCGCTCGATGACCCCGCCGAAGACGCCGCCTTTGTGCAGGCGTGTCAGTTCCAGTCGAGTGTCTCCGATCAGCGCAGTGACGGAGTCAGCAGTCGGCCGCAGTGCACGGATGATCGTCCGATTGCCGGCGGGATGCTCCCCGAGGATGCTGTGCGGGTCGTGATGGGAGCCGCCGACCAGCCGGTCGAGCTCTTCTTTGGGCACCGCGACGGAGGGGGGACCGGTCTCGGCCGCCTTGGGCTTCGCTGCACTGGATGCCTTCTTGACCGGGCGTGCCGCCCCCTCGTCCGCGCCCTCGTCCGCGGCGGCGTCGGCGTCGCGGCGCCCAGTCGTGCCGGCCGCCGCAGGCTTGTCTGCGGTCGAATCCGCACCGGTCGCCGGCCGCGTCTGCGGGTCGGGGCCGGTCGGGTCGGGGCCGGTCGGGTCGGGGTGGTCCCGGTTCGGTGTGCGAGGGGGCATCCTGGGTCGCTTCCCGTGAACAGACGTTGGGCCGCCCGCGTGCGGCTAATCCGGCGAGTTGTCGAGTAACACTGTCTCAGCCATCCTGGCGATGGCTCCCAGTGGGATGGGTACCCACGACGGGCGGTGCCGAGCGTCGTAGACGGCCTCGTAGACAGCCTTGTCCAGCTCGTAGGAGAGCAGCAGTACGGACTCGTCACGGGGGTCGGCACCCGCCACCGCCATGTACCCGTCGCAGAAGGCGTCCCGGTTGCGCTCCGACCATTCGTCGGCCCGGTAGGCCAACGTGGGCTGGTATGGCCGTTCCAGGAGCATGGAACGGGCCGCGTAGTCAAACGAGCGCAGCACGCCCGCCACATCCTGCAGAGGCGAGGAGAGCGCACGGCGGTCGGACAGCGAGCGGGCCGGCTCGCCTTCGAAGTCGAACAGGGTCCATCCGGTCTCGGTCCGCAGGGTCTGGCCCAAGTGGAAGTCGCCATGGATCCGTTGCAGGGCGATCGGCCCGGAACGCTGCGCCAGCCGGCCGTACACGGCGCGCAGCGCCCGCTCCTGGCCGGCGAGTTCGGGAACGGCCAGCATGGCCGCCTCCAGTCGGCCGATCAGCCGCTGGGAGAGGTCACGGACCTCGGCGGCGTCTCCGAGCCGTGTCTGCAGGGTCTCTGCCAAGGAGGCGTGCACCTGCGCGGTGGCGCGGCCCAGCCGCTCGGATTCGCTGGCGAAATCGCCCCCGACCTCGTCCGGGTGCAGGTCGGCCTCCGCGTACAGGTCGCGGATGCTGGCCAGCGCGAGCAGCCAGCCCGACGTGCCGGTGCGGAGAAACTCCTGCAGGAAGGCCAGAGTCGTGTCCTTGCCGCCCAGGGGACACTCGATCCAGCCCAGCGGCGCGGCGACGTAGCTGCTGCCCGCGTCGGCGAGGGTCCGGGTGAGCTCGAGGTCCGGGTTGATGCCCGGGGCCAGCTGCCGGAACACCTTGAGGATGTACTCGTCGCCGTAGATGATCGAGGTATTGGACTGCTCGGCTGTGACCGGTGTCCCGCGGACGTCTTCGAGCGTGCGCAGGGCCTTGAACTTGATCGTGCCGGCCTGCTCGCCCGACCGGAGGTGGTCGAGGAGCACGGCGTGGCCGGCGGGGTCGAGCAGCCCGTCGTAGACGAACCCCTGGATCTCCCCCTCCTCGGCCTCGCCGATCAGGACGTGGTTCCGCCCGGAGACCGGCTCGGTGCGCACAGCCATTGGCATCTGGTAGAGCTCTCCGCCACCGTCGTCGGTGTGGATCACCCGGGCTATCACGTGCAGTAGCCGCAGCCGGCCGTGGTCGGCCAGCTCGGTCACCTGCTCGATCTCGACCCGGACAACGCCGAGGCCCTTGCCGGCGAACCAGCGCTGGGTGGGCATCCACAGGGCTAGCAGTTCGGCCAGTGTCATCGCACCGACACCTCCCCTCGGGTCAGCGCGAACCAGAAGAACCCGTGCCCGGCCAGGGTCAGCAGGTAGGGCCACCCCCCGATCCGCGGGAACGGGACGCCGCCCAGTAGTTCTATGGGGATGTACCCCTCATAGCGGTGCAGGTCGATCTCGACCGGCTGGGCGAATCGCGACAGGTTCACGACACACAGGACGCGGTCGTCGCCGAACTCACGGGCGAAGACGAGCACGGACGGGTTGGACGCGCCCAGCTCGTCGTAGCTCCCCAGCCCGAATACCGGGTGCCCTTTGCGCACTTCCAGTAGACGCTTCGTCCACCACAGCAGCGAATTCGTCTGGCGCATCTGCGCCTCGACGTTGAGCGACTGGAAGCCGTAGACCGGGTCCATGATCACCGGCAGGTACAGCCGCTGCGGATCACAGGTGGAGAAGCCGGCGTTGCGGTCCGGGGACCAGTGCATGGGGGTCCGCACCCCGTCCCGGTCACCGAGGTAGTAGTTGTCGCCCATGCCAATCTCGTCCCCGTAGTAGAGCACGGGGGAACCCGGCAGGCTCAGGAGCAGCGCGGTGAACAGCTCCATCTGGTCGCGGCTGTTGTCCAGCAGCGGGGCCAGCCGGCGCCGGATCCCGATGTTGGCCTTCATCCGCGGGTCTTTGGCGTACTCCTTCATCATGTAGTCGCGCTCGTCGGCGGCGACCATTTCCAGCGTGAGTTCGTCGTGGTTGCGCAGGAAGATGCCCCATTGGCAGTTTTTCGGGATCTCCGGCGTGGTCGCCATGATTTCCGAGATGGGATAACGCGTCTCCCGGCGCACGGCCATGAAGATGCGCGGCATCAACGGGAAGTGGAAGGCCATGTGGCATTCGTCGCCCCCGGACGCGTAGTCGCCGAAGAATCCGACGACGTCGGCGGGCCATTGGTTCGCCTCCGCGAGGAGGACCCGGTCGGCGTACTTGGCGTCGATCTCGTGGCGCAGCCGTTTCAGGAAGGCATGTGTCTCAGGTAGGTTCTCGCAGTTGGTCCCTTCCCGGGCGTACAGGTATGGAATGGCGTCCAGCCGGAAGCCGTCGATGCCGAGGTCGAGCCAGAAGCGGACGACTTCCAGCACCGCTTCCTGCAGTTCGAGGCTGTCATAGTTGAGATCCGGCTGGTGGTAGAAGAACCGGTGGAAGTAGTACTGCCCACGCACGGAATCAAACGTCCAGTTCGACTTCTCCGTGTCGGTGAAGATGATCCGCGCGTCGGGAAACCCCTCGTCGGTGTCGGCCCACATGTAGAAATCACCGTGGGGGCCGGTTGGATCCGACCTGGAGGCCTGGAACCAGGGGTGCTGGTCGGAGGTGTGGTTCACGACCAGATCAGCGATGACCCGGATGCCGCGCTGGTGGGACTCGTTGATGAGCGCGACGAAGTCGCTGAGGTCGCCGAACTCAGGGAGGACGCTGATGTAGTCGCTGATGTCGTAGCCACCGTCGCGAAGCGGCGAGGTGTAGATGGGCAGCAGCCACAGGCAGTCAACCCCGAGCCACTGCAAGTAGTCGAGCTTTTCGATCAGACCGCGTAGGTCGCCCGTGCCGTCGCCGTTGGAGTCCTTGAACCCGCGGACGAGAACCTCGTAGAAGACCGCGCGCTTGTACCAGTGCGGATCCACCGACTCTTCGCCGGCGCGGTGGGGCGGCAACGGTGCCGAAACGTACGGGTTGGGTTCGCTCATCACGAGATGCGGCTGGATTCCAATTCGATCATCGGTCGGGATGTCCGATCGCAGCGGGACACGGACAAGTCGAGCCTAGCCTCAGGGTCAGCTGCCTCGGCCCGATGTCCGCATCCCGCCGGCCCGCATCCCCGCCGGCGCCGCCAGCGCCGCTAGCGCCGCTAGCGCCGTCAGCCGCGCCGGATCGTGAGAATGTGCGCCGGCTCGAAGTCCGGGTCGAGGCGAACGTAAGGCCGCTCCCCCCACCAGAACGTCTGCCCCGTCACCTCGTCGTGGGCCTCCATGACGTCGCGCCAGCCGAACCCCAGAGTGGGCATGTCCAGCTGGAGAGACGCCTCCTGCGTGGCGTGCGGGTCGAGGTTGACGACGACCACGACGATGTCCGACCCGGTGGTCTTGGAGAACGCCATGACGTTGGGGTTGTCCGCGTGGTGCAGGTGGAGGTTGCGCAGCCGTTGCAGCGCCGGGTGCTCGCGACGCACCCGGTTCAGGATCGTCAGGTAAGGCGCCAGGGAGTCGGGTCGGTTCCACTCCCGGGGCCGCAGCTGGTATTTCTCGGAGTCCAGGTACTCCTCGCTGCCCTGGCGCACCGGCTGGTTCTCGTAGAGCTCGTAGCCGGCGTAGACGCCCCACGCGGGCGCCAGCATTGACGCCAGCACCGCCCGCACCTTGAAGGCCGGCGGCCCGCCGTGCTGCAGGTAGGCATGCAGAATGTCGGGGGTGTTCACGAAGAAGTTCGGCCGCATGTAGTCGGCTGTCGGGCTCGTGGACAGCTCGCGCAGGTACTCCTCCAGTTCCCACTTCTCGTTGCGCCAGGTGAAGTAGGTGTAGGACTGGGTGAAACCTATCTGGGCGAGCGTGTGCATCATCGGCGGCCGGGTAAAGGCCTCGGCGAGCCACAGGACGTCCGGGTCGGTTTTGCGCACCTCGTCGATCAGGCGTTCCCAGAACGGGAGCGGCTTGGTGTGCGGGTTGTCCACCCGGAATATGCGAACGCCGTGGTCCATCCAGTGCCGGATCACCCGTAGGACTTCGGTGTAGATCCCTTCCGGGTCCTTGTCGAAGTTGACCGGGTAGATGTCCTGGTATTTCTTGGGCGGGTTCTCCGCGTAGGCGATGGATCCGTCGCTCTTGAGCGTGAACCATTCCGGGTGCGCCGCGGCCCACGGGTGGTCGGGCGCGCATTGGAGGGCGAGATCGATGGCGACTTCCATGCCCAGGTCGCGGGCCCGGGCCACGAACGCGTCGAAGTCCTCGAGGGAACCCAGGTCGGGATGGATGGCGTCGTGGCCGCCGTGACGGGACCCGATCGCCCAGGGGGAGCCCGGGTCGTCCGGCCCGGGGGCCAGGGTGTTGTTGGGCCCCTTGCGGTTGATCTCCCCGATCGGGTGGATGGGGGGCAGGTACACGACGTCGAAACCCATCCCGGCGACGGCGGGCAGTCGCTCGGCCGCAGTCCGGAACGTTCCGGAGACCAGGGCGCCGGTGTGCGGATCGGGGTGGGCACCCTCCGAGCGCGGGAACAGTTCATACCAGGACCCGAACAGCGCCCGCTGCCGGTCGACCCACAGGTCGTAGGGGCCCTCCACCGTCACGTGCTCCCGCAGCGGGTGTGCCGTCAGGATGTCGACCACGTTCGGGCTGAGCGCCGGCGCCAGCCGGTCGGAAACCTGGGTGAGCGTTTCGTCGCGCAGGGTGTCCACCGCGTGGCCGAGGGCCCGCCGGTGCCTGGCGGGCACTCCGGCCGCGGCCCGCTCCAGCAGCCGCGCGCCGTCCTCGATATCGACGGCCATCTCGTCGACGCCCTGCCCCGCCTCGGCCTTGGCTCTCGCGGCGTGCCGCCAGCTGCGCACCGGGTCGCCCCAGCCCTCGACGCTGAAGCTCCACCGCCCGCGTCGGTCGACCGCGAAGTCAGCCTGGTAGCGATCCGTCCCCGGGGCGATGAGCCGCATCGGGACCGATGCCGCAACGTTGCCGGCGGGCGCTCGGGCGATCACGTTGGCCCCTACCGCGTCGTGCCCTTCCCGGAACACCGTGGCGAATACCGAGACGGTTTCTCCCTGCACCGCCTTGGCGGGCCAGCGGCCGCAGGCCACCACCGGAGCAACGTTTGCGACGGGAATGCGTCCTATCACTGTGGGGACGTTACCCGTGGCCCGGCCGGTTAACCCCGGCGGTCCAGGCGAGCAGGCGTGGCGTTGTCCAGGCGCGCGGATAGAAGACAGCCGCTACTATGATATCGGCCTCCCCTGGCCTGACGGCCGGGTGTTTCGTCAACTAGGTTCGGGCCAAGCACCAACTCTGTCTTTGGAGGGAACACCGCATGGGCGTCAGCCTTAGCAAGGGCGGCAACGTGTCGCTGACCAAGTCGGCTCCCGGCCTGACAGCCGTCACCGTGGGCCTCGGGTGGGACGTGCGCACGACCACGGGCACCGACTTCGACCTCGATGCCAGTGCTATCTGCTGCAACACCACTGGCAAGGTCGCCTCGGACGGGCATTTCGTCTTCTTCAACAACCTCACCAGCCCCGACGGGTCGGTGCAGCACCTCGGCGACAACCTGACAGGTGCCGGGGAGGGCGACGACGAGCAGATCAACGTCAACCTGGCCGGCGTGCCAGCGGATATCGACAAGATCGTGTTCCCGGTCTCCATCTATGACGCGGACGCCCGCCAGCAGAATTTCGGCCAGGTGCGCAACGCCTTCATCCGGGTGGTGAACCAGTCCGACAGCGCCGAGCTCGCCCGCTACGACCTGTCGGAAGACGCCTCCACCGAGACTGCCATGGTCTTCGGCGAGCTGTACCGCGCGGGGGCCGAGTGGAAGTTCCGGGCGGTCGGGCAGGGATACGCCACCGGTCTGCGCGGTATCGCGCAGGACTTCGGGGTCAACGTCTGACAATTCCCGCCGGTCCCGCGGGCGTGGGAACCTGCCCGGAGTCCGTCACACTGTCGAGAGCGAGAACGTTTCCGTCGGGCCGGGGAAACCCCCGGCCCGGCTTCATACCGGGGGCCACGCGTGCTGAGAATCTTCGGTTGGTCGGTCGGCATCACGATCGCCGTGCTGGTCGGGGCGCTGATCATCGGTGGCGCGGAAGTCGCGACCCTCGTCGGCATCCTGGCGGTGCTGGAGATCTCGCTGTCATTCGACAACGCGGTCGTCAACGCCACGATCCTGCGCCGGATGGACCCGTTCTGGCAGAAGATGTTCCTGACGGTCGGCATCGTCATCGCCGTCTTCGGGATGCGGTTCCTGTTCCCCATCCTCATCGTGGCGGTGACCGCGCACATCAGCCCATGGGAGGTATTCCAGCTCGCGCTACACCAACCGAGCGAGTAC
>JADGOW010000289.1 GCA_017882765.1 Frankiaceae bacterium
CGATGGGCCAGGGGCAAACGGGCCTTGACCAGCAGGAGGATGGCACCCGTGAAACGGTGAGTCCGCTGCGGGAGGCCGACGATTCCGCATACGAAGCCGGGTTGCGTCCCCGCCGCCTCGACGAGTTCATCGGCCAGCATCGGGTGCGTGAGCAGCTATCCATCGTGCTCGAAGGGGCCCGGGCTCGCGGCTCGCCGCCCGATCACATCCTGCTCAGCGGTCCGCCGGGGCTGGGAAAGACGAGTCTGGCAATGATCGTCGCCGAAGAGCTCGGGATGGCCCTGCGGATGACCAGCGGGCCGGCGATCGAGCGCGCCGGTGACCTGGTCGCGCTCCTGACCAGCCTGAACGCGGGCGATGTGCTCTTTGTCGACGAGATACACCGGCTCGCCCGCCCGGCTGAGGAACTGCTCTACGCCGCCATGGAGGACTTCCGGGTGGACGTCGTGCTCGGCAAGGGGCCCGGCGCCACGGCGATCCCGCTCGATCTCGCGCCTTTCACCCTCGTCGGCGCGACCACCCGGGCCGGCCTGCTCACCGGACCGCTTCGGGACCGTTTCGGCTTCACCGCCCACATGGAGTTCTACGAGGCCGACGATCTCGTCTTGGTGATCGAGCGCAGCGCGGGGTTGCTCGGTGTGCCCTTGACCGGCGACGGGGCCCGTGAGATCGCCGAACGCTCACGGGGTACCCCGCGTATTGCCAACCGCCTGCTGCACCGGGTGCGTGACTACGCGCAGGTTCGTGCCGATGGCGTCGTCGCGCTGGACGTGGCCCGCAAGGCGCTGCGCGTGTACGACGTGGACGAACTCGGGCTCGACCGGCTGGATCGGGCGGTTCTGGATGCACTTGTGCGCCGGTTCGGAGGAGGTCCGGTCGGCCTCGGGACGCTGGCCGTAGCCGTGGGGGAGGAGCGCGACACGGTCGAGGAGGTCGCCGAGCCCTTCCTGGTGCGTGCCGGCCTGCTCGCCAGAACCCCGCGCGGTCGGGTCGCAACGCCCGCGGCCTGGGTCCATCTCGGTGTCGAGCAGGCGGCTGTGGGGCAACCGGCCGAGCTGGCGCTGTTCGACGGCGACTGACGGCGTGTCAGCGTGTGCCGAGCAGCTCGTCGATCTTCTTGATGACATCTCGGGCGGCGCGAGTGTCGGCGGCCGGCCGGCTCGGCGGGGCTGAAGGGGGCGGCTGCTCCCGCGGCGGCGTCCGTCTGCGCGCGTTGACGCGAACTTGCTGGTGCATGACACCTCCCAGGCTTCGAGCGGGCGCGTGATGAAGACCTATCGGTACGTGGTACGGACTTCTGTAGTGCCGCCGCGTCATCGGTTTCGGCGTGCGCCCAGAAAGGATCACGGCAGCCGCGCGCTCGTGCGGCCCACCAGGCTTGCCTGCCGCCCTACGATGCCAGCAGGGGTGCCGGTCGGGAAAGTACGCAGACCGTCCCCGGCGGGGATGGCGCGCAGTGCTGCCGCCTGTCAGGTGCTGCCGCCTGTCGGGGCGCCCCGCACACAGACGCACGAGGCCGCGAGTGGGCGGGAAGGGAGCCGTTGCAGTGGAGGCCGGGGCCCTGATCTTTCCGGCGCTGCTCCTGCTGTTGGTGTTCTTTCTCGTGAGCACGCAGCGCAAGCGACAGCGTCAAGTCCAGTCGGTCCAGCAGCAGCTCGAACCCGGGGTCAAGGTCATGACCACTGCGGGCCTGTTCGGGACGCTCAGTGGCATCGAGGACAACGAGGTGCTCATCGAGATAGCGCCGGGCGTGGTTTGCCGGTACGTACGGGCGGCCATTGCCAAGGTCATACCAGAGGACGTCGTGCCGAAGGAGTAACGACTGTTGGGCCGATCGGGCGGTCAAACGGTATCGAGGAATACTCGTAACGGACGACTCTGGCGCGCAACGGCGCCGCGTGACGATCCTGGCGTCGCGCGCGAGACGCCTCAGGAAGGACTCTCGTGGCACCAGCCCCCCGTAACCCGGCAACCCGTCCGGCATGGATTCGTCTCGGCGTGCTGGCTTTGATCGTTGTCGCCGCCTACGCCACGATGGCCTTCACCGGCAACCTGACCCCCAAGCTCGGTCTCGATCTCCAAGGCGGGACGACTGTCACGCTCACCCCGGTCATTCCTGGCGGTGGGACCCCTCCGAGCGGCTCGGTCGACAAGGCCGTCGACATCATCCGCCAGCGCGTGAACGCGCTCGGCGTCTCGTCAGCCGAGGTCAAGCGCGTCGGCGACAAGATCGAAATCTCGGTGCCCGGCAAGGGCCGCGAGGACGTGCTGAACCTCGTCGGCACGACCGCCGAGCTGCAGTTCCGCGAGGTCGTCGGCTCCGCCGCCGGGACACCAACCCCCACACCTACCCCGTCCGGAAGCCCCACGCCGTCTGCGAGCCCCAAGCCGACGGCAAGCCCCAAGCCGACGGCAAGCCCCACGCCGACGGCAAGCCAGAAGGCGTCGCCTTCGGCCCCTCCGGCGGCCACGGCCGCACCGACGACCCCGCCGCCTTCGGCCAGCCCCAAAGCCCTCACGCCGCTGGGGCCCAGCACATCCGACAAGGCGCAGATGGCCGCTTCTGCGCTGGCTACCGGTAGCAGCGTGGGCGGCATCGTCGCGCGGGTCGGAGCCGTCGAGAACCTCGC
>JADGOW010000129.1 GCA_017882765.1 Frankiaceae bacterium
CGCCGGCCTTACGGATGTCGATCGTGTACGTGCCCGCGGGCAGGGCGATCGGCGGGGTCACCGTATCCGGCGTGAAGCCGGTCAGCGTGGCCTTGCCGTTGACATAGACGTCGACGGTGAGGCCGGGCACGCCGTGGATCACGGTCACGGTCCCGGACTCGGCGGCGGCCGAGGCCGGCGCCGCCAGCGGAAGCGCGACGAGGCCGGCGGTGAGGGCGGCCCCGGCCAGCGCTGCGGTGCGGGTGGGTCGTGTGGGCGTCATGGCGTCCTTCCCTGGCTGCGGTGGCGCCCGGTCGAGCGCCTCATCCACCCCTTCGAGTTGCACAGGACCAAAAGTTGCACAAGATATGAACTGGAACTGGGAAAGAGGTCGCCGTCACGGAAGGGGGCGCGATGGTCACGCCCGTGCAGGTGCAGCCGGTCGCCCCGGTCGCGAGCAGGGCCCCCCATGCCACCGGCCGGGACCGGCCGGCGGGCGGAACCGAAGCCGCGCTGCGTGACTGCTACGCCCAGCTCGGACCGATGGTGTTGGGATATCTGCGCCGCCTCGTCGGACCGGCCGAGGCGGAGGACGTCCTTCAGCACACCTTCATCGAGGTCTGGCGGAGCTGGGACCGCTACGACCCCGAGCGCAGCATCGAGGCCTGGGTGCTGGCCATCGCCCGCCGGCGCGCGATCGACGCACTGCGCCGGCGCCGGACCGTGCTGCCGCTCGACGCAGTGGGCGACGTCGCCGGTGAGGACGGACGCCAGCTCGCCGATCGCTACGCACGCGCGGCGCAGGTCCGCGCTGCCCTGCTGCGGCTGCCGGCCGAGCAGCGGGAGGTGTTGACCCTGGGGTACTTCGCGGATTGCCCGCAGGCCGAGATCGCCGACCGCTTGGGCGTGCCGCTCGGGACCGTCAAGGCACGCACGTTCCGCGGCCTGCGCCGCCTCGCCGAGCTGCTGGCCGGTGACGAGCAGACCGCGCAGGCCCGGCCGTAATGGGCGACTTCGAAGCCGGCGCGCACCCGCTGCCCGACCTGGCCGCGCTCTTGCGCGAAGAGCGGCCCACCGCAGGGCAGCTGATGGTGCTGGACCACCTTGCCGCCTGCGCACGATGCCAGCAGGAGTTCCTGCTACTGGTCGGTGTGGACAACGAGCTTCGCGAGGCGGCGCAGGCGCCGTTCCCGCAGGCCGACGAACTGCCGGCACTGCCAGCCCTCCCGCCGCCCGAGTTGGTTCCCCAGAGGTCGCGCGCCCCGGTGCGGCGCACCGCCCCGCACCGGAACCGTCTGGCAGCCGCGGCCGCCGCAGTCGCAGTCGCAGTCGCCGGCGGCACGGCGCTGTGGCCCGCCCTGCGTCCCGACGCCCCGGGAACGGGAGCGGCGGGAGGCGTCCCGCCCGCGGCAGGCGTCCCGCCCGCGGCAGGCGTCCCGCCCGCGGCAGGCGTCCCGCTCGTCCCGGTCGGCGCCCTCGCAGGCAGCCGCACCCTCGTCGGCGGTGAGGCGCACATGGAGGGCAACGGTGCGGCCCAGCAGATGGTTGTCACCGTGCACGGCCTGGCCCCGGTCACCGCCGCCCACTACGAGCTCTGGCTGCTCGACCCGGCGGACGCTCGGATGCTCGCCGTCGGCGTGCTACCGCCCGAAGGCACGGCACGCTACCCGCTGCCGCAGGCAACGGTGCGTGCCTACCGTGCAATCGAGGTGTCCGAAGAGCCGAACGACGGCAACCCCGCCCACTCGACGATCAGCCTCTTGCGGGGCTACCTGCCCGATTGAGCGCCGATGGCGATGCGGGCACCGAACTGACCGCCCCGGCCGTCGCGGCCGGCTGCTCGGGTATCCGCACGCGGCGCGGCGGCGGTGGGGGGATCCGGTTGTCCAATACGTCCCGGATCGCGTCGAGGCGCCGCAGCGGCGCGTGCAGGCAACGTTGCAGCCAGCCGAAGCGCGACACCCACGGGTGTGGCCGGCTGGGGCTGTCGGTGAGCCCGTCGGTGAGCCGCTGCGCCAACTGGAACGAAGCCTGCGGGGGCACCGACTGCTCCACGCGCAGCAGCAGACCGCCGTCCTCCTCGACGCGACGGTGCTCGTCGAACGCGTCGGCGAGGCGGGCGATGACGGCGCCCCGGCTCGCCCGCAGGCGCACGTCGCCGAGGTTGCTCCGCAGGACGTCAGTGGCGGCGACCTCCAGCCGGCGCAGACTGTGCTCGTCGGCCGACACGCAGCCGCCACCGGCCGTCCCC
The DNA here is from genome assembly GCA_017882765.1 of Frankiaceae bacterium. Lineage (GTDB taxonomy): Bacteria > Actinomycetota > Actinomycetes > Frankiales > Frankiaceae > JADGOW01. Next base: position 2,231 of record JADGOW010000129.1, read on the forward strand.
CGCACAGCGCCGCACAGGTGGCGGCGCGTCGCGAACACGTGGGCCACCACCGCGGTGACAGCTTGGTCGGCCGCGCCGCGGTCCTGGCCGGACTCGATGGTCTGCAACCGGATCATCAGTTCGGAAAGTCGCTCGTGGTCGCGAACGACCGTGCTAGCGATCGTCATGACGTTCACCGTCTCCCACCTGGGCAGTCGATGTAACCTGTACTAAACGAGACTAATTATGGCCCCCAGTCCCCGGATGGGCAACAGGAGACGCATGACGATCTCTCTACAGCAGGCCGCGGAGCACCTGGGCGTCCATTACCAGACGGCCTACCGCTGGGTCCGCGAGGGCTTGCTACCGGCACAGAAGGTCGGGACCGCCTACGTCGTCGCAGAAACCGACCTGCGTGCCCTGGAGACCGCCCGCGCCCGGTCCCGCCCGGCACCAGCCACCATCCGGGTCCGCGACTGGAGCCGGCACGCGGCGCGACTCCACGACGCCTTGCTCGCCGGCGACGAGCCCGCCGCCCTGGCCGTCGTATCCCGGCTGCGCGACGGTGGGGTGCCTGTTCTCGACGTCGTCGAGCGGCTGATCGTGCCCGCCATGCGCCAGGTCGGTGCGGGCTGGCCGACCGGCGGGGTCAGCATCGCTCAGGAGCACCGGGCCTCCACCGCCTGCCAACGGCTGCTCACCGACCTCAACCGGGCCGTGCCCGGCCGACCGCGCGGGACCGCTGTGGTGACCACACCGCCCGGCGAGCAGCACGCACTGCCCGCGCTCATGGCCGCCACCGTGCTGCGGGCGGCGCACTGGCGCGTCCACCACCTCGGTGCGGACATGCCCGCCGACGACCTCGCCGAGTTCGCTCGAGAGGTAGGCGCGAACGTCGTCGTGCTGTCTGTCACCCACACCGGCGCGTACGGCCCTGCGGAGCAGGCCGCTCAAACACTGCGCAGCCAACACCTGGACGTTCTCGTCGGCCGCCCCGGCGCCACCCTGCGCGAACTGGTCGAGCGGGCCAACCCGCTCGGCCGCTAGGCGCCGGTTTGTCTACAACAAGGTGAGCCTGAGCACTGCCGCGCCGGCCAGCGTCCTGAAATCCCCGGGGTTCCGGTCCACTTCGGACCGTGGGAGCGGGTACACGGCCACGCGGGGCCCCCTCCACCCGGAGTTCATCCCCCGTCGAGATGCTCGCATGCCGGGGCCCGCTTCACCGCTGCTCGACCCGGCCGCCAGACCCGGCCGCCAGACCAGGGCTGCCGCCTGGCTCAGAACACCTACGACGCGATCGCGCCCGAACCCTGCTGCCCGACTTATCCTCACGTCATGGGTGAGTGGCCGGAGTCGCTCGCGTGGCTCGTCGCCGCAGGCGTACTCGGCATCGCGGAAGTTCTCACGCTCACCCTCGTCCTGGGGCTGCTCGGCGGCGCCGCCTTGCTCACCGCCGGTGCCGCGGCACTCGGTGCGCCCATCCCGCTACAGTTCGTGGTCTTCGGCGTCATGTCGATCGTCCTGCTCGGCGGCGTCCTTCCGGTGGCGCGCCGGCACCGTTCCTCGCCCGGCCAGCTCGTCAGCGGCGCCGCGGCACTGGTAGGTGCGCGAGGCGTGGCTTTGGAGCGCATCGATGTCAATGCGGGGACCGCGAAGATCAGTGGCGAAGTGTGGACGGCGCGCCCCGCGGACCCTTATGACGTGATCGAGCAGGGCGCGCGGGTCTCGGTCGTGACGATCCAGGGCGCCACGGCCATCGTGTTCGAGTCGGAGGTCTAAGTGGCCGCTGGAATCGCTGCCGGAGTTGTTTTCCTGCTCATTCTCATTGTCCTGATCCGGGCCGTCAGGATCGTTCCGCAAGCCCAGGCTGCGATCGTCGAGCGCCTCGGCCGCTATCACCGGACGCTGTACGCGGGTCTGGCCATCGTGCTCCCGTTCATCGATCGTGTCCGGGTGCGCCTCGACCTGCGCGAACAGGTCGTCAGCTTCCCGCCACAGCCGGTGATCACCGAGGACAACCTGGTGGTCAGCATCGACACCGTCGTGTACCACCAGGTCAACGACCCGCGGGCGGCCACCTACGAAGTCGCGAACTACATTTCGGCAATCGAGCAGCTGACGGTGACGACGCTGCGCAACGTGATCGGCGGTCTCAACCTGGAAGGTACCCTGACCAGTCGGGATCAGATCAACGCGCAGCTGCGGGGCGTCCTCGACGAGGCCACCGGTAAGTGGGGCATTCGCGTCAACCGAGTCGAACTCAAGGCCATCGACCCGCCGGCGTCGGTGCAGGAGGCCATGGAGAAGCAGATGAGAGCCGAACGGGACAAGCGCGCGGCAATTCTGACCGCGGAGGGCTTCCGCCAGTCGCAGATCCTGACTGCCCAGGGGCAGAAGGCCAGCGCCATCCTGCAGGCCGAGGGTCAGCGCCAGGCTCAGATCCTGCAGGCGGAGGGACAGTCGGAGGCGATCGCCACCGTCTTCAAGGCGATCCACGACGGCAACCCGGACGCCGAGCTGCTCGCCTACCAGTACCTCCAGATGCTGCCGCAGATCGCCCGCGGCGACGCCAACAAGGTGTGGATCATCCCCAGCGAGATCACCGATGCGCTGAAGGGGCTCGCGAACGGGGTGACGGGGCAAGCCAGGGGGTGACCGGCCAATCGCGCGGCTGGTGAGCTCCGATCCATCCGGTGGAACGGATCTCCTGCGCTGCCCGGCCCGCCTTCAGGCGCGAACGGCCCAGCCGATAGCGGGACCAACGGGACCGCGGGAGGACGGCCGAGATGGGTGGCATTCCCGAACAGCGCAACGGCTCGCCAGTGTTCCACGACGACGCCACCGACGCTGCGCACGGCCTGAAGTCGAGCCCACAGATCCTGCCCGTAGCCCCGATGGAGAGCTCGCTGCTCGTCCCCGAGCAGCTGGTCGACCCCGCTGTCGTCCTACCCCCGCTGCCGACGCTGCCGGACGACCCCGACGAGCACCCGAACTGGTACGACATCTACCGGGAACACATGACCCTCTACCGGGCCGCGGCAGAGCTGCGCAAAGCGGTGGCCGATGCCGCGAAGTCGGAGATCGAGCTGGCCGATTACCGGCGCCGAGACGCTGACGCCCGCGCTGAGGCCGCCCGCAGCCTTGTGTACACCTTCTACGCCGGAGTGGATGAGGATAGCGTCCGGCAGGCGATCCACACGCTGTCGGCCTGGTCGCGCCGCGACCCCAGCGCCCCGATGACGATCGTGCTCAACTCCCCTGGCGGGCGCGTGCTGGACGGCCTGGCGTTGTTCGACTTCCTGCGCCGGCTGCGACTGGCCGGCCACTTCCTGCGCGTCGAGGTGTTTGGCCGTGCCGCGTCCATGGGCGGTGTACTTCTGCAGGCCGGCGACGAGCGTGTCCTCGGTGCGAACGCATTCATCCTCATTCACGAGGTGCACGGCGGCATGGAGGGCACCAGCAGCCAGATCAGCGACCAGGTCGGCTTCCATGCGCAGATGGAAAAGCGGTGCTGGCGATCCTGTCGGAGCGCTCGTACCTCACCGACCGCCAGATCCGGCGGCGCTGGCAGCGCAAGGACTGGTGGCTGGCAGCGCCCGAGGCGGTCGCCCTGGGCTTTGCCGACCTGGTGCTGTAGCCCGGCCCGTCGGGGCCTCCCGGGCAGGCGTTCGGGTCAGGCCCTCCCGGTCACGCCGACTTCACCGCACCGACAAGTTTGGTGAGCGTGTCCTTCGCATCGCCGAACAGCATCGTCGTCTTGTCGCCGAACAGCAGCTCGTTCTCGATCCCGGCGAAGCCTGGACGCATGCTGCGCTTGAGGAAGACCACGTGCTGGGCGGCGTCCACGTCGAGGATGGGCATGCCGTAGATCGGGCTGCTGGCGTCCTCGCGGGCCGCCGGATTCACCACGTCGTTGGCGCCCACGACGACCACCACGTCGGTACGGGCGAACTCGGGGTTGACCTCGTCCATCTCCTTGAGCTGCTCGTAGGGGACGTTCGCCTCGGCGAGCAGGACGTTCATGTGACCCGGCATCCGGCCCGCCACCGGGTGGATCGCGTAGGAGACCTCGACACCCTTGCTCTCCAGCAGGTCGGCCAGCTCACGCACGGTGTGCTGGGCCTGGGCCACCGCGAGCCCGTACCCGGGAACGACGACGACCTTGCGGGAGTAGGCGAGCAGGATCGCGATGTCGTCGACGGTGCCGGTGCGCACGGACCTGTCGCTCGCCGCCCCCGCGCCCGCGGTGACTGCTTTGGAGGTGAACGCGCCGAACATGATGTTGCCGATGGAACGGCCCATCGCCTGGCTCATCAGGTGGGTCAGCAGGGCACCGGAGGCGCCGACCAGGGTGCCGGCAACGATCAGCAGCGTGTTGCGCAGCACCGCACCGGAGGCGGCCACCGCAAGGCCGGTGAAGGAGTTCAGCAGCGAGATGACGATCGCCATGTCCGCCCCGCCGACCGGCAGAACGAGCATCACACCGAAGATCAGACCGACGACCGCGAGCGCGGCGAGCGCCGGGACGCTGCCGGTGCCGATTACGACGCCCACGAGCACGACCAGCGCCGCGAGCAGCCCGAAGCTGATGAACCGACCGCCGGGCACGAGCACCGGCCGGGTCGTCATGATCTCCTGCAGCTTGCCGAAGGTGATGCAGCTACCGGTGAAAGAGATGAAGCCGACGGCGGTGCTGAAGACGACAGCCAGCGCGACCGCCCAGCCGGCGTTCGAGTGGGTGCGGAAGTCGGCGACCGCCACCAGCGCGGCCGCCGCGCCACCGACGCCGTTGAACGCCGCCACCATCTGCGGGATGGCGGTCATCGGGACCGCGCGTGCCGCCGGCACACCGATGGCCGTGCCCAGGACGACGGACCCGATGATCAGAGGCCAGTTCGACATGTTCGGGTAGAAGCACGTGACGACGACCGCCAGGATCGCCCCACCGGCGCCGATGAAGTTCCCGTAGCGCGCCGTCTTCGGCGAGCTCAACCCCTTCAGGGCGAGGATGAAGCAGACGGCCGCGACGAGGTAGCCGAGCTGAATCCACTCCGAGCGGGTCACCGCTGGACCTCTTCCTTGACGGCGGGGGACTTGGACCGACCCTTGAACATCTCCAGCATGCGGTCGGTCACGACGAAGCCACCGACCATGTTGATGGTCGCGAGGATCGTGGCGAGCACCCCGAGCAGAGCCTGGACGGCGTTGTCCGCGGCGCCCAGAATGATCATGGCTCCCACAAGGATGACACCGTGGATGGCGTTGGCCCCGGACATCAGCGGGGTATGCAGCATGCTCGACACCTTCGAGATGACCTCGAAGCCCACGAAGACCGAGAGGATGAAGATGGTGAGCAACCACAGCCACGTCGGGCTCGACAGGATTTCGGTCACGCTCTTGCCTCCAGTCCCAGCGCCTCGCGGGCGGCGGGGTGCACGACGTCGCCGTCTCTGGTTACGCAGCAGCCGACGAGAATGTCGTCGGCGAAGTCCGGGGCAAACTCCCCGTCCTTGATCATGATCAAGAGCAGATTGGTCACGTTGCGGGCGAACAGCTCGCTCGCGTGCATGGGCAGCTCGCTGGGGGCCTGCGACATCCCGTAGACGGTCACCCCGTCGACAAGAATCTCGCGGCCGGCCTCTGTGAGCTCACAGTTGCCGCCGCTGTCTGCGGCGAGATCGACGATGACCGACCCCGGTCGCATGACCTTGACCATCTCCGCGGTGACGAGTATCGGGGCCCGCCGCCCGGGAACTGCGGCGGTGGTGATAACGGCGTCCACCTGCGCGAGGTGCTCGGTGAGCAGCTGGCGCTGCTTGGCGATGAAGTCTTCCGACTGGGCGCGGGCGTAGCCACCCGTCCCCTCCTGGGTCTCCAGCTCCAGGACGAGGAACTTCGCGCCGAGGCTGCGCACCTCCTCCGCCGCGGCCGCCCTGACGTCGTAGGCGTCGACCACGGCGCCGAGGCGGTGCGCGGTCGCGATGGCCTGCAGGCCGGCGACCCCGGCACCCAGCACGAAGACCCGGGCGGGCCGCACCGTGCCGGCCGCGGTCATGAACATCGGGAAGAACTTGGGCAACAGCCGCGCTGCAGACAGGGCGGCGCGGTATCCGCCCACCAATGCCTGGGATGAGAGCACGTCCATGCTCTGGGCCCTCGTCGTGCGAGGCACCAGCTCCAAGGCAAAAGAAGTGATATTCCGCTTGGCGAGAGCCCGGATGATGTCCGGGAATGAGGACGGGGCCAGCATGCAAATCAGCGCTGACCCCTCGGGAAGCAGCTCCACCTCCTCCAGCGTCGGTGGCTGCACTTTGATAAGGACGCCCCGCGAGCCCAGCAACGACACCCGGTCGTCGAGGATGCGGGCACCCTTGTCGACATAGGCCTCGTCGGGCAGGAAGGCATACCGCCCCGCCCCGGCCTGCACAGCGACTTTGAGACCGGCGTTCACCAGCTTGCCGACTGTTTCCGGCACCGCGGCGACGCGCCGCTCCCCTTCCAGCGTCTCAGCGACGACAACGACCTCCACGCGGGGCAATCTAGTGGCTGCGGGGGTGCCGGCGCACCTGGCGAAGGTCCCAGGCGGGTGTC
>JADGOW010000130.1 GCA_017882765.1 Frankiaceae bacterium
TTTGCGCGCCTTGAGCGCCATCACCTTCTGCTCGATCGTGTCAGCGGCGATAAGCCGGTACACCATCACCTGGCGGGTCTGCCCGATCCGGTGTGTGCGGTCGACGGCTTGGGCCTCGGTCGCGGGATTCCACCAAGGGTCGAGCAAGAAACAGTAGTCGGCCTCGGTCAGGTTCAGCCCGAACCCGCCGGCCTTCAGGCTGATCAAAAACACCGGCACCGATCCGCCCTTGAACCTCTCGATCACAACCGAACGGTTCCGCGTCTTGCCGTCGAGGTAGCAGTAGTCGATACCGGCGACGTCCAGCCGTGACCGCACCACCTCCAGGAAGCCCGTGAACTGGCTGAACACCAGAGCGCGATGACCGCCGCCAACGACGTCGTCAAGTTGCTCGACCAGCGCGTCGACCTTTGCGCTCGGGATGTCGTGGTTCTTGTCGTCGACGAGGCCCGCATGCAGGCTCAGTTGGCGGAGCAAAGTGAGCGAGCGCAGGATCGTGAACCGGTTGCGATCCATGTCGTTGATCAGGCCCAGCACTTTCTGCCGCTCGCGTTGCAGGTGTCGCTGGTAGATGGTGCGGTGGCGGCGGTGCAATTCAACCTCGAGGACCTGTTCTTGCTTTGCGGGAAGGTCCGCCGCGACCTGCTCCTTCGTGCGCCGCTTGACCAGCGGTTTGATACGTCGCCGAAGCTGCGCGAGCAGCTCGCCGTCACGGTCTTTCTCGATCGGGCGGGCGTAGAACTCCCGAAATCGGGTCGGGTTGGGGAACAACCCTGGCGCGGTGATCGACAGTAACGACCACAGCTCCATCAAGTTGTTCTCCATAGGAGTACCCGTGATCGCGAGCTTGAACGGCGCAGGCAGCCGGCGTACACACTGGTAGGCCTTCGACTGGTGGTTCTTGACGAATTGCGCCTCGTCGAGAAACAGGCCCGACCACTCACGCTGCGAGTAGGCGTCGGCGTCGAGCCGGAACAAGGTGTACGAGGTGACCACCACGTCCGCATCCCGGACCGTCTCGTCGAGCATCTGGCCGCGCCTGCGCACCGTGTCCGAGATCGTCACCACGCGCAGGCCCGGTGCGAACCGCGCGGCTTCGAGCGCCCAGTTCGGTACGACGCTTGTCGGCGCGACAATGAGAAACGGGGCGAGGTCAGGGTTGGCTTTCTTCGCGTGGCAGATCAGCGCCAGCGACTGCACCGTTTTGCCCAGCCCCATGTCGTCGGCGAGGATGCCGCCGAGCCCGTGCTCCCACAGGAACGAAAGCCAGCCGAACCCGTCCGCCTGGTAAGGGCGCAACCGGGCCGCAAGCCCCTCGGGGCGCGGCTTCGCCGCGACCGACTCCAGCGCACGCAAGCCCTCGATCTGCCGCAGCCACGCCTGCGCCTGCCGGTCCACGACGCCGAGCTCGGCGAGCTCGTCCCACAACCCGACTTGGTAGCGGCTGATCCTCAGTGGGCCGTCCGGTCTTTCCTGCAGCGCGCGGGCTTCGTCGATCAACCGGCGCAGCGCCTGCAGCTCTGGCTTTTCCAGCGAGAAGTACGCGCCGTCGGGAAGTAGCAGATGAGAATCATCCCTGTTCAGCGCCGTGAAGACGTCGATGAACGGGACGTCGCGGCCCTCCACTTTGATGCTGACGCCAAGGTCGAACCAATCGGTTTCGCGCGTGGTCTCGTCAGTAGAGATGCCGATGCGCAACGAGTCGCCGGCCTCGCGATAGTCGGCGGGCTCACCGCTGACCTCGACCGTGACACCTGGGTGCCCATCGAGCAGCGGCAGCATCTCCTGGCTGAACCACAAGGTCTCGACGCCGTGCAGAGCCACCTGATCGACGAGGCCCCGTACCGGGTCCGCGCCACGAAGCCCGAACCGTTCGAGGCCCACATCAAGCCGGCGTACGGCAGCGCGCTCCGCGTCGAGATCGCGAAACCCGGCATCGCCGGCCGGATGCAACGGCGCTCGCAGCTGCGAGTCCCCGACCTGGTACGCCCACTCCCAGTTCAGATCGAGCACGTGGGCAGCGCCGTAAGACGCCCGCAGGACCAGCGTGGGGTCTGAGATGGCCGGCGGAGTGAACGATTCGTCGGTGGAGATCACTGCGGCTAGGTGGCGCAGGCGTGGGTAGAACTCGTCACGGAAGCGAGAGGCTTCGCCCGCTGGAATCCTCAGGGCCGTGCGTTCGAGAGCCAGCCGCTGCATCGGCTTCGAAACGGGCTTCGCCAGCTTCGCGATGTGCAGGGCCCACTCGCGGGGATTGTCAGTCCTTGTCATCTCAGCGCGGTCGACGTACACCAAGCCGTGGGCTTGCGTTCCGATGAACACCACCGGCGCGGCGTCGGTGGCCACGCCCTCGACGACGACGACAGGCGTGAGCGCCATGGAGTTGCCAGCACGGCTGGCGTCCAGGCACAACTCGGCATGCATGTCCCGCTGCACCTCGCCGAGCGACGCCCGCGAGTGCACCAACGGGAGGCCCACTTCCTGGGCTTCGTCCAGCAGGTGCCACAGCTGCCCGGACTCGAACCCGGACAACTCGATCGTCTTCTCCCCCTGGTACCCGTAGTAGGTGTACGAGGCATGGGTGGCACGGGCCCCGTAGGCGGCGTACACGTCCTGCAGCAGTCTCACGTGTTCCGCGACGTAGTCACCGTACAAATGCAGCATGCTGAGCCCGGACCAGCTCAGGTCACCGGCAACCCAACCGTTCCGTCCGGGGCGCACCACCCGCGCCAGGAGCCTGTGCGCCGGCTGGTCGGCGTACGCACGCGTCGATGACGTTTGCGGTACCGGGGTGAGCTCGATGGCAAGCGGCGCCGGGGACCCGCTCGACGGGACCGCAGCGGCTGCTGGGGCGAGCAATGACTCGAGCGACCGTTCCCACGGCTGTGGCTGGCGCGCAAGCGCGCGACCCTGGTCGATGCCCGTCACGCTCAACACGAGCGCGACAACATGCTTGCAATTCCTCCCGACCGGGCAGATGCACTGGCCCTCCTCGAACCGCATGACCGGATGGGCGGAAAACTGCGCGGTCGTGGAGTAGAGGTCGCCGCGACTTCCGTGCACGGTGCCCACCAGCGACCGCCTGGTGGCATTCCACAACGCCTGCTCGACGCCATGTCGCCGTAAATGATCGGCGCCTCGCGCATGCGTGTCGCGGCCGACTGCGCGGGCGAACCCGGTCAGGTCGATGTCGATGTGGACTGCCTGCCGCACGCGAGGATGGTACGCACGCGCGGCGTCATGTGCCGCCGGCGACATCCCGTTTCCCCCTTGCCACTCGCCGCGGACGTTCTCGGCTGGGTGCTACTCGCCCGAGGGGCAGCGACCCGCCGTACCGCCCGCCCCGATCGAGCTAGCGGGCGTGTCGCCTTCCTCTCGTCTTGGCCCCTGCGGCGATGACCGGGCTGCGGACACTCAGCCCTTCAACTCGGGGAAGTCCTCCTCACGGAACTCGCCCTCGGGCCGGGCCGGCTGCTCCTCGCGTTGCCGCAACTCCACGCGGCGGATCTTGCCCGAAACCGTCTTGGGTAACGTGCCGAACTCGAGCCGCCGTACCCGCTTGAACGGGGACAGGTGGCCGCGGCAGTACCGCAGGATGTCCAGGGCGGTCTCGTCGTTGGCGGCCCAGCCCTCGGCAAGGGTCACGTAGGCCTTGGGCACCGCCGTGCGCAGCGGGTCGGGCGCCGGGACCACCGCGGCCTCGGCGACCGCACTGTGCTCGAGCAGCACACTCTCCAGCTCGAACGGTGAGATTCGGTAGTCGGAAGCCTTGAACACGTCGTCGGCGCGGCCCACGTAGGTGATGTAGCCGTCGGCGTCCCGACTGGCGACGTCACCGGTGTGGTAGTACCCCTCGCGCATAGCCTCGGCCGTGCGATCGGCATCGTCGCGGTAGCCGGTCATGAGCCCGAGCGGCCGGTCGTCCAGGGGAAGGCAGATCTCTCCTTCGGCGCCTGGGATATCCGACACCGGGTCGATCAGTTCCACCCGGTAGCCCGGCAGCGGGCGGCCCATGGAACCGGGGCGCAGGAGCTGACCCGGGCTGTTGCCGACCACCGCGGTCGTCTCGGTCTGGCCGAAGCCGTCCCGGATGGTGAGGCCCCACCCGTCGCGTACCTGCTCGATTACCTCCGGGTTGAGTGGCTCGCCCGCGCCGACAACCTCGCGCAGCGCGCCCGGGCTGCCGAGGTCGCCCTGGATGAGCATGCGCCACACCGTGGGCGGGGCACAGAAGGTCGTCACCTCGCACCGCCGGACCTGCTCCAGGAGCGCGGCGGGGTCGAACCGCCGGTAGTTGTAGACGAGCACCGTGGCTTCGGCGTTCCACGGGGCGAAGACGTTGCTCCACGCGTGCTTGGCCCAGCCCGGCGAGGAGATGTTGAGGTGGACGTCGCCGGGCTGCACGCCGATCCAGTACATGGTCGACAAGTGCCCGATGGGATAGGACGCGTGGGTGTGTTCCACCAGCTTCGGCTGGGAGGTCGTCCCCGAGGTGAAGTAGAGCAGCAGCGTGTCGGTCGAACAGGTCACCCCGTCGGGGCTGAACTCGCCGGCCGCATCGGCGCTGTCGCTGTAGCTCAACCAGCCGGCCACGGGCGCGCCCACGCAGATCCGGGTGTAGTCGCCGGGGACCTCATCGAACTTGCCGGTGTCGGCCGAGGTGACGACCACGACGCGGGCGCGCCCCCGGTCGACCCGATCGCGCAGGTCCGCAGGGCCCAGCAGAGTCGTGGCCGGGATGAGGACAGCGCCGAGCTTCATAATGGCGAGCACCATTTCCCACAGCTCGATCTGGTTACCGAGCATCACGATCACGCGGTCGCCGCGCCCGACACCCTGGGCACGCAGCCAGTTCGCCACCTGGCCGGTGCGGGCCGCCAGCTGACTGAAGGTCCACTGCTGCTCGGAACCGTCCTCCTCGACAATCCGCAGCGCCACCTGGTCCCGGCGGTCGGGGCGGGTGCCGAGGGCGTCGAACCAGTCCAGGGCCCAGTTGAACTCAGCGGGCTGCGGCCAGCTGAAACGTTCCTGCGCCTCGTCATGGTCGGAGCGAAGCTGCAGCAACAGATCGCGTGCGGCCGTGAAGGCCGCGGTCCGGGACTCCGCATTGCTCACGTCGGGTCTCCCTCCACGTTGGCGGGCCCGGCGGGACGTCCTACGGCAGGCCGAGCTTGGCTCTGCACCCGGGCCAAGGGGGCGCAGCCATACTGGACCTGTAACCGCTGCGCCGCCACCTCGTGCAGGGCCGGGACGCGTTGGTCGGAGCGGCCGGGGTAGCCCAACTGCGCCCACGTGGGGAGCACGAGGCGTACGCCGGCGCCGTGCACGACCGGGTCGCGAGGCGTTTCAGGCGTGCCGAGGGTGCCGGCCGAAGATGCCCGGCCCACGGGGGATCGGCTCGATCGGCGCCGGCGAGACGTCACTTGCGGACGCCGTCGGAGCGGCCTCGGGAGAAACGACCGACCGCTCCCGCGGGTAATCGGTGCCTGCCTGACCGCCGATCACCCGGCGCTGGCCTCCGGGTGGGTGCTCGCGGCCCGCCAGACCGCCCAGCACCCGACCGCCGATGTGGGCGGCGGCCAGGTCGATGACCCTTCGCTCGTCCGGCGTGCCGATGAGGTCGCGCGGCCGCAGCCCGTCGGGCCCGGGGCGTAGCCACCACACCGCAGCGGCGTAGGGGTCACTGGCGGTACCGAGCCAGACGTTCACCACAGCGGCGACGCGGTATACCCGCCGGCTCTCGGAGTCGAACTGGAAGCGGGGGTAGACGATGCCCGAAGCGCGGGGCAGGCCGATGACGACGCCGGTTCGCCGCAGCCATTCGAGAGCGCGGGGTCCCGCGTGCGGGTCGAAGCCGAGCGACGCGCCCGCCTCGATCGCGGACCAAGATGATTCCGCGACCAGGTCGGCCAGGTAGCTCTTGTGATCGGCGGGGACAGGCGACCCAGCCCCGAACCCTTCCAGCGCCGGCCGGGTCGATGCCGTCAACCCTGCCTGCGCAGGGTCGTGCGGCCACCCTTCGGGCAGGAGGCCACTTGCCACAAGCAACGCCAGATCGGGTCCCACGTCCCCGGTTTCCTGCCCCGTTTCGTCCATACTGTGTTCACCCTGCCCTGTTGCGCCACGCACGGGACCGCCACCCCAGTTACGACTCTCTACCCGCGGAGGTTCCGTTCCCGGCAACAACACGGGGACAACGCTGCGAGCAGGCTCGGGTGAACTCTGGTGGGCTGGCTCGCCGTCTAACCAGGCTGAGCGGAGCCAGCGATTTGTCGCATATGTTTGATTTGGGGATGCCCCGGCCCCGGGGGCTGTCGACGGAGGTCGTGTGGACGCATCCGCAACGCGGCACGATCGGCTGCCGGACTCGCCGCCGGCCATTCCCCCTGGCCGGCGGGACCTGCGGCGACTTCCGAAGGCCGAATGCCACGTCCACCTGACCGGGGCGATGCGCCACGCGACACTGCTCGAGCTCGCCGCGCAGGCGGGCATGCGGGTCCCAACCGCCCTGGACGGCACGCACAGCTTCCCGCCCGGCTCCTGGCGCCGATTCCAGGCGACCTATGACGCCGCGCGCTCGGCCGTTCGTGACGAAGCGGCGCTGCGCCAGCTGGTGACCGAACTGGCCGAGGACGCGCACCATGACGGGGCCGGCTGGGTGGAGGTTCAGGTCACGCCGCCCGGCTATGCCGCCCGGTTCGGCGGCATCGTCGCCTTCACCGAACTCCTCCTCGACGCCTGCACTCGGGCGAGCGCATCGGTCGGAGTGGGACTCGGCCTGGTCATAGCCGCCAACCGGACCCGCCCGCCGTGGGAGGCAATGACCCTGGCGCGGCTGGCGGCCCGGTACGCGGGGTGCGGGGTGGTCGGTTTCGGCCTGTCCAACGACGAGCGGCAAGGCCGTTGCGGCGACTTCGCCCGTGCCTTCGCCATCGCCCGGGACGCGGGGCTGCTCTCGGTGCCGCATGCCGGAGAGTTGCTGGGCGCCGCCAGCGTCCGGCACGCCGTGGACGTTCTGGGAGCCCACCGGATCGGTCACGGCGTCCGGGCCGCCGAGAGTACGTCCACGATGTGCCTGCTCGCAGAGCGTGGAATCGTGCTCGAGGTATGCCCGAGCAGCAACGTCGCCATGCGGGTCGCGCCGCATGCGGAGGCCGTACCGCTGCGGGTCCTCCGCGATGCGGGGGTCAGCTTCACCCTCGGGGCCGATGACCCGCTGATCTTCGGACCGGGCGCCTCACTGCTCGGGCAATACGAGATCGCGCGGTCGGTCCACGGGTTCGCCGACTCCGAGCTCGCCGAGGTCGCCACGGCGGGAATCCGCGCTTGCGCTGCTCCACCGGGACTGCGGGCTGGCCTTCTTGACCGCATCGAGGCCTGGCTCGCCAAGCCCCCCCACCGCGCCGGGGTGGCCGTCGGAGACCATGGCCACCGCGACGGGGGGCTGATCGGAGGTCGGTGTGGTGCGTGAGGCCGGCCCGGCGAGCCTTTGGGAACCTGCCCGGGCCGGTGACGGGGACGCGCGGGAACGCTTGATCCTCCACTACGCACCGCTGGTCAAGTACGTAGCCGGCAGAGTCGGCAGCGGCCTGCCCGCCGGGGTCGACGGCGGGGATCTGGTCGGCTACGGCATGGTGGGCCTGCTGGACGCCATCGGGCGGTACGACCCGGCGCAGGGGCCCTTCGAGCCCTTCGCGCTGCCCCGCATCCGCGGCGCAATCCTCGACGAATTGCGCTCCTTGGACTGGGTGCCGCGATCGGTCCGCGCCAAATCCAGGGAGCTGGAACGGGCCACCGCCGCGGCTCTTGCCCGCGGCGGCGGGACCGCCACCGAAGCTGACATCGCCGCAGAAATGGGTGTGGCCGTCACGACATTGCGCCACATCCTCACTGAGGTTTCCTATCGCCACCAGGTCGCGCTGGACGCCCCCGTGGCAGGCATGTCCGACGAGGTGGACGGTGCCCCGCACCTTGCGGACCTACTTGCCGATCCCAGGGCCACCGACCCGGCGCGGGCGGCTGCCGACGCGGACATGCGGCGCCGCCTGTGGCGCGCGGTGTCGAGGCTCACGCGGCGCGAACGCGATGTGGTCGCCTTGTTCTACCGGGAGGGGCTCACGCTCACCGAGGTGGCTGAGGCGCTAGGTATCACCGTCGGGCGGGCCAGCCAACTGCACACCAAGGCGGTCGCCACGCTGCGGGTCCGCCTGTCGGGGTTGGCTGAGGCCGCCTGAGGCCCGCCGAGGCCGGCTGGGCCGGCTGGGCCGGCTGGGCCGGCTGAGCGTGCGCTCAGGTCCACCCAACCGGGGGAGCCAGCGTGACGGCGGTGGGGGCGTGGGGGACCGTACCGACCTGCTGCCAGCTCCTGCCCTCATCACCGCTCTCCCACACGCGGCCGTCCGCCGCGGCGATTCCAGCCGGCGCCGCCACAAGCATCGGGCCCGCCACACCCATCGGGCCCCCGACGCCCGACAGGCACCCTGGCCTGACCTCAAGTTCGGCTGGGAGCCCGCCGCGGCACTGCTCGAAGGCGCTGCCGGGGTCGAGGTCGCAACGGTACACACCGGCGCCCGCCGGCCCTGTCCCCTCCGTCGCCACCAGGATGGAGCTGCCTGCCAGCGCGACAGAGGTCAACCGCGCCGCGGGGAGGCCCTCGGCATTTGTCCGCCAGGTCTGACCCTCGTCCCGACTGACTGCCAGTCCCTCCCCGGTGGCAGCGAGCACGACGCCCGGCTCCGCCCGTGGAGCGATCACACCCGTGACGTCACAGCCGGACGCACCGGTCAGCGCG
>JADGOW010000131.1 GCA_017882765.1 Frankiaceae bacterium
GTCGCCGGTGCGTCGACCGCCGCGCGCGGGGTGGCGGCGATGTGGCGCAGCAAGGTGCGGACGGCGTCGCGGCCCGGCCGGGCCGGCACGTGCACCACCGTGCCGCCTGTGCCGGCTGTGCCGACTGTGCCGGCTGTGCCGGCTGCACGTCCACCGCCGGCAAGCAGAAGGGCGCCGATCCGATTGCCCGGTCGCGCGGTGAGGAAGCCCACGGCAGCGGTCGCGGCCAGGACGAGGTCGCGTTTCTCGCCCGTCGCGGTCCCGAACTCCATGCTGGCGGACAGGTCGGCAAGGACCCAGGTCTCCAGCTCCCGGTCTGCGATCAGGTCGTGGACGTGGGGAACAGTAGTGCGTGCCGTAACCGCCCAGTCCATCCGCCGGACGTCGTCACCGGCGCGGTACTCGCGGCTTTCTGCCTTCTCGCTGCCCAGCCCCGGCAGCAGGCCCAGGTGCGCGCCGAGCAGAAGGCCGTCCAGCCGCCGGGTGACGCTGAGCTCGAGCCGGCGCAGCAGAGTCTCGGTCTCGTGCGGGGTACGCATCGGGATGGTGGCCACGCTTACCCGGCGTCCAGCTGGCTGGGCGCGACCCGGGGCGGCTCGATACCGGCGACCACCGCGGCGGCCACCGCGTCGGGGGTGGTGCCGTCGGCCAGCGCGTCATAGGACAGGACGAGCCGGTGCGGGATCACGTCGGCCACCAGATCTGCCACGTCGTGCGGGACGACGTAGTCGCGCCCCCGGACCAGGGCCAGGGCGCGGGCGGCCGCGACGAGCCCGAGGCTGGCGCGCGGGCTGGCTCCGTAGGCGAGCTGGCCCGCCAGGCTCCCGAGACCGTAGCCGGCCGGCGACCGGGTGGCCAGCACAAGGCGCACCGCGTACTGCGCGATGGCGTGGTGGACGAAGACGTCGGTGGCGGCGTCCTGTAGTTCCCGGAGCACGTCGGCGTCGAGAACCTGGCTTGCCTGCGGCGGTCGCACGCCCATCCGCCGGACGATCTCCATCTCCTCCAGCTCGGACGGGTAGGGTACCTGCACTTTCATCAGGAACCGGTCCCGCTGGGCTTCCGGCAGCGGGTACACCCCTTCGCTTTCGATCGGGTTCTGGGTGGCGAGCACCAGGAACGGATCGGGCACGGGGTAGGTGACCCCGCCGATGCTCACCTGCCGCTCGGCCATCACTTCGAGCAGCGCCGACTGCACCTTCGCGGGCGCGCGGTTGATCTCGTCCGCCAGGATGAAGTTGACGAAGACCGGCCCGAGTTCGACGTCGAAGGTTTCGCGACTGGCCCGGTATACCCGCGTGCCGACGAGATCGCTGGGAACGAGGTCGGGGGTGAACTGCAGGCGCGCGAAACTGCCGCCGACGACGGTTGCCATCGTCTGCACCGCCAGTGTCTTGGCGACCCCGGGCACCCCTTCCAGGAGGCAGTGCCCCCGCGCCAGCAGGCAGACGAGCATCCGCTCGACCATGCGGTCCTGGCCGACGATGACACGCTTGACTTCGAAGAGCGCGCGTTCCACCAAGGCGCCCGAGCTGTCCGTCACAAGAGGCGAGTCTGGCTGGTGGCGCGTAAAGGCGCGCTAAGTGGTCGCCACCGGAAGTTCCTCGGTAGTCATGCGGCCTGCTGGGTCAGCGGGGTGTCATCGCCGTCGGGGTGCTCGGGTGCGTCGATCCGGGCGAGTAGGTCGTCGAGGTCGCCGGCGGTGAATGTCCAGTTGAACGGGGCCGCGGTGGCGTTGAAGCGTCGTTCGAAGGCGGCGAGCCGGTTCCTCGGCGCCCGCTACCGCCGACTCGCCCGACCACCCGGCACCAACCGAGCAGCCCCCCCAGTCCGGACTGACGCCGACGCCTGCCCATGACCGGTGATTTTCGGATAGGGCCGCTCACGGCCCTCAGTCAGCCCTCTGAGCTGGAGGAACGTCCGGAGGGCGCTTGTGCGATCTTGCTCGCCATCTCGACGGCTTTCTGGGCGATGCGCACGGCATCAGCGGTGGTCTTTTGCACCTCCCCGGCGAACTCGTGAGCCTGCTGACTAATCTCCGAGCCGTCGGCGTCGGGATGGCTACCGGCCAAATTGACCACCTTGCCTACCAGCGCACCGGCCAAGGCGGTGGCCTCATGGCCGACGCGTGCCAGATCACGGGCGGTCAACTCGATCTGAGTGGCCATCTCGCTGGCTTTCTGACCGATCTGGGCGCTTGCAGACTCTTCCTCACCCATGGGACCCCACCTTCCTGGCACCTGGTCACCCTCAGGCGGCGTACGGACTCGTCGCGCCCGGCCCAGTGAAGCACATATCTGCCGCGTCGCGCTCGACCGGGACTTTGCCCTGGCTGGACGGCAGCACCGCCGCGCGGCGTTGAGGTTCGGCCCATAGCAGACCTGGCCAGGCTGGCCGAACAGCGGACCGATGCGGGAGTCACCCGTATGGGCGAATGCCACCGCCTCGTCATCTGCCGATAGATCGGTAGCCTCAACGGCGAAGGGCGGCCCATTCGGCATCAGTCCGGCTCTGCCGGCGTCGTCCTGCTGATCGGACTCGTAGCCGCGCTCATGTTTGCGGCGTCTACGTGGATCGGTTCGTGCTCACTAAGGCGCCTCATCCGCCGGTACCTGTGATTCGCTGGGCGGCGAGCCGGCCGCTGACGAGCACCATCGGCATGCCGACGCCGGGGATCGTCCCGCTTCCCGCGAACACCACGTTGTCCAGGCCCGGCGCGAGGTTGCCCGGCCGGAACGGCCCGGTCTGCCGGAACGTATGGGCGGTGGCGAAGGGTGTCCCGCGATCGAGGCCCATCCGCTGCCAGTCGTGCGGGGTGACCGTGTGCTCGACCTCGATGCCCGCGTCGAAGCCCGGGTAGCCGCGCCTGTGCAGGGTCTCGACCACCTCGTCGCGGTAGCGCGGACCCAGGACCGACCAGTCCAGGCCGGCGTCGGTGTTCGGAGTAGGGAACAGGACGTAGTAGCTGTGCCCGCCGGCAGGGGCCAGCGCCGGGTCGCTGCGCGTCGGGCACGTAAGCAGAAACGACGGGTCGCTCATCAGCGAGCCCGCGCCGATGAGCTCGCGGAACGTCTGCTCCCAGGCGTCCCCGAACGTGATCGTGTGGTGGGCGTCCTGCGGGTAGGCGGCCGTCGAGCCCGCGAGCAGCAGGAAGCAGGACGGGGAGTAGCGCAGCCGGCGCAGGCGGCTGGGCGCGACGTTCGCAGGCAGCAGCTCCCGGTAGGCGACCGGCAGGTCCGGGGTGAGGACGACGGCGTCGGCGGGGATGTGCTCCCCGTCGCCGGTGCTCACCGCGACCGCCCGGCCGCCGCGGACGTGCACGCGCGTGACCTCGCACCCGTAGCGGAAGGCCACGCCGTGCCGGCGCGCGGCCGCCGCCATCGCGGTGGGCACGGCGTGCATGCCGCCGCGGGGGAAGTAGACACCGGCCACGGAGTCCATGTAAGCGATCACGGCATAGAGGGCCAGCGCGCTGTGCGGGGCCACGCCGGCATACATCGCCTGGAACGAGAAGACCCGGCGGAGCCGAGGGTCGCCCAGGTAGCCGGCCACCTTGCCGGCGAGCCGGCGGAACCCGCCGAGGGCAAGCAGTCGCAGCAGCGGCGTCCCCGCCAGGTCGAGCGGACTGTCCAGGTTGCGGTCGATGAAATGCGGCATCTCGATCTGGTAGAGCTGCGTCAGGAAGCGCCGGAAGGCGAGGTAACCCTCGACCTCCCGCGGCCCGCACAGCCGCTCGATCTCGGCTGCCATCGCCTCTTGGTCGGTGTGCACGTCCAGACAGGATCCGTCGGCGAACCGGGCCCGGTACAGCGGGCGGACGGGGATCAGGTCGATCCAGTCGGCCAGCCGCTCGCCGACCGCCGCGAAGGCGCGATCGAAGAGGTCCGGCATGGTCAGCACGGTGGGGCCGGTGTCGAACCGGAACCCGCCGCGTTCGAGCAGCCCGCACCGTCCACCGGGCCCGGGCGCGCGCTCCAGGACGGTGACCTCGCGTCCGGCCCCCGCCAGGTGCAGGGCGGCGGCGAGCCCCGACAGGCCGGCGCCGACGACCACGACCCGGTCCGTGCGACCGCGAACCCGGCGCACGCTCAGCTCTGCCCCGCCGGGCAGGCGCCTGTGCGGGCGGTGAGGTCGAGCCGCGTGCTCACGAAAGCCGAGGGTAATGACGCGGGCGCCGCCGGGGGACCGACGCGAACATCGGCCGGGCACGTCTGGCGATCGTCCCGCCGAGCCCCGGGTGCTTGCGCCCGGGCCGGCTTGAGAGGGTGAATGGTTGGTGACCGGTTCAGGACCAGGCAGGCGAGCGAGGGAGGCTAGATGGACTGGCAGAGTCGGGTGCGATGGGTGTCCGCTGCGGAGGCGGTCCGCTGCGTTGAGTCCGGCCAGCGGGTCTTCGCCCAGGGCGCGAGTGCCACCCCGCACGTGCTGATCGACGCGCTGGTGGCCCGCGGGCCGGAGCTGTCCGATGTCGAGATCGTCCACCTGCACACCAACGGCCCCGCGCCGCACACCGACCCCGAGCAGGCCGGGCACTTCTTCCACCGCGCGTTCTTCGTCGGGCCGAACGCCCGTCAGGCGATCTCCGAGGGCCGTGCGTCCTACGTGCCGATCTTCCTGTCGGACATGCCGCGGCTGTTCTCCAGCGGCCGCACCCCCGTCGACGTGACCATGCTCCACGTTTCGCCGCCCGACCAGCACGGCTACTGCTCCATGGGCACATCGGTGGACGTCGCCCTCTCGGCCGCGCAGAACTCGAAGATCCGCATCGCCCAGGTCAACCCACGGATGCCGCGGACACTCGGCGACGGCTTCATCCACATCCGCGACATCGACTACCCGGTGAAGGTGGACGTCCCGCTGCCGGAGAGGGTTCCGCCCCCGCCGGGGGAGACGGAGCTGTCGATCGGGCGCAACGTCGCTGAGCTGGTCGAGGACGGGGCCGTCCTGCAACTGGGCATCGGCGGGCTGCCCAATGCCGTACTCGCCGCACTCGGCGACCGGGAGGACTTGGGCGTGCACACCGAGGTGGTCTCGGACGGGATTCTCGACCTCGTCCGCCGCGGGGTGATCACCGGGGCACGCAAGACGCTCAACCGCGGGAAGATCGTGGCGGCGTTCCTGAATGGAACCCGGGCGCTCTACGATTTCGTCGACAATAACCCCATGGTCGAGATGCGGCCCGCCGACTACACGAACGCGGCTCACGTGATCATGCGGTTGGACAACATGACCGCGATCAACAGCTGCATCGAGATCGACCTGACCGGGCAGGTCTGCGCCGAGTCGATCGGTAGCAGGATGTTCAGCGGGGTGGGAGGCCAGATGGACTTCCTGCGTGGTGCCGCGATGGCCAAAGGGGGCAGGCCGATAATCGCCATGACGTCGACGGCCAAGCGCGGGGCGCTCAGCCGCATCGTCCCGACGCTGACGACGGGCGCGGGGGTCACGACGACGCGGGCGCACGTGCATTACGTGGTGACCGAGTTCGGGACGGTCAACCTGCACGGGCTGGACCTGGCCGAGCGGTCGCAGGCGCTGATCTCGGTCGCCCATCCCTCGTTCCGCGCGTCCCTGACCCAGGCGGCGCGGGAGCTCGTGCTGCTGCCGTGAGCGGCGCTTCGCGCCCTACTCTGGGCGGCATGGGTGCGGGGGATCGCGTGATGACACGGACGCAGACAGTGCGGGACATGCTGGCCATCGGCCAGCCGTCCTTCTCCTTCGAGTTCTTCCCCCCTAAGACCGACGAGGGAGAGCGGCTGCTCTGGCAGGCAATCCGGGAGCTTGAGCCGCTGCGACCCGCATTCGTGTCCGTCACCTACGGCGCGGGGGGCAGCACTCGGGATCGGACCATCCGGATCACAGAGCGCATCGCCACGGAGACGACACTTACCCCTGTCGGCCACCTGACCGCGGTCGGTTCCAGCCGGACCGAGCTGCGCAACGTCGTCGGGCAGTACGCCGGTGCGGGCGTGCGCAACATCCTGGCGCTGCGCGGGGACCCGCCGGGCGGGCCCTCCCAGCCGTGGATTGCCCATCCCGACGGGTTCTCCCACGCCATCGAGCTGGTCCGGCTGGTGCGAAGTCTCGGTGACTTCTGCGTCGGGGTTGCCGCGTTCCCCGAGAAGCACCCCGAGGCTGCCGACCTGCGCTCCGACGCCCGGCACCTGGTCGAGAAGTGCGACGCCGGGGCCGACTACGCGATCACGCAGTTCTTCTTCGACCCCGACGACTACTTCCGGCTGCGTGACCTGGTTGCCCAGCTGTCCTGTTCGGTGCCGATCGTGCCCGGCATCATGCCGGTCACCAACGTCGCTCAGATCGAGCGGATGGCGCTGCTGTCCGGCGCCGCGTTCCCGCAGGCTCTGGCAGCCAGGCTGCACGAGGTGGCCGACGACCCGGTCGCCGTCCGGGCGATCGGCGTGGAAGTGGCGAGCCGGCTTGCCGACGTCCTGTTGGCCGGGGGGGCGCCCGGCATCCACTTCTACACACTGAACAGGTCCACGGCGACGCGGGAGATCTTCCAGGCGCTGGCTCTGCGCTGACGCGGCAGCTCTGCACGGGACGAGGCCCTTGTCGTCCGGCCCTTGGATGATCTCGCGGCGAATATGCCTCGCGGCCGCTACAGCGTCTTGCCCGATGGGGGTGCCGGCGGCTCAGGCGGCTTCGGGGACGTCGGCGGAGGGGCGGGCTGCGCCGACGCTGCTCCCGCGGGTGGGGTGTAGGGGCTCTCGGGGGTGGGCGGGTAGCCGCCCGGGGCCGGTGGGTACCCGCCGGCGACCCCGGGTGCAGGGGGCGGCATCGGGTACCCCTGCGGGGGAGCCCCTGGCGCCCCTGGAGCCCACGCTCCGGCTGCGACCTGGGGCCTCCGTACCGCCCTCCTGATCGGGATGATGATTAGGAAGGCCGCGCCGACCAGGACGACCAAACCGGCGATGAGGAAGCCGATGCCAACCCCTGTCAGCCAGGGCAGTTCCACCCCGAGCTGTGCATTGATCGTTAGGGCCGGGGTTCCGTTCGCGTTCATCGCGACGGCCGTCCAGGAGCCGTTTTGGATCTCCCAGGTCAACGACTGGGTGCCGGTGCCGCTGACCTGAGCCACCCAGAAGTTCAGCGCAATCGGGGGCTGCGCCCGGTTGACGGTCCCTGGGTGGTTGATGACCGCGCTGTTGCCGTTGGAGAAGTCGTTGACGGTGCTGTACGGAACGTTCGCCAGATACGCGTTCACCTGGCTCGTGGGCCCGATGCCCAGGAAGAGGGGCCTGCCGGAGTCGTTGCTGGTGGCGCGAATCAGGATCTTGCCAAGCAGATCAGTGCCCACGTCGTACAGCTCGATGTTGTCCGAGGTGATCGCGACGCCGGCGGTGGTGAACTGCGCCCGACCGCTCGTCAGGTAGCCGTTGTCGCGCTGGGTCTGGTCCGCCACCAGGGCTAGGACACCGATGGCCAGCATGCCGAAGGACACCAGCGCCAGGATGGACCCAATGACCACCGAGACGATGCGTCCCGCCGTCCATCCTGTGCGCGCTCGCCCTGTGGGCGGCGGGGGCCCGGGAGAGACCCAGGGTTGGGGCGCAGCAGTCATGCGGTCCTCCTGAGAGCGTTCCCGGTGTGTACAAGCGCGCCAGTGAGCATACCGAGCAGATCTCGTGTCGGCGGGTCGCGACGCCCGGGCGAGCGCGCTCAGTCCTCCTCGAACGCCTCGAACACACAGAGCATCCACTCGTCGCGGAACGGGGATTCCCGCGCGAGGGCGAACTCGCGTTCGTTGGCAATGTCGATGACAGCGCAGAGCAGGTCGAGGTCGATCTGGCCGAACACGGGCGTGATCCGCACCGCGACGACGACCTGGTCACGGCCATCGAGGAACACGACATCGGGGTCGAAGGTGTCCAGGTTCTCGATGACGAACGGGTTGGCGGGGCTCACACCACTACCTTCCAGCATTGCGGTGCCCTGGCGGGAGGGGATGACCGAACCCGAGGTCTCGATCATCGGGCCCCCGGCGCCGCCCCGGAATTCCGTACGGCCGGTTAGCACGAAACCCTATGGTTTGCTCGTGCGGCTTTCCCACCGGGTGCACACGGCCGGTAGCGCCGCCGACGTCTGGAGCCTGCTGGGCGAGCCACGCCGGTGGCCCCGCTTCGATGTTGTGCTCGCCCGGGTCGTCGGGGCGTCGGGAACGGTGGTCCAAGGGCAGCGGCTGGTAGGGATCACGCGTGGGTTGCCGCTGCGCATTCCCATCGACGTTGTGCGGGTCGTGCCGCACAAGGCAGTGCAACTGCGGATCAATGCGGCGCCCGGGATGCGGGAGGAGATCGAATACCTCCTCGTCCCGCTGCCGCGTGGGGGAACGCAGGTCCGTCTGACCGTCGATTTGGACGGGCCGATGGCGCGCGCTGCCACGCTGGCTGCTTGCGGGACGAGCGCGATGTCCGCCCGACTGTTGGCCCGCCGTGCGGCCCGGGCCCGGCGGGCCCGGCTGCGCGCTGACAGCAGCGTTGCATGAGGCGGGCCCCACGTGAGGGGGCCCCACGTGAGGCGGGCCCCACGTGAGGGGGTCTCGCTGTGGAGCCGGGCGTGACCTGTCTCGGCGGGCGGGGCCGCGGCGGGAACCGTCTCGGCGGGTGCGTGCGATCGTGACGCGCCGCGGCGGGTGGGCTCGATCGTGACGGGCGTCGGCGGGAGCAGCTGGGGCGGGCGGCCTCGGCGGAGGTTTGCGGAGCGGTCCGGACGTCCGACATCGCGACCTTTGCCGGAC
>JADGOW010000132.1 GCA_017882765.1 Frankiaceae bacterium
ACCTCGCCGCACAACCGCACCGCTTGCGGTCCGAGGGCGGCCAGCAGGATTGAGATCTTCGCGGACGCACGCACGCCGAGCCGCAGCGGCCTGCTCCCACCCGGGACGGACGGCACCATGCGCTCGCCGTCCAGCAGCCTGCGCACCTGCCGGGTGACGGCCCCGAGCCGCTCGACCGGTGTACGGAATGCGACGTCGTGCAGGCCCTCGGCCAGCTGCGGGCTGCCCGCGCCGAGGCCGAGAACGAACCGGCCGCCGGACAGTTCCGCGAGGCTGGTCGCGAGCATCGCGATGCTCGCGGCGCTGCGACCCCAGACATTGACAACCCCGGTCCCGATGCGGATCCGGCTGGTCCGCATGGCGATCTCGGCCAGCAGCACGCAGACGTCATGTCCCCAGCCCTCGGCCACGAGCAGTGCTGAATAGCCGAGCTCTTCCGCCCGGGCGGCCACCTGGAGCACCACGTCACGCCTGGTCTCCAGCGGCGTGAGCCCTACTGCGAGCGGTCGGAGTGCGGTCATCGGGTTCCTTCCGGGCCAGGAGCACCTGTCGTGATCTTGGACGGCCTGACAACCCGCGCGCGCACTTTGTGGTCAGCGGGTCAGCGTGGTTCTCGGGTCAGCGTGGTTCTCGGGTCAGCGTGGTTCTCGGGTCAGCATTGCGGTCTGGCCCGCTCGTGTCAGCGCGCCGAGATCGGAGGACGTACGACAGCGTTGTCGGCCCTGAGGGCTCACGACAAATTTGGAACCCGGCCCGCTCCAGCACCCGCCTGGACGCGATGTTGTCCGCGCTGGTCTGCGCGCGTATCTCGGACACGCCGACACCCTGCAAGATCGAGACGAGCTCGGCCACCAGGCGGCGGCCGTACCCGCGCCCCCGGGCGCGTGGGGCCAGGCCGTAGCCGATCTCTGCCGGCGCGCCGCGGATGAGCGGGCCCTTCGCAGCGCACTCGCCCACGACCGTGCCCTGGATAGACGTACCCAGGACTGGTATGTCCTCGACCGGCGTGCCCTCGACTGGTGCCTCGTCGGCGGTGACGAGCCAGGCCGCCCCGCCCGCCTGCCATGCCGTCCACAGCAGCGGCAGCGTGTCCCGGTGCGGCCACCCAGGGACGGCATTCAGCGGGGCCCCGCCGCCCTGCGCGAGGCTGGCAAGCCCATCCGGTGCCAGCGCGACGAGCCGCACAGCAGCCGGGCTGTCCGTGCTGGTCAGTCGTCCCCCAAGGCAACGGTGAGCGCCCGGGCTGTCAGGTCGATCTGCCAGAGCCGCGCCCCGCCCTCGGCGAGCGCGGTACGGACGCCTGCCTCCCCGTCCTGCGGCGGCGCCCAGGCCAGTCGCCGGGACAGCGCCGGTTCGAGCAGGTTCTCCACGGGAAGCCGGTGCTGTTCGGCGAGCGCGTTGAGAGCCGTTCGCACCTGGACAAGCCGAGCGGCTGCAGCCGGGTCCCTTTCGGCCCATTTTCCCGGCGGGGGGATGCCTTCGCCGTTGCCGGCCGACAGCGCCGGCAGCGCAGAGTCCGCCAGGGTGGCCGCCGCCGAGAGGGCCTGCCACCATCGGCCGGCGTTACGCCGCTGCCGCGGACCGGAGAACACGGGCAGCTTGACTAGTTCCTCTTCGCTGAGGGGAGCACCGAGCACCGCTTCCATGATCGAACTGTCGGGAAGGACACGGCCCGGGGCGATGTCGCGCCGGCGGGCGATGTCGTCGCGGGCGAGCCACAGCGACCGGATCGCAGCGAGTTGCCGGCGTGTCCGGGCCCGATGGATTCCACTGGTCCGTCGCCAGGGCTCGGCACGCGGCTCGCGCGGGGTGGCCGCGGCAAGGGCGGCGAACTCCTGGCGGGCCCACTCCTGCTTGCCCTGCTCATCGAGCTCTTCGGCGAGTGCGTGCCGCAACTCGATGAGGAGCTCCACGTCCAGAGCCGCATACCGCAGCCAAGGCTCGGGAAGCGGGCGGGTCGACCAGTCGACTGCGGAATGCCCCTTCTCCAGGGAGAAGCCCAGTATCCGCTCGATCATCGCGCCGAGACCGACACGCTCGTGGCCGAGGAGCCGTCCCGCCAGTTCGGTGTCGAAGAGCGTTACCGGTCGCATACCGACACCGGCCAGACACGGTAGGTCCTGGCTGGCCGCGTGCAGCACCCATTCGGCGTCCTGGACGGCTGCCCCGAGGCGGGACAGATCGGGCAGCGGGACCGGATCGACGATCAAAGTCCCAGCGCCTGCGCGGCGCATCTGGACGAGGTAGGCGCGGGCGGTGTACCGGTAGCCGGAGGCTCTCTCGGCGTCGATGGCGACGGGACCGGAGCCTGCTCGCATTGCCTCGAGGGCCACCTGCAACTGGGTCGAGGTCACCGTGACGGTCGGCGTCCCTTCGGAGGGGTGCAGCAAGGGAACGGGGGACGGCGTGTCCATGCCGGAATCGGCCGGTATCTCCGGTGTCCTTGCCGTCGCCGACGTCACGGAGAGTCAGATTACCGTCGTGTTACTCCCTGGCCGGACGCGGCTCACCGGATCACCCCTGCCCGCATGGCCAGGGCCACCATCTCGGCCCGGTCCCCGGTGCCCAGCTTGCGCGCGATGCGCGCGAGGTGGCTCTTGACGGTGAGCGCGGAGAGGCCGAGTTCCTCGCCGATCTCCTTGTTCGAGCGGCCGTCGGCGACCAGGCGCAGCACTTCGACCTCGCGGGCCGACAGTTCACTGGACAGGCTTTCCTGTCCGGACCCGCCACGCAGTCCGACCGCCAGCAGGGAGGCGACCGACGGGTCGGCGTACACGCCACCGTCGAGAACGCGGCGCAGGCCGTCGGTGAGGGTGACCGAGCTCGCGCTCTTGAGCAGGTATCCCTGGGCCCCGGCGACGAAGGCGGCGCGTACCGAGTACGGGTCGTCTGCCGCGGACAGGACGATCAACCGGGTCCAGCCGGCGCGGCGCAGCTCGGCGAGCAGCTCCAACCCGCTGCCGTCGGGCAGGCCGAGGTCAAGGATGGCCAGGTCGCGCTGCTTGCCGCGAGCCCTTGCCCGGGCCTCCGCGTAGCTGGCCGCCTCGATGACCTCCCGGGCGCCCAGGGAGCGAAGCCGTGCCGCGATCGACTCCCGCACAAGTGGGTGATCGTCGACGACGAGAGCGGTGAACGTGGGACCCGGTTGCGCGGGGATCTCTGGGGCTGTCACTGGCGCCCCCGCTGGATTCGCCGACATCTCGTCCTCCGTCATCACGCTCACAGTGAGCCATTGCTGCTGGTGATTAGGTCATCGGAAGGCGGAAATGGGCTCTGTAGTCACCCATCCGTGGCACAGAAGGGGCTCTTCGCTAGTCCGATTGGGCGAATCCGCCGAACGGGTGAACAAGCGTTGAGGCCGAACGGCCGAAACAGAGACCGCCACGTCCCCACTTCTGGAGGCTCAGAGTGCGTCGCTTGCCCGCGCGGCGCCCGCGCCCGATTCCGCGGCCGGCCCGCCGCATCCGAACCCTGGCCGGGTTCGCGGTCGTCCTCACCATGCCCGGCCTCGTGTGGGCGGGGTTCGGGGACCCCTCCTACTGGGCCGTTCCGCTCCTGGCTGCCGGCATTGTCGTGGGCGAGCTCACAGCCGTGACTTTCCCAGTGGGCCGCGGCCGGTGGCGGTTTTCCTTCACCTTCGGAGCGCTGGGTATCGCGTTGCTGCTGAGCCCGGGAGCCTGGGTGGCCCTCGGGGTCTTGCTGGGCGCCGTGGCTGCTGTCGTGGCCCGCAGGTTGCCGCGTGTCCGGGCCGAGTTTGCCGCCGCCGAGCTGACTGCTACCGCGTCGGTGGGCGTCCTGGTCACATACGCGACCGAGGGGAGCGCGGGGTCGCTGGGTGCGGCGATCATCGGCATCGCCGCGGCGTGGCTCGTCCGGCACATGCTCGTGGCCGCCGCGGTGGCGTTCACATCGCGTCGTTCGATCTTGCAGGTCTTCGCCGGAGGCGCCCCTGCTTCACTGCTGCACACCGCTGGAAACGCGGCGACGGGGATGCTCGCCGGATGGCTTGCCGTCTGCGCGCCGCTGGGCCTGGTCGGGCTCGTAGTGCCCTTGCTCCTGTTGTGGTCGATGTTCGAGCTGCAGGCCCGGCAGTCCGCGGAGGCGGACATGTTTGCAGAGCTCGTCCGCGGTCAGGAGCAAGCCAGCGGCCGTTCCGTGGACGTGTCCGCCCAGATCGTCGTGACGGCTGTCGCCCGCGTGCTGGGCGGGGCGGACGTCGAGTTGATCGTCAATGGTGTCGACGGGCCTATGCGCTACTCGGGTGACGAGTCGGGCACCCCAGACCGCCGTCGGGTCCGCCCGGACGTCTTCGACGAGCCCTGGGTGATGCGGCTGCTCGGCGGCAGCCGCGTGCTCACCGGGGAAGAGGAGGGTCGCCCGTTCTGCGCCGCCCTGGTAGGCCAGTGGCGAGAACCCCTCGCCGTGCTTGTGGCGCGACGGCCACGCGGTTCTGCACCGTTCGGGCGGCGGGAGGCGACCCTGGCGCGCTCGCTCGTGCGTCAGGTGGAGCCGTGGCTTGCGTTGCCGGACGTGGCCGGCGGGGGTTCCGGCGCGGCAGCCCGAACACAGCGCCTGGAGCCCGACACGAACACTGCCCGGGCGCTGGCGCTCCTGCGCGAGTCCTCCCGGCGACTCGGGCGGCTGGCCGAGGCGACCGGGCCGGACATGGCGCCGGACGCCGCGGTGCCCGCGCTCCTGGATGAGGTGCACGCCGTCGAGCGCGCCGTGGCATCGCTGATCGGCGCTGTGGCGCTGGCGGCGGACACCGAGGAGCCGGCGCCGGGGGTGTCGTCGGCCGAGCTGCCCCCGGCGGGGCCGCCGGGCGAGCTGCCGGAGGTGTCCACCGGTTCGGTGTGGCCGGTGGGCCAGCGCGTGCCCGGACCCCGCAGATCGGGCGATCCGGTGACCGACATCCGGCATGTGCGGGGGCGTGCCGGCAACGGCGCCTCCGGGCCGGATCGGCCGGCATGGACCACGACGGGAACCAAGCCATGATCCGCAAGCGGGTCGGCCTTCGCTTCTGCACCGTCGCCGTGGTGGCGGCAGGCGGTCTCCTGGTACTGCTCACCCTGCTCGTGGCCTTGTTGCTGCGCTCCGGCGTGCCGGGGGGCGAGCTGGCCGAAGTCTGCGTCGTCGGCATCCTCGTCGTCGTGGCCACCAGCCTCGGGGCGGCCGCCCTCGCCGACCGGGTGGCCGGGGCGCTGCGCAGGATGCGGGTCGCCGTCGCCCGCGAGCTTGTCGACCCGGGCAGCGCGGATCCCGCGGTGCGGGCGGGCCAGCCCGTCCTGATGGGCTCGTTGGTACCCAGAGAGGTCGCGGACCTGGCCGAAACCGTGTCGGCCATGCAGTTGCGTGCCCGGCTCGCCGACGACATCGCTCTGCGCTACCGGCAGAGCGCCGAGACGGCCAGTGCCGGGATGTTCGAACTGCTCTCCGGCCTGGTCGAGGCCGAGGAGGGTGCCCGGGGGCAACTTGCGGCGGAGCTGCATGACACGGCCGCGCAGTCGTTGGCGGCCGCCCGGCGGCTGCTGGCGGACGCGTCCGCACAGATCAACCGTGGGCCCGACTCCGCCCGGATCGACCCGTCGGCTCGTGCCGACCTGGGCCGCGCCACGGCGTACGTGGACGAGGCGGAACAGCAGGTGCGGGCCCTCATGGCGCGGACCCGGCCACCGGCGCTGCGGGATGCGGACCTTGCGGCGGCAGTCGGGCTGCTGCGCGACGACATGGCGCTGCGCTACGGGCTGACGGTCAACCTCGACTGGCCGGAGGAGGCATACGCGGTGCCGCTGGCTACGGCGGTCACCTTGTACCGCTTCTATCAGGAGGGCTTGATAAACATCGTTAAGCACGCCGACGTGGACGAGGCTGAGCTCTGCCTGCGGGTCGAGGAAGACGAGATCGTCGCGTCCGTCTCCGACGCCGGGCCGGGGTTCGACGCCGGTGCGTTGGCTCCCGCCGGCGCCGGGGGGCGTCATGTCGGCCTGGGGCTCATGCGGGAGCGGGCCCGCCTCGCCGGTGGGAGCGTCCGTATCGTCAGCGCCCCCGGCCACGGGACCACTCTGATCTTGCGCCTGCGCCGCCCATCGGTGCCCCGGGCGCGCCAGCCCGTGTGATCGGCGCCCGCCCAGGCGGCGCCACGACCACCGTGGCCTTAAGCCTCCCTGGGCCGATCGGGCTAGCCCAGGGAGCGCAGAAACTCTTCCCATTGAGCGAAGACCGAGTAATGCCCGCCACCCGCCCAGTTGTGCGCCCGGCTGCCGGCAAGCCGCCCTGCGAGCTCCTCGGCCATGCCCACGCCCAGGATCTCGTCGGCGTCCCCGTGGAAGATCTCGACGTGCTGCCGTACGTCCTCGATGTGAAAGCCCCAATCGAGGAAGGCCCACATGTCGTCGAGCACCCCCACCCCGTCCTGGCGCAGTGCTTCCCCCATCTCCGCCTCGAACATCGGATGGAGTATCGGGTCGGAAAGCACGGCGGCGTCCGCCGGCGCGTTGGTCGCGATACTGTCGACAAACGCGGACAAATGCTGCTCCTCCTTGCGTGATTCGTGCCGTGCGGCCGCCCTTGCCAGGAACTTCATGTGGCTGAGCTTCCAGATCATGCGCAGGTCTTTGTTCAGGACCAGGTCACGCGCGCCGGGCCGGTCGAACGGGGCGAGGCAGGACGCCAGCGCCACCTTCGTCACCCGGGCTGGCAGTTCGTGGGCGATCGCCAGAGCGTGCGGACCGCCGCCGGACCAGCCCGCGACGGCGAACGTGTCGATGCCGAGCGCGTCGACGACAGCGGAGGCGTCGGGCACCCAGTCGAGCAACGTGCGGCCCGGGAGCGGCGTCGAGCGGCCGACGCCCGGCCGGTCGGCTGTGATGAGCCGCACGCCGAGCGAGGCGGTCAGCGTGTCATCGGGGTGCCGGGCGAGCCGGGAGTCGCCGGTGCCGTGCTGGAAGAACACGGGTCTCCCGGCCGGATCACCCCACACCTCGTAGGCCAGTTCGCGCCCATCGGCGAGTGTCAGGATTCCCACTAGCTCCTCTTCCGCGGCCTCGCGTCAACGCCCCCGACCGGGACGGGCTGAGAGCGGGACGACCCCGCTGACTCGCGGCGGAAGCCCCGACATCAGCGCGAGCAGGTCGGCGAAGGCCAGCAGGTGCTCGGCTAGGTCGGCGTCCTCGGGACTCCACGAGCACCGCAGCTCCACCTCGTGCCGGTCGGCCTCGGCATCCTCATCGTCGATGAGTGCCCCTGGCTCGGCCAGCGCTCCGAAACGGCGGGACGACGTGACCGTCACGGTTCCGGCGGCAGCCCGGTGCGCCGCCCCGCGGCTGGTCAGGGCCTCCATCAGCCATGACCACGTGACCGCCGGGAGCATCGGATCGGCGGCCATCTCCTCGTCGAGGACGGCCCGCGCGTAGCACACGAGTCGTATCGTGCCCTCCCAGGCCGGCTGCCCCTCCGAGTCGTGCAGAAGTACCAGCCGTCCGGCCGCGAGCTCGGTGTCGTCGTGTTCGACGGTGGCGCCGACAGCAACAGCGTCCGGGGCGACTCGGCGCGGGGCAGGCAGCTCGTAGACGGAGATGTCGGGCCTGACGTCGGCGATCGCGTCGCGGAGGCAGGACGCAAGGGCGTCGAAGTCCGCCGGCAGCTGCACGCCTTCGACGGTACGGGGGACCGGCCGTGTTGGCGGGGGATGCGGCGCTCCCGCGTGTCGGCGCCGTTAACGGCTGGTCTCGACCTTGTCCTGCCGGGGCCGGCGGGGTGCCCGTACGGTTGGGCTCGCCGTGACAGCACTCCTGGCCCTGTGCGCGAGCGCCGTCTGGGGGGCCTCCGACTTCCTCGGCGGCATCCTCGCCAAGCGAATGCCGGCGCTGGCCGTCGTGTTCGTCTCCCAGGGGGCGACCGTCGCCGTCCTTGTCGTGCTTGCGCTCGCGGGGGTCGCCCGGGTGGATCCGCAGGCCTGGTGGGGGTGGGCGGCTTCGGCCGGGGCGGTAGGCGCGTTCGCGCTGGCCGCGTTCTACCGGGCCCTTGCGTCGGGCGTGATGGGCGTTGTCGCACCGATCGCGTCCACCGGAGTGTGCGTTCCCGTGCTGGTCGGGCTGGCTTCCGGGGAGCAGCCGCGCATCGCCCAGCTGGTCGGTATCGCGCTGGGGGTGCTCGGAGTCGTGCTCGCCGCAGGTCCCGAGCAGGGCGACGGCGGGCAGGTGCCCGTGGCCCTCGCGCTGGTGGCGGCGGCTGGGTTCGGCGTGGTCCTCGTTCTGCTCGCCCGCTGCAGCGACCAGCAGGTTGCCGGCACGCTCCTCGTGCAGAAGGGCACCCAGTTCGCGATCATGGGTCTGGTGGTGCTGGCGTTGCGGAAGCCGGTGTCGGCACCGCTACGCGCCGTGCCCGCGATCGTGCTGGTGGGATGGGGGGACGCTTCGGCAAACGGCCTGTATGTCGTGGCCACCCGCAGCGGCTACCTGTCCGTGGTGGCCGTGTTCGCGTCGCTCTACCCCGTCGCGACCGTGTTGATCGCGCGCAGGGTGTTGCACGAGCGGTTACGCCGCGTGCAGGTGTTTGGGGTGAGTGCGGCTATCGCCGGCGTTGTTCTCATGGCCGCCGGCTGAGGAGTCGAGGCCGCCCAGCAGCAGGGCGGATCCGCAGTCGGTGCACATCCATTCGGGGCAGTCGACGCCACGCCCGCACTCGCACGGTGGCTGCTCGAAGGGCCGGTCGGCCAGGCAGACCGAGCAATAGCCGAACACCGATGCC
>JADGOW010000133.1 GCA_017882765.1 Frankiaceae bacterium
ACGGGCTTGGGGGCACCGTCGACGAGGTCCTTGGCCTCCTTCAGACCCAGGCTCGTCAGCGAACGCACCTCCTTGATGACCTGAATCTTCTTCTCGCCCGCGGCCTCGAGAATGATGTCGAACTCGTCCTTCTCCTCCTCGACCGCCGCTTCGGGGGCTGCCGCCCCGGGAAGGGCTGCCACCGCGACCGGGGCGGCGGCCGTGACGTCGAAGGTCTCCTCGAACTGCTTCACGAACTCGCTGAGCTCGAGCAGCGTCATCTCCTTGAACGCGTCGAGCAGTTCGTCAGTGCTGAGCTTGGCCATGTCTTCCTCTCAAGTGAACAGCGTTGGTCTTGGGCCCGGCTGGTCAGGCAGGCGGTCAGGCAGGCTCGGTCGCCGGTTCGGGCTGGGTGGTCGGGTCTTCGGCGGGCTCCCCAGGCTCGGCAGCAGCCTCGGAAGCGGCCTCGGCAGCAGGCTCGGAAGCGGCCTCGGCAGCGGAAGCCCGCTGGTCCTGAAGCGCGGCGGCGACCCGCGCGAACTGGGACAGCGGGGCCGCGATCGTGGCGATGGCCTTGGACAACGACCCCTGCATCGCCCCGGCGAGCCTGGCCAGGAGCACCTCCCGCGACTCCAGGTCAGCCAGCCGCCGGATCTCCTGAGCTGATAGCGGCTTGCCCTCGAGCACGCCCCCTTTGAGCACGAGCGCCGGGTGGGTTCGGGCGAAATCGCGCAGGCCCTTGGCTGCCTCGACCGGGTCGCCCTCCACGAACGCGACGGCGGTCGGCCCGGTGAGCAGCTCACCGAGCCCATCGACTCCCGCATCCTTGGCCGCGATCTTGGTGAGCGTGTTCTTCACGATCGCGAAGGACGTCCCCGCGCCGAGCGCCCGGCGCAGCTGGGTGAGCTCCTTCACCGACAGCCCGCGGTACTCGGTGAGCACGGCCGCGTTGGACGTGCGGAAGGCATCGGCGATCTCAGCGACCGCGCTGACCTTGTCCGGCCTCGGCATGGGCGTTCCTCTCTTCACCGATCTGCACCGAAACCCGCCGGCGAGCCACAACAGAAAGCGCCCCGCACGCGGGGCGCGCGGGGCGTAACGGGCGGCCGCCGCACGCGGCGGGCCACACTCTGCCTCGGCACATCCCTGCGCGGGCGCCGCCGCAGCGGCCTTCGGCCCCCTGCAGGGAGCACCAGCGGTCTTCGGAACGTTCGTTGGTCGTAGGTTACCCGACGGCTGAGTCGGCGGTATGGGCCGCCGAATCCTCCATCAGGTTGCGGGTGCGGTTGGGGTCGACCGGGATGCCCGGCCCCATCGTCGTGGCGAAGGTGACCTTCTTCAGGTACTTGCCTTTGGCGACGGCGGGCTTGGCCCGATGCACCTCGTCGAGGGCCGCCGCGTAGTTCTCGATCAACTGCTGGTCCGAGAAGCTGGTGTTGCCGAGGATCAGATGCAGGTTCGCCTGCTTGTCGACGCGGAAGTTGACCTTTCCACCCTTGATGTCGCGGACGGCCTTGGCGATGTCCATCGTCACGGTCGCCGTCTTGGGGTTGGGCATGAGACCGCGGGGGCCCAGGATCCGCGCGATCCGCCCTACTTTCGACATCTGGTCGGGGGTGGCCACTGCGGCGTCGAACTCGAGGAAGCCGCCCTGCACCCGCTGCACGAGGTCGTCGCTGCCGACGATGTCGGCGCCGGCTTCCTCGGCCTCGCGCGCCTTCTCCCCGGCAGCGAAGACCGCGACGCGGGCGGTCTTGCCGGTGCCGTGGGGCAGGTTCACCGTTCCGCGGACCATCTGGTCGGCCTTGCGCGGATCCACACCGAGGCGCAGCGCGGCCTCGACCGTCCCCGGAAATTTCGTGGCGGACGTCTCGCGGGCGAGCCGGACCGCCTCCAGCGGGGTGTACGTACGGCCGCGGTCGACCTTTTCCAGCGCTGCGCGGTAGGCCTTGCTTCGTTTCATGATCTCTCCTCGTGGTCCGGACGGGCGCGGGCGCGCCCTCCCACTGCCGCGATGCGGATACGCGGCATATGCGGCTCTGGCGGTACCGACCTACTTGCGGAACTGGCGGAACTGGCAGCTCATCAGTCGGTGACGGTGATCCCCATCGACCTCGCCGTACCGGCAATGATCTTCTCTGCCGCGTCGAGGTCGTTGGCGTTCAGGTCGGGCAGCTTCGTCTGGGCGATCTCCCGCACCTGGTCACGGGTGAGGGAGGCCACCTTGGTCCGGTGCGGCACGCCGCTGCCCTTGTCGACCCCGGACGCCTTGAGCAACAGCTTCGCCGCGGGCGGGGTCTTGGTGATGAACTCGAACGATCGGTCCTCGAAGATCGAGATCTCGACCGGGATGACCGACCCGCGCTGGGCCTCAGTCACGGCGTTGTACCGCTTGCAGAAGTCCATGATGTTGACGCCGTGCTGCCCGAGAGCGGGGCCGATCGGCGGCGCCGGGGTGGCCTGGCCGGCGTTGATTTGGAGCTTGACGATCGCTGCGAGTTTCTTCTTCGGTGGCATGACTTTCTTCCTGGGAATCGCCGGACGCCGGCGGCGGTCAGATCTTGGAGACCTGGTTGAACTGCAACTCGACCGGGGTCTCCCGGCCGAAGATCGAAACCAACACCTTGAGCCGCTGCGCGTCCAGATTCACCTCGCTGATCGTGGCAGGCAACGTCGCGAACGGGCCCTCGCGGACCGTGACCGACTCACCCACCTCGAACGCCTGCTCCTTCGGCGCTTCGACCTTGCGGGTCTTCTTCTGCACGGCGGGCGCGAGAATCTGGACGACCTCGTCAACCCGCAGCGGGGACGGTCGGTTGGTCAAACCGACGAACCCGGTGACCCCAGGCGTATTGCGTACGGCAGCCCAGGAGTCGTCGGTGAGGTCCATCCGGACGTAGATGTAGCCCGGATACTTCTTCTGCTGGACGACCTGTCGCTTGCCGTTCTTGATCTGCACGACCTCCTCGGTCGGCACCTCGATCTGGAAGATGTAGTCCTCCATGTTGAGGCTGGCAATGCGCTGTTCCAGGTTTGCCTTGACCTTGTTCTCGTAGCCCGCGTAGGAGTGCACGACATACCAGTCGCCAGGAGCACGCGAAAGCTGGCGCCGCAGCTCTTCGACGGCGTCGTCGTCCTCTTCCTGCTCGACCTCCGCCGCGGTCTTTGCCGCCGTGGCCTGCCCGTCGGCAGAGGCCTCCAGGTCAGTCGTCGCGCCGGTCTCCGCAGTGCTCTCTGGAGTGGCAGTGCTCTCTGGAGTGGCAGTGCTCTCTGCGGTGGCCTGCGCACTGGTCTCGGCCGACTCGGCCCCGTCGCTTTCGGTCGGGTCGGCGGGCTGCCCGGCGACCGGTTCGAGCTCCTCGACGGCCTCCCCTTGGTCGGACGCGGGCTCGGGATGGACGGACACGAGATGAGACCTTCTTCCCAACTAGCTGCTTCGTTGCCGCCGCCGTCACCCGAAGACGGCCAGCACGAGCCTCGTGAAGCCGAAGTCGAGGAGTGCGGTGATGGCAGTCATGGCGCTGACGAACACAAGAACAACAACGACGTAGGTGATGAGCTCCTTGCGGCTCGGATAAATGACCTTGCGGAGCTCGGCCACGACTTCCCGGTAGTACTGACGGGGGCCGCGGCGCTTGGTGCCGCGCCCGCCCCTGCCGTCGCCCCCACCGCCGGTCTTCCCGCCGGCCTTGCCGCCGGGCGGAGGCGGCTTCGCCTCGTCGCGCGTCTCAGTCGGCACGACCCCTCCTTCGCCTGGCAATCCTGCGCTCTCCCGCAGGGGCGACAGGACTCGAACCTGCAACAACCGGTTTTGGAGACCGGGACTCTGCCAATTGAGCTACGCCCCTTAGACGGAGCCGGAAGCCCGCCGACGGCCTACACAGGGCATGTTTGACCTTCAGCTGTCTCCGACGAAACGACAGTGTATCCACCCTGGCCCGCGTGCGAGGATCGGGAGCCATGAGCGCAGCCCTGCAAGCCACAGCGCACCCGCGCCTGTCCGCCCGCGTCGGCGGCATGGCGCCGTCCGCAACGCTGGCCGTCGACGCGATGGCCAAGGCTATGAAGGCGGCCGGGCGCGATGTCATCGGCTTCGGCGCGGGCGAGCCCGACTTCGCCACCCCCGGATACATCGTGGCGGCCGCCGAGCGGGCGTGCCGCGAGCCTCGCCTGCACCACTACACCCCCGCCGGGGGGTTGCCCGAGCTGCGCGAGGCCGTGGCCGCGAAGAGTGCGCGCGATTCCGGCTTGCAGACCCAGGCGTCTCAGGTGCTCGTGACCAACGGCGCGAAGCAGGCCGTGTTCGAGGCGTTCGCCACCTTGCTCGACCCTGGCGACCAGGTGCTCCTGCCCGCCCCCTACTGGACGACCTACCCGGAGGCGATCCGTCTTGCCGGCGGCGTCCCGATCGAAGTGCCGACCACGCCGGAGGAGGGCTACCTCGCCTCGGTCGAGCAGCTTGAGCAGTTCCGCACCCGGCGCACCAAGGCGCTCCTTTGGTGCTCGCCCTCGAACCCGTCGGGCGCGGTCGCCGGGCGCGACCTGACGCGGGACGTCGGCCGCTGGGCCGTCGACACTGGCACCTGGGTCGTCACTGACGAGATCTACGAGCACTTTGTGTACGGGGACGTGCAGATGGCCTCACTGCCGGTGGAGGTCCCCGACCTCGCCGACCAGTGCGTCGTCGTCAACGGGGTGGCGAAGACATACGCCATGACCGGCTGGCGTGTCGGCTGGCTGATCGGGCCGTCGGACGTGGTGAAGGCGGCCACGAACCTCCAGTCGCATTCGACGTCCAACGTCTGCAACGTGGCCCAGGCGGCCTCCGTCGCCGCGCTCAACGGTGACCTGTCGGCCATGGCGACGATGCGCGCGGCGTTCGACCGCCGGCGCATCATGATGCATTCGATGCTGGCCGCGATCCCGGGCGTGACCTGCCCTGAGCCGATGGGTGCCTTCTTCTGCTTCCCGTCGCTGCTCGACGTGCTCGACCGGCCGGTCCGGGGACGCACGCCGAAGAGCTCGAACGACCTCGCCGCCATTCTGCTGGAAGAGGTCGGGGTCGCGATCGTGCCGGGTGAGGCGTTCGGCACGCCCGGGTACGCCCGGCTGTCCTACGCGCTCAGCGACGAGGAGCTGGCCGAAGGGGTGAGCCGGCTCGCGGCCGTGCTTGCCGACGCCGGCTGACGCCGCGGCCGGGTCGCGCCCGCTGCCGGGCGCGGTTCGCGGCCCGGTGCGCCGGGAACGCATCGCGGTGCCGGGGACAACTTTGCTGAGCACGTTGTCGGGGGCAACGGCTACCCGGCTGCCCATGACTCAGCCGCGGCAGACACGGTCGCGTCCCCCCGCCTTCGCCGCGTACAGGGCACTGTCGGCCCGGCGCAGGACCTGAGGAAGTGCCTCGCCGCGCTGGCGCTCGGCCACCCCGACACTGATCGTGACGTGGGTGCTCTCCGGCGCCTTCGAGGTACGCCGCGAGCATTCGGCCCGCAGCCGCTCGGCAGCCTCAACCGCCCCCCCGCCGGTCAGCCCGACGAAGAAGATGGCGAACTCCTCCCCGCCCAGCCGCACCGCGAGATCTCCGCGGCGCGTCCCGTCGGCGAGCACGTCCGCCACTTCGCGGAGCACGACGTCGCCGCGGGCATGGCCGAGGGTGTCGTTGACGCGCTTGAAATGGTCGATGTCCACCATCGCCACGGCGATACCCGGCGTGGCCCCGCGGTCGTGGATCGCGAACAGCCGGTCCACCGCGTCCTCCAGGTAGCCACGGTTGTGCAGGCCCGTCAGCGGGTCGCGGATGGAGCGCTGATACATCTCGACACGCTTGAGATCCAGCGCGCGGTACATGAGCTCGCTCTCCACCGCGACCTGCAGCGGCGGCGCGATCTCGGCGAGGACATTGCGGATCTCCGGCCCGACGTCCACCGGATCCGCCAGGTGCAACACCGCGACGGCGTAGACGTAGTCCGCGGACGGCGGGCGCAGCGGCACCAGCAGGCGCCGGCCGGCCGGGCCGTCATGGATGACGACCGAGTCCGCGCCACCCCTGGAGTCGAGCAGTTGGCAGATCTCAGGCCCGGGCGGTCGCGCGGCGCCCCGGTAGTCGTTGCGTAGGGCCAGGTGAATGGGGCCGCCGGTCTCGTCAAGCACGTAGAAGTCCAGCAAGGTCACCGGCAGGAGCGGCCGGAACGCCTCGACGAGCGCCGGCGCGACCCCACCCAGCTGCCGGTGCAGCACGAGGGCCTTCAACGCGTCCCGCAGCGCGGTGTTCACCCGCGACAGCCGCTCGATGTCGGTGTCGTTCTCCACCTTCAGGTACAGCCCGCACTCGAGGTCGCGAAGGCGAGCGATGATCGGGCGGATGAGTTGCCGAGGGATGATCGAGCCATGCTGGGGGGCGATGAGCTTGAGGTCGAGCCGGTCCAGTTTGCGCAGCGTGTGGCCGAGGATGTCGCGGCTGGGCATGTAGTGCTCGTGGAACGGCCGGATGGCCTCGAAGTATTCGAAGTCCTCGGCGAACAGCCGAGGCTCTTTGGTGAAACCGCCGAACAGGTCGGAGGAGAACAGCGTCCCTGTCGCGGAGTCGAACGTCACGAACGCACCCGCGAAATGCAGATACGGGGTGAGGAGGAAATCGAGCACCCGGCCCCCCAGGTCGAGCTGCCAGTCGTGCGAGTCGACCAGCCAGAAGGGCAGATTCGTCCCGTAGTGCTTAAGCAGCGCGGCCGACCGCCAGTCGGTAACCAGACAGGCGTCCGGGCGGGTGACCATCTGGTCGATCTGGGGCAGTGCGGCCCCGATGTCGGGGTCCTGGTGACTGCACAGAAAGTAGCGGATGTGGTCGAAGGGGATGACCTTCTCTATCTTTCGGACGGTGCTCGGAAACGTGAGCACCGAACCCGGGTCGATGAGCACGGACTGGTCTGCGTGCTCCACGAGGTAGACGTGGCACTGGAACACGTCGTCGGGGAGCAGGTGGCCGACCCACCACACGCGGTCGGCGATCTCCACCGGCCCGTCCTCGGGACGAGGCGTCAACGGGGGTCCCACGGTGAGTGACCTCCCGAGAGGCTCGGCCGGGCATGGGGCAAGCTCAATCCACGATGCGCCATTTCAGCATGCCCGCAAAACGCCAGAGCCCGGGGTTCTAGTCCCGCCCGACCAACCAGATTCACCCGAGTGGGCAGACGGCTTTCGTCCACGTCGTCCGATCAAGACAGTGACGAAAGGGGGCCACCATGGTCACCTCCACCGATCCGGTCGCGACCCGCCGGCGAGGGCTCCGATTCGGTCGCCGCCGCCAGGAGAGCCGCAGCCTGGGACAGCAACGGCACGGCCGGGTCGCCCGGGACAGCGCCGCGAACTACGTCACGCTCATGGCCGTCGCCTTCGGCGTTACGGTCATCCTCACCAGGGCCTACCTCGCGCTGTCCGGTTACCCGCAGATAGGTGATGGCACGTTTCACATTGCCCATGCATTGTGGGGTGGACTGCTGCTCATCATTGGAGCCACGGTCCCGCTGCTGTATTCGAACCGCTCGGTGTTTCCCTTTGCCGCGATCGCCACGGGCATCGGGACCGGGCTGTTCGTGGACGAGATCGGCAAGTTCATCACCCAGCGCAACGACTACTTCTTCCCGCTCGCTGCCCCGCTCATCTACCTGGCCATCCTCGGATGCGTCTGGCTCGCCCGCGCCGTGGGACGGTGGCGCATCGAAACTGCCCGCGCGCGAATGTATGTCGTGCTCGACAGGCTGACGTGGGAGCTGGACGGCAAGCTCAACGACGAGCGCCACGACGTCATGGTGGGCAAGCTGGATCAGGTTCTCACCGAGGACGTCCCCGACGAGCTGCGTGACCTGGCCGTGCGGCTGCGCGCGCACCTGCTTTCCGAGACGGCGGAGTTGAGCCCGGCCACACCCACGCGGATGGAGCGGGCGGCGGCCAGGCTCCGTCGCTTCGAGGACAGGTGGCTGCCCCGCCGCCGGCTACGCCGGATCCTGATGGTCCTCACGTTCCTGCTGGGCAGTCTCTACGTCATCGAACTCTGGGTCATTGTCCAGCTGGTCCGCGACCCGGAGGGAACGCGGCAGGCGCTCCGGGAGGTGGTGACCAACCAGTCCGTCGCGGGCTGGAAGAGCATCATCGTGATCGGGCTCGTCTGGTTCTTCGACGTCCTCAATGGGATCTTGCTGCTGAGCTGTGCCTGGCTGCTGTTCCGCAAGCGGGACGAGCGGGCCACGGCCCTCGGGCGGATCGCCCTGCTCTTCTCACTCACCGTGGTGAACGTCCTCGCGGCCTACTTCGACGTCGAAGAGGTCCTCGAAGCGTGCATCATCGAACTGATCATGTTCCTGGGCGTCCGGCGCTACCAGATCCGCTTCCTGGCGCCGCCCGAGGAAGCAACGCCGGCGGCAGTCACCCCGGCCGCGGCTGCGGCACCCGCACAGTCCGAGCCGGAGCCCGCGGCACAGCCGGAGGTCGTCGTCGATCGGCCGCGCCGGTAGTCGGGCGCCCACATCACTGGGCGAGCGGAGTCTCCGGACGACCTGCCGCGGCAGCGTGTCTGCGTCGGAGCACACCAGCGTGGTCAACGCCACGCTCCTGGGGCCGGGCTACACGCTCCAGGGCGCCGGGCGAAGCCGGTCAGCCACCTGGCGCAGGCGGATCAGCCAGCTGGCGCAGCGGCGGAGGGGTCACCATCGCCGGACCGAAGGGCACGCCGCATCCACGGTGAACTCAGGACGGCCAT
>JADGOW010000134.1 GCA_017882765.1 Frankiaceae bacterium
GGTCCCGCCGTTATGTCACTGCGGGCGGTCCGTCAGGGTCACCTTGATCGAGAGGGTCTGGTTGCCGCGGACGTCGGTCAGGGTGACCGTCTGGCCCGGGTTCAGCTGCCGCAGCTGCGCCTGCAGGTCGGTGGCGCTGGCGAGCGGCTGCCCGTTCATCGCTGTCAGGACGTCGCCCGGCTGGATGCCGGCCTGCGCCGCCGGCGTCCCCGGATACACCGAGTAGACCAGCACGCCCTGCTGGACGGACAGCCCCAGCGAGCTCGCGATCTGCGGGGTCAGCGTGGCCGGCTGGATGCCCAGGTAGGCGTGCTGCGCCTTGCCGCTTTGGAGCAGCTGGTCGGCGACGTCGACGACCGTGGCCGACGGGGTGGCGAAGCCGAGCGCGACCGCGCCCTGGTTCGGCGGGATGTAGGCCTCGCTGATGCCGATGACCTCACCGTCGGCATTGACGACCGCGCCCCCGGAGTTACCCGGTGAGATCGGCGCGTCGGTCTGGATGAGGTCGACGAGGGCAGGCTGACCCTGGCCAGCGGGCAGGTTGCGGTTGAGCCCGGACACGATGCCCGACGTGACCGAGTGCGAGAGGCCGAGCGGGCTGCCCAGCACGACGTCCAGCGAGCCGACCTGCGGGGTGTCGGTGTTGAACTTGGCGGCAGGCAGGTCCTTCCGCCCGACCTTGACCACGGCCAGGTCGGTGACGGCATCGGAGGCGGAGACGGTGCCGTTCTCGGTCCGGCCGTCCGCGTACTGCACCTGCACCTGCTGCGATCCCGACACGACGTGCGCGTCGGTGACGATGACGCCGTCACTGCGGTAGATCACTCCGCTGCCGAGGCCTTCGGAGGTGTTGATCGTGACCACGGAGGGCTGCGTCTTTGCGACGATGTCGGGAATCAGCTGGGGACCCACCGTGGATGTGGGGTTGACCGTCGGCGTGGAGGACGACGCCGACACCGACCCGCTGGAGCATCCCGCGGCCACGACGACTGCCAGCAGAGCCGCTGACGTCAGCCCAGCGCCCCGGCGCGGAGACAGTGGCATCCGGACCTCCCAGGTAGAACGAGCCCGCACATGCTAAGGCCGCGCCGCCACCCTGCCGGAAACCACGGGCAAGGGTTCGGGCCATCACGGACACTGGTCGATCGCCGCGGCGACCAGATGGGCCCGGGTCTGATAGCCGACCCCACTG
The DNA here is from genome assembly GCA_017882765.1 of Frankiaceae bacterium. Taxonomy (GTDB): domain Bacteria; phylum Actinomycetota; class Actinomycetes; order Frankiales; family Frankiaceae; genus JADGOW01. The sequence goes on from JADGOW010000134.1 coordinate 1,193, forward strand.
ACGTGGATGCCGTCGGAGGCGAGCCATTCCGGGTGGCCGGCGACAACGCTGACCCAGTCCAGGACGTTCACGTTCGGCCGGTTGGCGGTTTCTGCAAGCAGCACCTTGTTGAAGTTGGCCCACGGGTAGCCGTTGTAGGACCCGGGCGCCACGATCGTCGGCCAGATCACGCACCGGTTCCCGAGGACGTCGAGGGTCTTGCCAATCTCCGGCCCCAGGATGGAGGGCACCGGGGCGTCGTTGTTGCCGAGGTTGACGACCACGATCGGCGCCAGGGAAGGGCCGATCGCCTCCAGCCACGGCAGCGCGGTGCGCAGCGCGTAGCCGATGTGGTAGCGCGAGGTGAGGGGGTGGCCCTTCAGGATTCCGGGCAGGTAATACATCGTGCCCTCGGCGAGCGAATCACCGACTACCAGGACAGCCTTGTTGTTGTGCGGGGCGGCCGCGGGCGCGGTGCCAGCGGGCGGCGCTGCTGGTGGCGCCGTCGTCGTAGCGGGCTGGGGCGCGGCGGGCGGGAGCGGGGTCGTCGGGGGAGGCGTCGCCACGGTAGGCACGACAACGGGCGGCGGGCCGGTGCCCCTCGCCACCGGGGTGGTCGGGGACGCTGTGGCGCCGGCCCCGCATCCGCCGGCGGTGACGACGACAGCGACACTCAGAACCGCAACTCCCCAGGCCCGCCGGGTCCCGCGCCGCGTCGATGTCATCCTGCGCGTCCTTCCACAGCCGTTCCTCGTCCGGACGTGAGGTTCTCACGACTTGGGGGCCGTCAGCCGGTGAGCGACACGCGGTGCAAGCGAAAGGAGCAGGGCACCCGCCTGCGGACGCACACGGCAGAAGGGGACGCCCCAGTTGACACCGCCCGGAGGCTCACATTGAATTGCGCAGCATTTGGAATGGACTTCTATCTGTTCATTGGTGCCTAATATTATGAATCTTGACAGGAACGAGATCTTCCTGGCGGGCGAATGGGTCACACCCCAGGCCACGTCCGCCATCGAGGTCGAGAACCCGGCCACCGAAGAAGTGATCGCGACAGTTCCCGCCGGCTCGGCTGCCGACGTCGATCGAGCCGTCCGCGCCGCGCAGCAGGCGTTCCCGGCGTGGGCTGCGACCTCGGGCCAGGAACGGGCCAAGGGCCTGCGCCGCCTGCACGAAGCGCTGGCCAGGCGGGCGTCCGCGATCGCCGAGACCGTGACCACCGAGGTCGGCACGCCCATGCGGATCGCGACCCGCATCCAGACCGACCAGCCGATCGCCATGCTGGCCGCGTTCGCCGACATCGCGGAGCAGGAGCCCGAGCCGGAGCGGATCGGCAACTCCGTCATCGTCCGGGAGGCGGCCGGGGTGGTTGGCGCCATCACCCCGTGGAACTACCCGCTGCACCAGATCGTCTGCAAGCTCGCCCCCGCGCTGGCCGCGGGCTGCACGGTGGTGCTCAAGCCGAGTGAGATCGCGCCGCTGTCCGCCTACCTGCTCTTCGACGCCATCGTCGAAGCCGGGCTGCCCGCCGGCACCGTCAACCTGGTGCCGGGGATGGGCCCCGACGCGGGCGAGGCCCTCGCCCGCCATCCCGACGTCGACCTGGTTTCCTTCACCGGCTCGGTGGCAGCGGGGGCTCGGGTCGCCGAGCTGGCGGCACCAACGATCAAGAGGGTCACCCTCGAGCTCGGGGGCAAGTCGGCCAATGTGATCCTCGACGACGCCGACCTGAAGACAGCAGTGAAGGTGGGCGTCGCCAACGCCTTCCTCAACGGCGGCCAGACCTGCAACGCCTGGACGCGGATGCTCGTACCCGCCGCCCGCCACGACGAGGCCCTCGACCTCGCCGCCGGGTTCGCCGCCGGGTACGTGCCGGGCGACCCGCTCGACCCGGCCACCAAACTCGGCCCACTGGTGTCGGGCCGGCAGCGCGAGCGTGTCCGCACGTTCATCCGCGCCGGCATCGACGAGGGCGCGCGCCTGGTCACGGGCGGCGCCGACGCACCTGGCAAGCCGGCGCGAGGCTACTACGTCTCCCCCACGGTGTTCGGCGACGTCAACCCCGACGGCGTCCTCGCCCAAGAGGAGATCTTCGGGCCCGTCCTGTCGCTGATCCCCCACGGAGGCGACGCCGAGGCGGTGGCAATCGCGAACAACTCCCGGTACGGGCTGCACGGCGCGGTGTGGTCGGCAGACCCCGATCGCGCTCTTGCCGTCGCCCGCCGGCTGCGGACCGGTTCCGTCGACGTCAACGGCGGCGCCTACAACCCGCTTGCCCCTGCCGGCGGCTACAAGCAGTCCGGCGTGGGCCGCGAGTTGGGCCGCTACGGGATGCAGGAATTCTGCGAGATCAAGTCCATCCAGCTGTAGTCACAGCAGCCATTCCGAAGGGGAGTGCAGTGGTCGCCGCCGTCGTCGCCCGCGCGCCGGGCACCGAGCCGGAGGTCTTCCAGGTCGAGCTGCGGGCGCTGGGCCCGCAGGATGTTCGGGTGCGCATCGCGGCGGCCGGGGTGTGCCACTCCGACCTGTCGATGGTCAACGGCACGGTCGTCCCGCAGTACCCGGTGGTGCTGGGTCATGAGGCCAGCGGCACGGTGACCGAGGTCGGCGCCGACGTGACCCTGGTGCGCCCCGGCGACCGCGTCGTGTTGAACTGGGCCGCGCCGTGCCGGTCGTGCTGGTTCTGCCTGCACGGCGAGCCGTGGCTGTGCTCAGCCGTCGAGAACGTGCTCAGCGTGCCGTTCGGCCACCTGCCCGACGGCACAGTCGTGAACGCCTCGCTGGGGGTGGGCGGCTTCCTCGAGGAGACCGTCGTGCCCCAACGCTCGGTGGTGCCGCTGCCCGACGGCCCGTCCCTGGATGTGGCCGCCCTGCTCGGTTGCGCGGTGCTCACCGGGATGGGGGCGGTGCGCAACACCGCGGGGGTCCGCTCGGGCGAGTCCGTCCTGGTGGTCGGGCTCGGCGGCATTGGCCTGTCGGTCATCGCCGGCGCGAGCCTCGCCGGCGCGGGGCCCATCATCGGGGTGGACGTCGCGCCCGAGAAGGAAAAGCTCGCCGAGTCGCTGGGCGCGACACATTTCCTGCCGAGCGATCCCAAGCTCAGCCGCCAGATCCGGGCGCTGACCGGCGGCCGCGGTGTAGACCACGCGTTCGAGTGCGTGGGCTCACCGGCGACGATCCGGATGGGGTGGGGATCGGTGCGCCGCGGCGGGCGGTGCACCGTGGTCGGCGTCGGCCGGCGCAGCGAAGAGGTCTCGTTCAACCTGATGGAGCTGTTCCACTTCTCGCGGACGCTGACCAGCTCGATCTTCGGCTCCTGCGACCCTGAACGCGACATCCCGATCCTCGCCGAGCACGTCCGCCTGGGTCACCTGGATCTGAACAAACTCGTCACGCACCGCATAGGGCTCGCGGATGTGCCCGCAGCGTTCGAGCGGATGCAGGCCGGGCACGGCGCGCGGTCGCTTGTCGACCTGACGGCATGAGTCGCTGGGCTAATCGACGCCCGAGGAGAGGCGGCCGGCACCCGGCGAGAGCGAGCCCGGACACGGCGACAGCAGAGGCGAGCAGAGCAGGTACGGACTTCGCGTAACGCCCGGTGAAGCTGCGATGATGACGCCTGCCGGCCTCGCCGATGCCGGGCTCGTGAAGGCGGTGCCGCCGGAGGCGCCCTTCCCGGACGAGGGGGAACACGTTGGCGGCATCACCCGCGCCACCCGGCCCGACCGATCCCATGGCCCTGCTCCGCAGCCGCAGTTACCTCGTGCTCCTGGTGCTCGCCGCGATCATCGGGGTACCGATCTCCGCGGCCGCCTATGGCTTTCTCGAGCTGGTCGACGAGCTCCAGAAATGGCTGTTCACCGACCTTCCGGAGGGGTTGGGATTCACGGCGGAGCCCATGTGGTGGCCGCTCCCTATGCTGGCGTTGTGCGGCGTGCTGGTCGCGCTGGCCCTGCGGTACCTGCCCGGCAAGGGTGGCCACTCCCCCGCCGACGGCTTCCAGGCGGGCGCCGGCCCCGCGAAACCGATCGAACTACCGGGCATCTTCTTCGCCGCGCTGGCGACCCTCGGATTCGGCGCTGTGCTCGGGCCGGAGGCACCCCTGATCGCCCTTGGTGGCGGGCTGGCGATCGTGGCGGTTCGCCTTGCCAAGCGGGACGCGCCGCAGCAGGCCCTCCTCGTCCTCGCGGCAGCAGGAAGCTTCGCCGCGGTCAGCACGCTGCTGGGTTCACCGCTGCTCGGCGCATTCCTGCTAATGGAGGCCTCCGGGCTCGGCGGACCCACGCTGGGCCTGGTGCTGCTCCCCGGGCTGCTGGCGGCCGGCGTCGGGTCGTTGATCTTCATAGGTCTCGACGACTGGACCGGGCTGGGCACGTTCTCGCTCGCCATCCCGGGCCTGCCCCCGGTCGGAGAGCCGACGCTCGCCCAGTTCGCCTGGGCGATCGGCATCGGGATCGCAGCAGCCGTGGTGGGATCGGCCATCCGCTGGCTCGGGTTGGTCCTGCGCCCGCACGTCGAGCGGCGACTGCTGCTGGCCACGCCGGTGATGGGCCTGGTCGTCGCCGGGCTGGCGATCGCCTATGCGGAGGGCACCGGGCACCCCAACTCCGATGTGCTCTTCTCGGGGCAGGCAGCGCTCGGCCCCCTCATCGCCGGCAGCGCCGGCTACTCGGTCGGGGCGCTCATCCTCCTCCTGGCCTGCAAGGGCCTCGCGTACGGCGTCTCCTTGGGCAGCTTCCGGGGCGGCCCGATCTTCCCGGCCATGTTCCTCGGCGCCGCCGGCGGCATCGCGCTGTCGCACTTCGGCGGCCTTCCGCTGGTTACCGGGACGGCCATGGGCATAGGCGCGATGTCCGTTGCGATGCTCCGGCTCCCGCTTACCTCGGTGCTGCTGGCGACGCTGCTCCTGCTCTCCGACGGGCTGGCCGTGATGCCGCTGGTCATCGTGGCCGTCACCGTGGCCCATGTGGCCGCGGCGAGGCTGCAGCCGCGGTTCGCGACGGGCGGATCGGTTCCGGTGCCGTCGCCCTCCGGTCCAGCCGAGGGTGCCGCCGCCTCCCCGGTCGGGTCGCCGGCCGCGTCGCAGACCGGGACCCCCACGGCAACCTCCTGACCGCGGGCGGAGCCGGCCGGCCGCCGGCCTCCGGCCGGTCCGATCCCCCGAAGCTCCCCCGCCCGGCCGCGTGCGACCTCACAATCAAGGACCGCTTGGGTGCACGTTGGGGCCTGTTATGTGACGACGATCACAATCTTCGGGGGCCGACGACACGCCGCGGGGTTTATTTCGTCAGGCGCAGAACATAGGGTGGGAAGCGACTCGGGGGCTCGGTGACCCGTGGTGGCGGCAGTCATGGCTGACGCCTCCATGTAGGGCACACCGCCCACGCCCGCCAGGCGCCCCGCCGACGCAGCGAAGCGACGGCATCCCGAGGAAAACCTCAAACCCGAGCCAACTGCAATCTTGGAGATCAGCTATGACTGAACCAACATCGTCGCCTACCCCTACGACCCCGACCGGGTCGATGACGCCGCCCCCGCGCAGCAGGTCCACACCGCGGTCGAGCCGCGCATCCAGGCCGGCGTTCCCCGGCTGGCCCGCCGCCGCTACCCGCTGTTCAACCACGGCGATGCACGTCGGCGCGGTGGCCACCTTCGCCGTCCCCGCCGGCGGCGTCGGGTACTACCCGCTGCTGGCACAGCAGATCAGCGAGCGGATCTGCGCGGCACCGCGCTACCGGCAGAAGCTGTGCCGGGTGCCCTGCGGTTTCGCCAACCAGACCTGGGTCGACGACCCCGACTTCGACCTCGGCAACCACGTGCGGCACAGCGCCCTCCCGCAGCCAGGCAGCGACGCCCAACTGTGCGAGCTGGTCGCCCGGATCCAGTCCCGCCAGCTTGACCACAGCCGGCCGTTGTGGGAGCTCCACGTGGTCCACGGCCTGTCCGACAACCGGTTCGCGCTGATCACCAAGATCCACCATGCGATGGCGGACGGCGACCGCGGGCTCGACATCGCCCGGCTGTTCTTCGATTCCGCCCCGACCGTCCCGCCGAAGCCGGCCCCGACCGCAGCGGCCGGCCGCGCCCCCTCCCCGTGGCGGCGGGTCGCCGAGGCGGCGCTCGACCTGACCCACCGGCCGACAGCCGCGCTGGCGGCGCTGTCCAGCGACCGGGCAGGGGGCCAGACAGCGACGGCCAACGCACTGTGGCGCGTCCGCGGGTGGTATGCCGCGGCCCGCACCCTCCTGCGGCCCGCCCCCGACAGCCCGCTGAACACCACCATCGGCACGCCGCGCCGATACGCGACGGCCGGCACTCGGCTCGCCGACTACCAGCGGGTGCGCCAGGCGCACGGCGTCACGATCAACGACGTGGTGCTGGCCACGGTGACCGGCGCGCTGCGCGGCTGGCTGCAACAGCGCGGCGAGCCGGTGCCGCCGACCGCGAGCCTGCGGGTGATGGTGCCGGTCAACGTCCGCACCGAGCAGCAGGTCGACACGCTGGGCAAGAACGTCTCGGCCTCCTTTGTGGACCTTCCGCTCGGCGAGGCCGATCCGCTGCGGCGTCTGGGCGAAATCTGCGACCGGATGCAACGGCACAACAACGCCGGCCCATCTGCCCAAACCGACGTCCTCATCAGGCTGGCGAGCCTGCTCCCACCGCCGCTGCGCACCCGCGGCGCCAGCCTCGCCGGCGGGCTCAGCCGTCGCCTGTTCAACGTGGTCGTCACCAACGTCGCCGGCCCGCAGATCCCGCTCGACGTCGCAGGCGCCCGGATGCGCACGCTGCACCCGGTCGCGCCGCTGGCCACCGGGCAGGCGCTCAGCATCGGCCTCATCTCCTACAACGGCGGCATCTTCTACGGCCTCAACGCCGACCGCGACAGCACGCCCGACCTCGACCGGCTAGCGGCTTTCATCACACAATCGCTGCAAGAGCTGATCGATACGGTGCCCCGCCTCGCACACCGCGACATCCACATCCCAGGCGTGTCACCGCGCCTGGCCGACCCCGACGGGACCGGGCCGGTCGAGCCCTCGGGCCGGGTCGCCTGATCGTTTTCTTCGTCCTCCGCCGCCTTTCGGCTGCGCCGCTACGCTCCAGCCGTCGGAGGTGGCGATGTCGTCGGCAGGCAGGTGCAGCTTGGCGGCGCGGTGTTCGGGCTCGTCCCCATCGCGCCGCCTTGACCAGGCGGCCGCCAGCTCGCTCTGCGCTCAGTCGCGGGTCATGGCGTCGATACACACGGTGATTGCGAGAATCAGGACGTCGTCTTGGCCGGCCGCGACCTCGACCCCATAGGTGTCCCTGACGCGAAACCACTTCTTGGAGACCGTCGCTACGGTGTCGCCGTCACGCTCGATCTCGTACTCGTGGTCGACCAGGTTGCCGTGGGCGCTCATGTCGGGGCCGCCGTCAACGTCGATCTTGAAGCGGTCGCGCAGGCCCACGAGCGCCTTGTGCACGGTGGCGCTCCCGGCATCACGCTCGATCTCCATCGTGTCGCGCACACGGACCTTG
>JADGOW010000290.1 GCA_017882765.1 Frankiaceae bacterium
GAGGCCCTGGTCAAGCTCAGCGGGCTCGGGCTGCGGCTGTCGCCCGCTGACGTGGTCGTGTCCGCCCCGCACGAGCCGGCGGCGCTACTGGCCTGGCCGCCCGACGTGGCGCCCGCGCGCGTGCGCTTGTCCGACCTGCGACCGGACACGACACACGTCGCCGCGCTCGCCCTGCTCGATGCCCCCGCCGACCTGGCCGTGACAGAGTCCGACGGCCGGCGCGTGCTGGCACAGGCCGGGCTGGCGGCCCTCGACCGGTAGCTGCAGGGTCGGTGGCGGCGTCTCGATCAGCCCGTAAGGTCCTGGCGGCATCAGACTATGGTGCGGGCCAGTACCGGGTGCTGCGGGCCGAGGGACAGATCCGGGAACGGCGCGCCCAAGCCGCCCAACCCGCCCAGGGTGCGTCCAGAGCTTGGCCGTCACCCGGCGGTGCTGAGGAGCACGTGGCTTCTGGCCCGCGCGCTCGCCGATACCGTCACTGATCCCACGCTCAGGTAGCCCAGCAGCGGGAGGTCGACGTCGCGACGCCCGGTGACCACGACGGTGTCCCCGCCCTCGACGGCCGCGTCGAGCACGCTGTGCGGGGATCGCCGGTATCTGGCCACCACCGCCTGGACCCCCGCGAGCGCGAGGGTCGTGCCGGGGTCGGCCTGTCCGTACGTCCGGGCCGCATCGACGCTTTGGGCCGCGGCGACGGCGGCCCCGTCGCACTCGGCCGCCAGGCTGCGGCGGGCCAGATACACCATCGACGCCTCCGCCACCACGAACGCGAGAACCAGCACGACGACGAGGTAGCCCAGGGTCATGAGCGCGATAGAGCCGGCGTCGCCTGGGTGGCGCGCCCGGCCCCGGTCAGGGCTGCCGACCCCGCATCTTCGGACGCTGCCCCACCGTCCCCACGGCGTTCTCCCGGCGCCGCCGCGGGGTCCCCCCAGCACGCTGCTGCCTGCCGCACGACTTCCGGCGCCGACCCGGGCGCGCCACCACGCGCGGCTCACCGCTGTCTCCGGTACTCGTCAACGACTACCTCGTACTGCCCGGTGACCGCAACGGTGGCCGGCACGATGCCGGCGAACCGGCCCGCGCTCGTGTACGGAAGCGGGACATCCATGCGAACGCACACCACGAAGGTCGCCCCCGGGCGCAACGTCGCGACGCCCGACCCGCCGGAGGCGCGGCCGGCGCCGCAGCCGGCGCCCGCCGGTAGGTACTCAACCCGGGGGACGCCGTCCACGCCCTGGTCGGCAAGCGCAGTCCGCGCCGCCACCTGAGCCCGCGCGAAGGCCTCGCGCGTGCTCGCGGCTGTGGCGAACGCCCGGCCCGCCTCCCGCGCCGCCTGCGTCACCCCGAACGCTGCTCGCTGAATCTGGAAGATGGTCAGCGCAAGGTAGATCACCGGCAGCAGGATCAGCACCGACAACCCGACGAACTCGACGACGGCCGCGCCACTGTCCCCGGGCCCCGCGCCGCCGGCCCGCCGCCGCAAACGCCAGCGCAGCGCCGCGCACCCCCGCCAGCACGACGGATGCCCCCTCACGGCGAGCCGCCCGGGTCCGGTTCTTTGAGCGCGTGCCCGCGCACGTGCAGGCTGACGCTGCCCACGTGCAGCAGGAACAGCGGAATGTGCCCCTCGCAGTCCACCGCGACCAGCGACCCGTCGCCCCAACCACGGCAGGGCACCCGGCCGGCGATGTCTGCCGACAGCGTCTGGCTGTTGAGGTCTGCGCTGCGGCTGCCCCCCGCGCTCGGGTCGGCCCCGAGACCCGCCGCGAACCTGGCGCCTTCGGCCGCGTTGGCCGTCAACACGTTGCGGATGTGCACGACGATCCCGACCTGGACGATGCCCAGAAACACGATCGCCAGCAGCCCCGCGACCAGGACGAACTCGACAACGGCGGAACCGCGCTCGCCGCGGTCCCGCCTGCGGCGGTACAGTCGGTAACCTGCCCAGATCAGGGTGAGACCTTGTTGATCGCAGTGAGAAAGACCTGACGCAACTTGTCGCCGGCGACGGCGACAAGCGCGGCGACAATGCCGGCACTCATCACCGTGACGAGCACCCAGCCAGGAACGTCGCCGCGGTCGGCGCCCGCGCGCAGCAGCCGGTCCCGCAATGCCAACGAGCGGTCCCGCAATGCCAACAAGTATGCGTATACCACCATGTGTTATCCCCCCTGAAGCATTATTTGGACGCTAGCCGGCGATCATGGTGAACCCGATGAATGCCGGGTAGAGCGCGAAGACTATGGTCACCGGAAGGACGAGGAAGACGACCGGGAACATCATCGCGATCTCCTTCCTGCCACCCGATTCGAGCAGGGACCGTTTGTGGCTTTCCCGCACGTCAGCAGCCTGGGCGCGCAGGACGTCGGCAAGGGGCGTCCCCCGTTCGATGGCCACGACCATCCCGTCGACGAAGCGGCCCAAGACGGCAAGCTCGGTGCGGGTCGCCATCCGCTCGAGCGCCTCTGACAGGGTCGCGCCGGCGCGACTGTCGGCCAGGGCCCAAGACAGCTCGCGGGACAGCTCCCCCGCCGACACACGCGACACCCGCTCCAGCGCCGCGACAGGGCTCTCCCC
>JADGOW010000135.1 GCA_017882765.1 Frankiaceae bacterium
GCTCAGCTCAGTGGTGGAAGGCGGACGGCTGGCTGGGCGGCAGGCCACCGGGAGCGGCCTGCCCCAACCGGTTCACGACCCTGGTCAGGTCCTCGACGAGCAGCCCCGCGAGGTCGCGGCCGAACCCGTTGCGGACGACCACCCGCAGCATGGCAACGTCTTGCAGGTTCGCCGGAAACCGGTACGCCGGAACGAGCCAGCCGCGGGTGCGCAGCCACTCCGACACATCGAACACCGTGTACGGGGCGGCTCCCTCCCGGATCCGGAACGCGAACACCGGCAGGTCACTGCCGTTCGAGATGAGCTCGAACGGCGACGTGGCAGCGATCTGCTCCGACAGCCACATCGCGGTATCCCGGCAGGCCTGCTGCACGCGGGTGTAACCGTCGCGGCCCAGGCGGATGAAGTTGTAGTACTGGGCGATGACCTGTGAGCCGGGGCGGGAGAAGTTCAGGGCGAACGTCGGCATGTTCCCGCCCAGGTAGTCGACCTTGAACACGAGGTCATCGGGAAGGGCCGCGCTGTCCCGCCAGATGATCCAGCCGACGCCGGGGTAGACGAGCCCGTACTTGTGTCCCGAGGCGTTGATGGAGGCGACCCGAGGCAGCCGGAAGTCCCACACGAGGCCCGTGTCGATGAACGGGGCGACGAAGCCGCCCGAGGCGCCGTCGACGTGCACCGGGATGTCGAGGCCGCGCTCGGCCTGCAGCCGGTCGAGCGCGGCGGCGATATCGGCCACGGGCTCGTAGGTCCCGTCGTAGGTCGAGCCGAGGACCGCGACGACGCCGATCGTGTTCTCGTCGCACACCGCGACCGCCCCCTCGGCGGTCAAATGGGTCGCGCCCTCCTCGACCGGGACGAGCCTGGCCTCCACGTCCCAGTAGCGGCAGAACTTGTCCCAGCACACCTGAACGTTGGCCCCCATGACGAGGTTGGGCCGGTCCGCCGGCCGCCCAGCCGCCTGCCGCCGCGCCCGCCAGCGCCACTTCAGGGCGAGCCCGCCGAGCATCGCGGCCTCACTCGACCCTGTGGTCGAGCACCCGACCCCGCTGCCCGGCTCTGCCCCCCAGAGCCGGGCGAGCATGTTGACGCAGCGCATCTCAAGGGCTGCGGTCTGCGGGTACTCATCCTTGTCGATCATGTTCTTGTCGAACGACTGGGACATGAGCTGCGCCGCCTCGGGCTCCATCCAGGTCGTGACGAACGTGGCGAGATTGAGCCGTGCGTTGCCGTCGAGCATCAACTCGTCCGACACGATCTGGAAGGCGGTTCCCGGGGACATTTCCCCGTCCGGCATGCGGTGTCGCGGCACCGACAAGGGCTCGCGTGCGAACTGCGGTCGGGTCGAGACGACGTCGGACGAGTCGGCCTGCTGGTGAGAGTGCACGGGCATGGCCCTACTTTGGCATGCCCCAACCGGCTACCCGACCGGACCTATCTCCTGGGGCGGCCCACCCTCCACCTCCCCCGGAGCGGGGAGACTTACGGGGGCTATAGCCCCGTTAAGTGTCCCCACTCCGCCGATGGGGGGTCGCCGGCCCTGTGGACGAGCCCGGCGGTGCTGACCCCTGTCGGTACATGCTGCGCCGGTGCACCCGGAGGCGACCCGAGAGTGGCGCTCCCTGCTCCGCCGCCAGGCGGGGATCATCTCTGTCCAGCAGGCCGAGGCGTTGGGCGTCACGCGGGAGCGGGTCCGCGCGCACGTGATGGCCGGCCGGTGGCAGCGGGTCTGCCGGGCCGTCTTCGCCACGTCCACAGGCCCCCTCACCTCGGCGCAGATCGCGCACGCCGCCGTGCTCTACGCCGGGCCGGGCAGCGCTGCCAGCCACTGGTCGGCCCTGGCGCTGCTGGACCCGGACTCGCCCGCCCTGCTCCCGTCTCGGCTACCCACCGCCCACGTGACCGTTGCGCACGACAGGCGCGTGCGGGGCCAGCCGGGGCTGGTCGTGCACCGGTCGCGCCGCTGGGGCGCAGCCGCCTACTACGCCCACGCGGTGCCACCCTGCACCCGGCCGGCCCGGACGTATGCCGACTGCCTCGCCGCGTCGAGGTCCGAGGACGACGCCCTGGCCCTGCTCGCCCGCGCCGTGCAGCGCCACCACGTCTCGCCCGCCGCGCTGCTCGATGAGCTGCATGCCGCAGCGACCTTCCCCCGCCGGCGAGTCCTCCTCGACGCGGTCCGGCTGGCCGGGGAAGGGGCCCACTCGGTGCTGGAGATGCGGTTCGATCGTGCCGCTCGCGCGCACGGGCTGCCCGCAACCGCCAAGCAGGTTCGGGAGGTGCGCAACCAGGTCGTCCGGCTCGACGTGTTGTTCGACAGGTATGACGTCGTCGTCGAGCTGGACGGGCGGCTGGGCCATTTCGACGCCGCCGGATGGTGGCGCGACATGGCCCGCGACAACGCCCAGCAGATCGGCGGGCGGCTCGTGTTGCGGTTCCCGGGGTCTGTGCTGCTGCGGGACCCCTGCGCGGTGGTCGCCACCGTGGCCGAAGCCCTGCGCCGCCGGGGGTGGCAGGGGCCTGGGACGTGCTCGCGCTGCCGACTACGCGAAAGTGGGGAGCGTTAGCGGGGCTATAGCCCCCGTAAGTCTCCCCGCTTCGGGGATCCCGGGGATTCGGAGCTTCGAGACGGCCGTCACACCCCTGTCTCGGCCGGCAGGCGGCCGGCCCGCACGGCGCTGACCAGCGCGGCGTGGTCGGCCTCCGTCTGGTCGGCATAGGAGACGGCGAAGCGCTGCAGCGCATGGTCCAGCGTGTCGCCGCTGCCGCAGTACCCTGCCAGCAGGCGCGCGTCGAGGGAGCGGCTGTGCGCGCGGGCGAGCAGGGCACCCACCAGCCGCGCGTAGTCGTCGATCTCATTGCCAGGCAAGGATTCGAGCTCGACGCTGCCTTTCATGTCCCGGAACTGGCGGACGTAGTACGGACGCCCGCGAATGCTCGTCCAGCCGAGCAGGATGTCGCTGGTCGTCTGCATCAGCCGCTGGGCCCAGATCGTGCGGTGCCCTTCGTGGTCGGGCGGCTCGTAGGGAAGGTGCGGAGCAAGGGCGGGTGGCCGCGCCTCCTTGACCTGCAAGATCAAGGGGTCCTCGCCGTTGCCGTGCAGCAAGACGATGTAGGTGCGCAGGCCGACGCTGCCCAGGCCGGATATCCGGAACGCGACGTCGGAGACGGCGTAGCGGCCGAGCAGCCAGCGTCGCTCGTCGTGGACGGTCGTCGCGTAGGCGCTCAGTCCGGCGACCACCTCTCCCGCCGTGGTGGGGTCGACCTCGCGCAGCACCGGAGGCTGCTCGATGAACTTCCACCTGCTGCGCTCGATGCGTTGGGTCCATCGCGACGCCACCTTCCCGCTGGTGTTGCGCCGAGACTTCTCGGCTACGCGGCGCAGCGTCGCGTCGAGTTGCTCGACGTCGACGGTGGCGAACAGTTCGTCCTCCTTGACCTGCCAGGCACGCAGGACGCCCATCCCGGCGATCGTGTCGACGGTGTGACGGTACGCGCGGACGGCATCAGCGGCCGAGTCCCGGCACAGGGCTTCGCGCACGCCCGCCTGCCGGCCCGCGACGACCACACTGGCGACAAAGCGCTTGAGGTCGTACTCCCACGGGCCGCGCAGGCTTTCGTCGAAGTCGTTGACGTCCATGACGAGCTGGCGTTCGGCCGATCCGAAGAAGCCGAAGTTCGCGACGTGGGCGTCCCCGCAAATCTGAACGTCGGACCCGGTGACCGGGGTGCCCCGCAGGTCCTCGGCCATCACGGCCGCGGCGCCGCGCAGGAACGCGAACGGCGATTCGATCATCCGGCCGATACGCAGGGGGACGAGGTCGGGGATGCGGCCCACGTTGCCCTTGTCGATGACGGCTACCGGGTCGGGACGGCTCAGGTCCACCGACCACTCCGCGTGGGCCCGGCGTGACACCTTGTCCCGTAGCGCCTTGCCGCGGGCCCGGACCTCAGCGGGGTCTTCCCAGGTGCGGAACGCGCTGGTCGTCGCTGTGCTCGACACGACACCCCTCCCGCACGGACGGCTCGGTCCGACGCTACCTATCACGGCGGCCGCGCATGCCGGCGCGGGTGCCGCCAGGCGGCGTCGGGACGCGCTTCTATGACTTCTCCGGGACACCGGCAATGGGCCGATCCGCAACCCGTTTCCGTTGAATCGCTCTCGGCGGACCGGCGCGCACGCCTCCGAGCTCTTGTCGCCGCTGGTCATGCTTCGGCGCGGCCACCGACGACAATGAGGAGTGAGTTGCGTGTCCCAGAGCGGCGAGCGACCAGCCCGAGGGAGAAGCCATGAGAACTGTCGTTCTCGACCCGGTCCCCCCGAAGTCCAGGCGTTGATCGAGCGTCGCCGCGCGACGGGGGCCGACCTCTACGACGAGCTCTAGGAAGGCGTCTACCACCTGGTCCCGGGGCCGCACACCCGCCACGCCAACGTCCAGGGACAACTGCTTGCTCAGCTCCCCGGCCCGGCCCGGCCCGGCCGACTGGCCCTGAAGGAGTACGCCAAACGGGTGACGAATCGGGACGCCCGACCCGGGCCGCTCCGGCCCTGCGCCCCTTGTCCCCCGGGCGGAGGCGACGAGGATGGCAGGGGGGGTCTCAGGGAGGAAGACGGTCCAGGAGGGCAAGGCCGCGACCGGGGCAGGAGGGGGGACATGCCCAGTGTCATGCTCCGTGCGAAAGGGGACGCTAACACGCGCCCCCAGGGTAGGAGCACACGCGAGCGACCCGGAGACCTGGCCGTGACCGAGAAGGTGACCGTCCTCTGGGACGAGGCTTTCACGGCGTACGACTTCGGCCGCCAGCACGCGATGCGCCCGCTGCGCCTCGAGCTGACGATCGCCCTGTCCCAGGTTCTCGGCCTGTTCCGGCTGCCCGGCGTCGAGTTGCTCTCGCCCACGCCCGCCCCGGTGAGCCTGCTCGAGCTGATCCACGACCCCGCGTACGTGTCAGCGGTGCGGCACGCGCCGGACAGCATGCTCGACGCGATGTGGCGCAGGTACAGCCTCGGCACCGAGGACACACCGATCTTCCCGAAGATGCACGAGGCCGCGGCCCTCGCCACGGGCGCGAGCGTCGACGCCGCCAGGGCTGTGTGGAAGGGCGGCGCCGATCACGCCGTCAACATCTCCGGGGGCCTGCACCACGCGCACCGGAGCCGGGCCGGCGCCTTCTGCATCTACAACGACGCGGCAGTGGCCATGTCCTGGTTGCTGGCCGAAGGGGCCAACCGCATCGCCTACGTCGACGTCGACGTCCACCACGGGGACGGCGTCCAGTCGGCCTTCTACGACGACCCCAGGGTCCTCACGATCAGCCTGCACGAGAACGGCAGGGCGCTGTACCCGGGTACCGGCTGGCCGTCGGAGACGGGCGCCGGGAAGGGCGTCGGCTGCGCGGTCAACGTCGCGCTGCCTGCCGCCACCGGCGACTCCGGCTGGCTGCGCGCGTTCACGGCGGTCGTCCCGCAGCTCGTCCGCTCGTTCCAACCCGACATCCTCGTTACCCAGTGCGGCTGTGACACCCACCAGCGCGACCCGCTCGCCGACCTGCTGCTCAGCGTGGACGGGCAGGCGAAGGCCTACGAGATTCTGCACAGGCTGGCCCACGAGGTGTGCGGCGGCAAATGGCTGGCCCTGGGCGGCGGCGGGTACGAGGCTGTCTCGGTCGTTCCGCGCGCCTGGACGCGGCTCATCGGCGAGGCAGTCGGCAAGGTCATGAAAGGGTTCACACCGAACTCCTGGCGCGAGATGGTGCGCGACCGCACCGGCGTGTACGCCCCGTCCTCGCTTACGGACGGTGCGACCCCCAGTTACCTGCGCTGGGAGGGCGGCACCGGTAATCCGGAGGCGAGCGGCATCGACGAACTGCTCGACGCCGCCGTCCTCGCGACCCGCAAGGCGATCTTCCCCCTGCACGGCCTCGACCCGTTCTCTCCGGCCCCGGCCCTGCCGTAGGCGACCCTCGAGTGGGGAGCATTACGGGGGCTGTAGCCCCGCTAACGTTCCCCAGTTCGGGCGCTTCGGAGGGCTAGGACGCCTTGCGGTACTCGTCCAGCGCCTCGGGGAGGATGTGGACCATCCCGCGATGGATCACGTATCGGATCTTCCCCTCATCCACCAGCACCACTATCTCCCTTGTGGTGATGCCGAGGCGGCGGGCCGCCTGCGTCAGACTGAGAGGCTCATCCGACATCAGACACTCCCGAGGGGTCGTCGAAACCGAGACGGCGCCGAAGCAAGGTGGCCTGCTCTTCCAGGAACAGAACCACGGTGAGGTGCCCGGAGTCGAGCAATGTCTGCCGGGCCTCGTCCAGGTCGGCCAGAAGCAACCTTGCCTCGTTACGCGTGTACCAGACACCCCGCGGCGGCTCGCTCTCAGGGCCAGCCTCGCCCGGTGGGCGGCCCGTTGGCGCACTCGTCCACAGGGCGGGATGCTGGCCGCATGACGATGACCGCTTGGCAGGTCGGCACACCGGCACCCGCGGCCGAACACCCCCTTCAGCTCGTCCAGCGGGACATCCCCGAGCCCGGCCCCGGCGAGGTGCGCCTCCGGGTCCGTGCATGCGGCGTCTGCCGCACCGACCTGCATCTGGCCGAGGGCGACCTGGCGCCCAAGCGTCCCCGGACAACCCCCGGCCACGAGGTGGTCGGCGTGGTCGACGCCCGCGGCGAGGGCGCGACGCGCTGGGACGTCGGCCGGCGGCTGGGCATCGCCTGGCTGCGGGGCACGTGCGGGCAGTGCCGCTACTGCCTGCGTGGGGACGAGAACCTGTGCCCGTACTCGCGCTACACCGGCTGGGACGCTGACGGCGGCTACGCCGAGTACGCCGTCGTCGACGAGAACTTCGCCTACCCGATACCCGACCGCTACGACGACGAGCACGCGGCCCCGCTGCTGTGCGCCGGCATCGTCGGCTACCGCGCGCTGCGTCGCGCCCGCGTCGCGCCGGGCGGTCGGCTGGGCATCTACGGCTTCGGCGCGTCCGCCCACCTGGCCGCGCAGGTCGCCCTCGCCGAGGGCACGACCGTGCACGTGCTGACCCGCGCCGAACAGGCCCGCAAGCTCGCCCTCTCACTCGGCGTCGCGTCAGTGGGAGGCGCGTACGACATGCCGCCCGAACCGCTCGATGGTGCGGTGCTGTTCGCCCCTGTCGGCGACCTCGTGCCCGTCGCGCTCGCCGCGCTCGACCGCGGCGGGACGCTGTCGGTCGCCGGCATCTACCTCAGCGACATCCCCGTCCTGGACTACCAGCAGCACCTGTTCCAGGAGCGGACGCTGACCAGCACCACGTCCAACACCCGCGCCGACGGGCTGGAATTCCTGGCATTCGCCGACCAGCACGGCCTGGAGGTGACCACGCAGTGCTATCCGCTCGATCGCGCCGGGGATGCGCTGGCCGACCTCGCGGCCGACCGCGTCACCGGGGCAGCCGTCCTACTGCCCGGGTAGGGCTGCCTGGGTAGCGGTGGTTGGGCCGGGCGCCGGGGCCGGCCGACTCTGCTCCCCCCTGGGGCCCTCGACCAGTCCCCGGCTGCCCGGGGGTGTCCCGGCTCTCCGGGACGGGATGTCCAGCGCTCAGCAGCGCCGCCGCAAGGGCGGCACGACCAGCACCGGACAAGGCGCGTGGAGCACACAGTGCAGGCTCACTGAACCCAGCAGTGTGCTCGCCAACGCGCCCTGACCACGCGAACCGACGACGAGCAGGTCGGCTTCTCTGGCGACCTCCTCCAGCCGCCGGGGCGCGTTTCCTTCCAGGGTGAGCAGTTCCAGGCGCACCCCGTCGAGCTGGAGTTCGGCGGTGCCACCCGCCAGCTCCTCCTCGGCGGCTCGGCGCAGGTCGTCGGCGAGAGGCCCTATGGCGCTCGGCAGAACCGTCAGCGGGTCCCCGTGCCACACGTGGACGACCGTGAGCGTCGCGTCCCGGCGGCGGGCCTCCTCGGCGGCGATGTCCATCGCGAGGCGGGCGCCGGCGGACCCGTCGTACCCGACGACGACCCGGCCGTACACCCGGCGACCGGACCGCGCGTCGTCCCGGTAATCGGTCGCGGGCACAGGTTCGGTGGCGGACCCGGTGGCAGGCTCAGTAGCGCGCCCGGTGGCGCTCTGACGCGGGATCCTGACGGCGGGCGCCGGCGATTGCACGGCTCGCGGGGGCGCGAAACTCCGCGCCTGCAGAACGCCGGTCATCTGCGCTCGCCTACCTCGGTCGGGCCCATGGCGCACCTCCGCTTGTTCGACGTCAAGACGAGGTCGGCTGGGCACGAGGTAACCCGTTACCGCCATGCACACGGTCGCGGATGGGGCTCTGTCGCTCCACGGCCGATGTGCCGGAGGTCCGGGGACCAAAGTCCGCAGTTGGCGCCCGCCGCTGTCCCCCAGCGCTTTCCCCCGCTTCGTCGCCCCCGCACTGCGCCACCGCTCGGCCGCCACCCGGTCCCGCCCCGCCACCGCTCGGCCCGCCATCGCTCGCCCCGGCATCGGTCCCGCCCCGGCATGGGTCCCGCCCCGCTACCGCTCACCCCGGTACGATCCGCCACGTCCCAGACGCGTCCG
>JADGOW010000291.1 GCA_017882765.1 Frankiaceae bacterium
CGACGCTGACAGCGCCGTTGTCGTGGCCGAAGACACCGTGCCCGCGGAGGAACGCGCCGCCCGGGGCAGCTACGCCGGATACATCGCCGGCGCCCTGTCCCGCCAGGAGTACCTCGACGGGCTGACCGCCGCCAGCTTCACCAACGCTGCGGTGACCTTCACCCACGAAGCCGTCCCCGGCATGCACGCGGCCACCAAACCCGCCACCGCCACGGCAACCTCCGAGGGCACCGGGGCCGGGTGCTGCTCGACCGAAGAGCACATCGCCGGGGCTTTGTCTTTCGTGATCTTGTGTCGGTTGTGGGTGGTCACGGTTGCTGGGCCTCGCGCCAGGCTTGCCAGATGTCTGGGCGGAGCCGGCCGCGGTCGGGCACTCCGAAGCCGTTGGCGCGTGCCCATGCGCGGACTTCGCTGGTTGCCGGCTCGGGCGCATGGGGAGCTGTTGACATGGCCGGTGTGACCGCGTCGCCGCCCACCCGTTCGGCGAGGGCCAATTCGCTGCCGGCCCAGGCGTGGGCGGCGGCGAGGTAGCGGTAGGTCCACTCCTCCGCGAGTTGACGTGTCTCGGCGAAGACGATCGGCACGCTGGGCCAGCGGATCTGTAGCTCGGCGAGCCCGTCGGCGACCACGGCGGGCCGGACCCAGTCGAGTTTGAAGACCTGCGAGTAGCGGTCCTCGACCACGACGGCCGCTCGCGGCAGCGCGGCGAGGTCGCCGAGCGCGTAGCGCAGCTTGCCGTTGATCAGACTGGAGACCAGGTCGGCAAGGGACTTGCGTTCCACCACGGCGACGAGACGGTCGACGAGGGTGATGCCGTAGTCGCCGCACGCCAACGCGCGTTTGACCGTGCCGACCTGCTGGCTGGCGAAGCGGTAAGCGTATTGCTCGCGGGTGTCGACGACGATCTCGAACGCGGCGACGCCGGCGGCGCGGGCGGTCGGCGTGGTGACGTTCGGCCGGGCTTGTTTGCGGGTGCGCGGCGACTGCCAGAACACCGTATCTCGGCCGCGGGCGGTGGTGAACACCAGCTGGGAACGGTTCTCTCGCGCGCGGTCGAGGATCAGATCGATCGCCGCACCGCGACGCACGCAGGAACGGATCGGCGCGCGTTCGACGATCTCAGGCTCGTCGGGCCACTCGTCGCTGGCGACCGGGTAGCAGTACAGCGCCTTGGTACGCGGCCAGGTGCCCGAGGTGCGGAACACCATCCCGCCGCCCAGCGGCAACCGCAGCAGGTAGGCCAGCCTCGACTCCGGGTCCGGGTTGACCGCGATCAGCAGCTCGTCCATAACGCTCAGCGCCTCGACCGCGTCGCGACCGGCGCGGCACGCCCACCGGCGCGGGCAACTGCGCGGTAGATGGTGGATCGCGTGACCGGGAACAGCTCCTCCAGTTCACCGATGGTGTGCCGGCCGGCGCGGTACAGCTCGACCAGGTGGGCCTCCTGTCGCGGGCTGAGCTTGGGCTGCTTACCCCGCAGGCGACCCTTGGCCCGCGCGACGGCCATCCCCTCTCGTGTTCGAGCGCGCGCGAGGTCGGCTTCGAATTCGGCGATCATGGACAGGGTGGTGAACAGCAGCCGGCCGATCGGGTCGATCGGGTCGTGCACCGATCCGCCGATGTTGAGTTTCACGCCGGCGGCGGTGAGTTCATCGACGATGTCGCGGGCGTCCGGGACAGAGCGGGCGAGATGGTCGAGCTTGGTGACCACCAGCGTGTCCCCGCGGCGGCACGCCGCGAGCGCTTCGCGTAGCCCGGGTCGGTCGCGGTTGGTGCCAGTGAGTCCATGGTCGACGTAGGTGCGCTTGGAGTCCACACCGAGTGCGGTGAGCGCGTCCCGATGCTCGGTGAGATCTTCATCGACTGTCGAGACCCGGGCGTAGCCGATCTTGAGTTCGGTCACCAATGCAGTATGCCGGTTAGCCCCCCTTCACCGGGAAGGTTAACCGAACCAGTCTTACGGGACGGTCGTCTACGAGTTCCTGCGCCGACGTCGTCCCGACGGTGAGGGCGTGCCGCAAGGAGTTCGGCTTGTGGGAACCCGATCTACCGCCCCGGAGGAGGATGGTTGGGTCGGGGACTGGCGCGGTGACGAATCGCCCCGTTTCCAGCCCCCGCCTGGTTTGCACGAACGGCTGACACACCAACTCGGCGCGGACGCCGACCTAGTCCGAGGCAGGGAAATCAGCCCGCTGCTCGCCCAGATCGAACAACGCGCCGCCGAGCTTGAGACCGACAACCACCGGCTACGTCAGCAGATCACCCAGCTCAACAGCGACGTGCGCGACCTCAACGACGCCCTCGACGCCGCCAGAGCGATGAACCGCGACCTCATGAACGAGCTCAACCGCAACGCCGGACTACCTGTGACCTACGTCCAGCACACCGATGCATCCCGCTGACCAGCGGACTCCTCCTGCACCCCAAGAGAACCACCGCCATCCTCGGTCTACTCGCGGTTCGTGTTCTGGCAGATGATCGCGGTCGAGTGGCCGGGACCGGAGCTGCAGGCCGTGTCGGACTGGCCGGTGCCTCCGCCGG
>JADGOW010000292.1 GCA_017882765.1 Frankiaceae bacterium
GCGCTCTCCGACTATGAATGGCGCTCACCGCAGGCCCGGCGGACCTTCGAACAGATCCAGGATCTGCTGCGCCGCGAGGTGCTCGACAGCCAGTTCCGCGGCATGAAGCAGGCTCTGGAGAACGCGACCCCCGCCGACGTCGCCCGGGTCAAAGACATGTTGGGGGCCCTCAACTCGATGCTGGACCGGGCCGCCCGGGGTGAGGACACCGATGCGCAGTTCGCCGACTTCATGCAGAAGTTCGGCGACTTCTTCCCCGGCAACCCGCAGAACCTGGACGACCTGCTAGACGAGCTGGCCCGGCGCGCCGCCGCCGCACAGCGACTCATGCGCTCCCTGACAAGGGAGCAGCGCGCGGAGCTGGAAGCGTTGTCCGCGGGCATCCTGGGCGAGGCAGGGCTGGCCGACCAGATGTCGCGGCTGCAGGACGCGCTGCGCGCTGCCCGTCCCGACCTCGACTGGGGCGCGCCTGGACGGGGCCGTGACCGGATGACCGGGGGCGACCCGCTGGGGCTCGGCGACGCCACCACGGCGCTGGAAGAGCTGGCCGAGCTCGACGAGCTGGCGACAACCCTGAACCAGGGGTACGCGGGCGCCACGCTCGACGACATCGACCCCGAGGCGGTGGCCCGCGCCCTGGGCCGCGAGGCCGTCGACGACCTGCGCGTCCTGCAGCAGATCGAGCGGGAGCTCGAGCGCCAGGGCTACGTCGACCGGCGCGAAGGACGCATGGATCTGACCCCCCGGGCGATCCGGCGCATCGGCCTGCGCGCCCTCACCCGGGTGTTCAGCGACGTGGACGCCCGCGGACGCGGGGACCACGACACCCAGGATGCGGGCGCGGCGGGCGAGCTGACCGGGACCAGCAGGGCCTGGCAGTTCGGGGACGAGCAGCCGCTGGATGTCATCCGGACCGTCCGCAACGCGGTCTTGCGCTCGGCCGGCGTGCCGGGCCGGCGCGTGCGTCTGTCCGTCGAAGACTTCGAGGTTGTCGAAACCGAGCGGCGGGCCAGCGCCGCGGTCTGCCTGCTCGTGGACCTGTCCTATTCGATGGCCCTGCGGGGCACCTGGGGCGTGGCGAAGTCGACCGCCCTCGCCCTGCACTCGCTGATCACCACTCAGTTCCCGCAGGATTCGATCCACCTGATCGGCTTCAGCGAGTACGCACGGGAGCTGCGTCCCACCGAGCTGCCCGGGCTCGACAGCGAGATGGTGCAGGGCACCAACCTGCAGCACGCGCTGCTCCTGGCGCGGCGACGCCTCGCCAAACACCCCGATTCGGAGCCGGTCGTCCTCGTCGTCACCGACGGCGAGCCGACCGCCCACCTGCTGTCGGACGGCAGCCCCTGGTTCACGTGGCCGCCACTGCCCGAAACGCTGGAGCTCACGCTCGCCGAGGCCGACCGGCTCACCCGGGCCGGTGCGACGATCAATGTGTTCATGCTCGACGACGAGCCCCGCCTCGTCGAGTTCGTGGCGGAAGTGGCCCGCCGCAACGGCGGCCGGGTCTTCTCCCCGTCACCGGAACGGCTCGGCCAGTACGTCGTGCGTGACTACCTGCGCGCCCGGCACGGACGCCGGGCAGCGGTCAACCGCTAACCGGGCGCAGGTAGAGCCCCAGCTCAGGTGAGCCGGACGGGGTCACGGACGCCGCCCCCGGGAGCCTGGCGGCCCGGGCAGACGTGGACGTGCCCGTCACGACCACCTCCAGGCGGGGACGCAGCCCGGGCGGTGGGCCCAGGTCGAACATGGCGGCGTTGTCGCCGGCGACGTAGGCCCGCCAGCCCCGGCGGCTGAGCTCCAGAGCCAGGCCGGTGGCCACCGGCCAGCGGCCGCCGTCGGCGATCGTGATCAGCACGGGCTGATGCCCGAACGCGTCCAGCCGTTGCGCCAGCAAGGGTGCGCCACGCCCGATGGCGGAGTCAGCCGGCGGTGGCGCGGCACGGGTGTCCACGACCCCGACCAGGACGGCGCCGGCGGCAACGACGGTCGCGACGGCCAAGCCCGCCCAGATCAGCGCCGGCGCCGTGCCGCGCTCCTGCGCCCGCCCGGCCGCCAGCAGGTGGGCCCAGCCGATCGCGACGAGCACCGGGATCGCCAGCACCCAGAAGAGCAGATACGGACCGGCGTCCCCGATGATCCGGTGGGTGGCCAACACCGCTGCGGGGATCGCGACCACTGTGACAATCCCGCAGACCTGGGCGGCCCGGCTACGCCCGTGACCCACGACGATCAGGAGCACGGCCGCAACCAGGGGGACCACCATCGTCGCGATCCCGGAAGCGCCCGCCAGGTGCAGCGGGGGGGTCAACCGACCCGGATCACGGTGCAGGAAGGCCCGGTCGACAAGCTCGCCGGGGCCGGACATGCTGCCCGACCACGACCGGGGATCGTGGCGGGCGGAGAAGAAGGCGATGAGCCGGCCCAGGTTCCCGGTGCCTGCGACCTGGTCGACGACGGGTGGCACCCACGCCAGTACGAGCAGGAGCCAGCCGGCGAGGGTCGCGGCCCGCCGCCGGAGCGGGTT
>JADGOW010000136.1 GCA_017882765.1 Frankiaceae bacterium
CCGCGGTTGGCATTTATGCGCAGGTGGGTACGTTCTTCCTACGAGCCCATGCGGGACAAGGGAGGTGAGCGGTGAGACAGCTTCAGCGCGCCAGGACGAGGTCGTCGTGCCGCCGCCCGTCCGAGGAGGTTCCGCAACCCCTCGTTGTCACACCGCCGGCCGGCGCGGCGACCGCCGACGCCGCACTGCTCCTCGAACAGATCGGTGCCCTGCTCGACGAAATCGACCAGGACGTCTGACCGCACCGCCACCCGGCCCCGCCCGGTCACCCAGCCTGGGGCGGAGCCGGGAACTATGTTGCGTTCAGCGCAGCCTGAGCGTCACCAACTCGAAGGCCCCGACCGTCAGGACGACGGCGCCGCCCTCCACCGGCACCGCTTCGAGGTCGCGTTCCCGGGCGTCCGCGCGGGCCGCGCTGTGCCACCGCCCCGCCACCGTGATCGCAACGCTGCGCCGCCCGCCGAGCGCCTCGTAGCCGCGCAGCACCAACCCGTCCCCGTCGTCGGCCCGCTTGACCGTCTCGATGACGAAACCCGGATCGGTGCAGGAGACGAAAGAGCCGCGCGGCTGTACCAGCCGGGAACCGCCGGCGGGCACCGTCGCCGTGACCAGCGGCGTGTTCAGCGCGGCCCCCGCGGCCAGCACCTCGCGCAGGTCGGTCCAGGGCAGCAGCGAATACGTGACCTCGTGGCGGCGCCGATCGCACAAGGGATCCGGAGCGGTCGGAGCGCGCAGCAACGACAACCGCAGGACCGAGCCGCGCACGTCGTAGCCATAGCGCCCGTCGTTGAGCAGTGCCACGCCGAAGCCCTCTTCGGACACCTCGGCCCAGCGGTGCGCGCACACCTCGAAGCGGGCCTGCTCGAAGGCCGTGTTGGCATGGGTAGGGCGAGTGACGTGGCCGAACTGGATGTCGAACCTGGCCTGAGTGGCCCGCACACCGATCGGGAAGGCGACCTTGAGCATGCGGTGGTCCTCGTGCCAGTCGATCGTCGTGCGGAAATCGAGGCGCCGGCTCCCGGCGGACAGCACCATCATCTGATCAATCGTCGAACGACCGAAGCGCCGGCGCATCCTCATGCGGGCCCGCAGCGGGCCGGCCTCGACCACGTCCACCTCCGCCGGCCCGTCCAGGAGAATGACCTCGTCCAGGTAGGCACGATCTAGATCCCAGGCGTCATAGTCGGCGGGCTCGTCGATGTGCAGATGGAAGACGTTGCCCCGCTCGCCGGCCGCGAGCACCTCGCGTCCGGCGGTCCGGTCGAGGACCGAGGTGAGCGCACCGGCGGCATCCCAGCGCACGCGTAGCAAGCCGTTGTCGGCTACCCCCTCCATCACCTCGACGGCGTCGGTCGCAGCGGCGGCATCCGGCACCAAAGCCCACCCCAACGCCGGAACCTCCACCGGGACGAGTCCGCCTGCCACCTCCATGAGCTCCCGCCGCGCGAACGGGGCGGCATTGAAGGCAAGCCCACGCCCCGGCTCGGCATCGACCGAGGCGGCGATTGCCTCCATGCCGGCCCCGGCCAGGCCCGCCGCGAGGTCACAGACCCTGGTCAGGTCGCGCTCCGCATCCGCATAGACCCAGTGGATCGAGGACCCCGGCAAGATGTCATGGAACTCGTTGGTGAGCAGCAGCTGCCAGGCTTCGTCCAGCTGCGCTGCGGGCCAGGGCAACCCGGGCGCGGCCGCCGACCAGAGTTCTGCTGCCGCAAGCATCCGCTCGGCGCGCCGGTGCGTGCGCTTGATCGTCGCCTGCGACGTGTAGGTGCCGCGGTGCTTTTCGAGGTAGAGCTCGCCCACCCAGACCGGCAGCTCGGCGCCGCGCGCCTCCACAGCCTTGAAGTGACGCTCCGGCGCGGCCAGGGACACCGCCGGGATACCGGCGAGGTCGGCCATCCGATGCGCGTTCTCCAGCATTTCCCGGGTCGGCCCGCCACCGCCGTCGCCGTGCCCGTAGATGCAGAGGGCTGTTTCGCGCTCGACCGGCAACCGGGCGTTGCTGAGGCCACGTGCCACGTCGATCGGGGTGAGCATCCCGTTGTAGGTGTCCGACGTCGGGAAGCAGGCGAGCACGCGCGTCCCGTCCAGTCCCTCCCACCAGAAAGTGTGGTGGGGGAAGGCGTTCGTGTCGTTCCACGACAGCTTCTGTGTCACGAAGCGGCGCACCCCGGCGGCGGCGAGGATCGTGGGAATGCTCGCGGGCATCCCGAATGAGTCCGGCAGCCAGGCCTCGTGGCAGGTCACGCCGAATTCCTGCTCGAACACGCGCTGGCCGTACACGAATTGGCGCAGCAGAGATTCCCCGGAGGGCATGTTCAGGTCCGGCTCGACCCACATCCCTCCCACCGGGACCACCTGCCGCCGGGCCACCGCGGCAACGAGCCGGGCGAACAGCTCGGGGTGCTGGTCCCGCACCCAGACCGCGTGGCGGGCGGCAGGCAGCGCGAACACGTAGTCGGGGTCCTCGTCGGCGAGCGCGAGTGCGGTGGCCAGGGTCCGCGCGGCTTTCCGGGCGGTTTCGCGCAACGGCCATAGCCACGCGGTGTCGAGGTGGGCGTGCCCGACGGCCGTGACCTGCTGGGTGCCCACCTCGGCCGGGACACGAAGGGCGCCCGCCAGGGCCGCACGG
The DNA here is from genome assembly GCA_017882765.1 of Frankiaceae bacterium. Lineage (GTDB taxonomy): Bacteria > Actinomycetota > Actinomycetes > Frankiales > Frankiaceae > JADGOW01. The sequence continues at coordinate 2,633 of JADGOW010000136.1, forward strand.
GCCGCCGCGGCGCTGCCAGCCACATCGCCTGGGTCGAGCGCCGAGTGCGCTGCCGCCACTGCTGACGCCAACTCCGCGCGGCGCGTGCTCGGACCCCCATGTTCTGCGACTTCGAGGGCGACCCGAAGGTCGGCGTGCAGGGCCGCGACCTCAGGGCGCCGTACCGCGATCTCACAGCGGTACAGTCGGAGGAGGGGAGGTCCCCCCGGGTCCGGCAGAAGAAGGGGCCATTGCCCGATCGCCGCACCCAGCAGCGGGTTTGCCGCGGCCTCGATCCAGAGCTCGACCTCCGCGCCGGCCTCGACCGGCAGGACCGCGTACGGATGCTCGGGATTGAGCCCCTCCAGAGCGCGACCCCCCAGGTAGAGCAGGGCTTCGCCCCCCAGTACCGGCGCCTCCAAGTAGACGTTCTCAAAGCGCAGGACGACCTGGCGGCCGGACCAGTCCCGCGGGATGCGCGCCCGAACCCGGAACCAGGCGGTCCCCCACCGCGGCCCCCAGACATCCCCCACTGCAACCGGCCGCGCGGGCAATGTGGTTGCCTCGGCCAGCTCGACCGGCTCGCCAGGCAGCTCGGCGCAGGCAAGCTCAAGCGGGCACCCGGGCTCGAACAGCCGGCCGGCGACCGTGCTCAAGAGATCGGTGCCCAAGAGGTCGGCGCCCAGGCGGTCGGTGCCCAAGTCGTCGCCCGGTTCGGAGTCTTGGCTCACCAGTGCCTCACGTCACTTCACGGCCCGTGTGGGTGGCCGGAACTGCATGCGTGCTTTTTCGATCAAGACTCTTCATGACCGGCAATAGCATGACATAGCCTGGTTCCTCAGGCGTCAGATCTTGATTTGGGCCGGGGCATGCATGCAGTTCCGGCCCAGCACCGTTGCGGCGCCGCCCGCAGCGAGCTCGATACGGCCCCCCGCAGTGGCCCCTCCCGCCCGGGTGGGACGATCGTGGCGCCATGACCACACCGCCAGGCCACGACACCGCCGCAGATCGCCACCGGCGCCCGGCACCCGCCGATGCTCTACTTCGCCGGTCACCTGGGATGGACGCCGAGGGAAAGCGACGCGGTCCCGCTCCTTCGCCTGCCCGGCCCGACGGTGCTGTCCGTCAGCTGGCCGCCCGAACTCGACCGCTGGGCGCTGCTGTCGCCGAAACAGGCGGTGACATCCATTTCCAAACCGCGCGCCTCAGGCACTGCGGCCGCGCTGGAAACGATAACGGGAGATAAGCGCGCGGGTGGAACTGTCCGCATCGACGCGGGGCGCTTCCGGGCTCGTCAGCGCCGGCGCGAGCTCGCGGGCCATTACCTTTCCGAGCTCGACCCCCCACTGATCGAAGGGGTTGATGCCCCAAATCGTCCCCTCGGTGAACACCGTGTGCTCGTAGAGGGCAACAAGGGCGCCGAGCGTGTGCGGCGTCAGTTTCTCGGCCAGGATGCTCGAGGACGGCCGGTTTCCAGGCATGACCTTGTGGGGGACGACGGCCGCCGGTGTTCCTTCGCCGGCGATCTCGTCTTCCGTCTTGCCGAACGCGAGGGCGCTTGTCTGCGCGAAATAGTTAGACATGAACAGGTCGTGCATCTCGCCGACGTCGTGGTTGGGTTGGCTGAAGCCGATGAAGTCACACGGGATCAGCTTCGTGCCCTGATGAATGAGCTGGTAGAAGGCATGCTGCCCGTTGGTCCCCGGCTCGCCCCAGAAGATTTCGCCGGTTTCGGTGGACACTGGCGTGCCGTCGTAGCGGACGGACTTGCCGTTGGACTCCATCGTCAACTGCTGCAAGTACGCCGGGAAACGGTGCAGGTATTGGCTGTAGGGCAGGACGGCGTGGGTCTGGGCCCCGAAGAAGTTGTTGTACCAGACGTTGATCAAGCCCTGGAGGACGGGCAGGTTCGCCGGGAGCGGGGCAGTGCGGAAATGCTCGTCCATCGCGTGCAAACCGGCCAGCATCTCCGCAAACCGGTCCGGTCCGATCGCAATCATCAAGGAGAGGCCGATCGCCGAGTCGTAGGAATAGCGCCCGCCGACCCAGTCCCAGAACCCGAACATGTTCTCGGTGTCGATGCCGAAGGCGCGGACGGCTTCAGCGTTCGTGGAGACCGCCACGAAATGCTTGGCGACCGCCTGCGCCGACGCCCCGAGCCCGTCGAGCAGCCATTGCCGTACGACCTTCGCGTTCGTCAACGTCTCCAGCGTCGTGAAGGTCTTCGAGCTGACGATGACGAGGGTCTCGGCCGGGTCGAGCCCCCGAGTGGCCTCGGCGGCATCCGTAGGATCGATATTCGAGATGAACTTCATGGTCAAAGCGCGATCCGAGTAGTCCTTCAACGCCTCATAGGCCATGACGGGGCCCAGATCGGATCCGCCGATCCCCACATTGACGACGTTGCGGATGCGCTTGCCCGTGTATCCCATCCAAGCCCCGGACCGGACCCGCGCGCTGAAGTCGGCCATCCGGTCCAGCACTTCGTGGACGTCGTGCACCACGTCCTGGCCGTCCACGACGAGCTGAGCGGTGCGGGGCAGCCGAAGGGCCGTGTGCAGGACGGCACGGTTCTCGCTGGTGTTGATGTGCGCGCCGGTGAACATCGCCTCGATCCGGTCCCGCAGCCCGGCCACTTCGGCGAGCGCCACCAGCAGGGCGATGGTCTCGGCGGTCACCCGATGCTTGGAGTAGTCGAGGTACAGTCCGGCGCCCTCGGCCGTGAGGCTGCGTCCCCGCTCGGCGACCGCGACGTCGTCGGCGAACAGGCTGCGCAGGTGCACGTCCTTGACCTCGTTGTAGTGACTGGCCAGCGCGCCCCACTCAGGTGTGCCGGTGATGTCCACGGACCGCACCTCATTCCTCTCGGCTGGTAGGTCAGAACCTTCTCGGGTACCGGCCCGGGAGCCTCCCCGCGGGCTCAGCACCCTATCCGGGAAGCGCCCGGGGCCGTTGGCCCCTGGGCGCCGGGCGTCTATTCGAATACCGTCGGTAGGCGGGAGAGTGGTCAAGCGTGCCCGCGGGTGCGCCGGTCGAGGGAGACGGCGGATGGCTTCCCGGGAGCGGATGTCGGCAGCTGATGCTGCCTGGCTGCACATGGACCGGCCCACCAACCTCATGGTGGTCAATGCCGTCATCTGGTTCGACGCCCCCCTCGACTGGGACGCGGTCGCCAAGATCGTAGACGAGCGGTTGGTCCGCCGCTTCCCGCGTTTCCGGCAGCGGGTGGTGGAATCGGCGCTTCCGCTGGCCGCCCCGCTCTGGGAGGACGACCCCGGTTTCGCCCTTGAGGACCACATCCACCACGTCGCACTACCCGCACCGGGCAGCACCCAAGCACTGCAGGACTTCGTCGGCGAGCTGATGAGCGTGCCGCTGGCTCGCACGAAGCCGCTCTGGCACATGTACTTCGTCGACGGCTACGGCGAGGGCTGCGCCACGGTGATGCGGATCCATCACTGCATCGGCGACGGGATCGCCCTGGCGAGGGTCCTGCTGTCACTGACCGACGAGTCGGGGGAAGGGCTGGATCTGGCCGCCAGGGCAGATCCCGCGGAACACCGGCAGGGGCTCACCGGACTGATCGAAACGCTGACCCGGCCGGTGGCGGCAGGCCGGCACGCCGTGGACACAATCGTCTACGAGGGCATCGAGGTGCTCACCCACCCCTCGAAGCTGCGCGACATCGCAACGCTGGGCCGCGACGACGCCGCCGCGCTCGCCAAGCTGATGTTCACGCCCCCGGACATCCGCACGGTCTTCAGCGGCCCCGGTGTGATCTCCAAGCGAGCGGTCTGGACCGACCCCATTCCGCTCGCCGACGTCAAGGCAGTCGGACGGCCCGTGCACGCCACTGTCAACGACGTCCTGCTGGCCGCGGTCAGCGGTGCGATCGGCCGCTATCTCGAACGCCGGGGCGGCACAGTCGACAATCTCCGTACCATCGTCCCGTTCAACATCAGGCCGCTGGACGAGCCGCTTCCGCCCACCCTCGGCAACAAGTTCGGGCTGATCTTCCTTGATCTGCCGGTGGGGATGCGCGACCCGATGCAGCGGCTCGCGGAGCTGACCCGGCGGATGGAGGTCGTCAAACATTCTCCCGAGGCCGCCGTCTCTTACGGCCTGCTCAGCGGGATCGGCCTGACCCCCGCAGACGTCGAGAAGCAGGTCATCGACTTCTTCACCGCCAAGGCAAGCGCGGTCATGACCAACGTGCCCGGTCCGCGCGAGCCCGTGCACATGGCCGGTGTACGGGTGGCCGGCGTCATCCCGTGGGTGCCGCGATCCGGGGACATCCCGATCGGCTTGTCGATCTTCTCTTATGCCGGGCAGGTCGTGGTGGGGCTCGCCGTCGATGCGGCGCTTGTCCCTGAGCCGGAAGCCATCCTGACCGGCATGGAGGAGCAACTGCGGACGCTGCAGCGGCTGAGCGCGCCCCGGCGAGCCGCCACCACGGGCTGACCTCGACCGGGTCCCCTGGCGGCTGCGGCGCCCGGCCCCGGGGTTTCTTGGCCCGTTTGCACGAACGCGATGCGGCAGATGGGCACGATGACTGAAGAACCCCGCCCCAACGTGCCGATTGGGAAGCGTGCTCGTCTGGGTCTCGGTCGGGCTGGTCGCTCTGGCGCTCGCAATCGTGGCGAAGTGGCTGGCCTTTCGGCGGGACTCGCTGGGTCGTCCCCGGCGTTTCCCGGTGATCAGTGTTGCGGTGCTGCTGGTCTCGGCCGTCGCCGTCTCGATCCCCACAGTGCTGCGGCTTCGTGAGGAAGCGACGCTGACCCGCGCGGCCACGGGGTTGACCGGGCTGCGCACCCTGCACGTGCACTGTCAGACGTTGGGCGAGGCCTTCGTGGATGCCGGCGGGGAGCTGGGGCTGGTCCAGTTCCGGCCGGACGGAACGCCCGAACCCTCGACGATCATCAAGCGCGACCAGTGCGGTGACCTCGCCGACTACCTCGGTTCGGACAAGACCGACCCGACCCTCGACCAGATAGTGGCAGTGCATGTCCTGACCCACGAGTCGATGCACATGGCCGGCATCCGCGGCGAGGCGCAGGCCGAATGCGCCGCGATGCAGCGCGACGCCCAGACCGCGATGCTGCTCGGCGCCTCCGAGCTCGCGGGCACCAAGCTCGCTGCCCGCTACTGGGAGGACGTGTACCCGCGGATGCCCGACGACTACCGCTCATGGGAGTGCGCGCCAGGCGCGCGCATGGACGAGCGCCGGCCCGACGCGCCGTGGGCCCCGATCACGAGCTGATGGCGCTGTACCCGCGACGTGGAGCGGGAGCACCCCAGCGGGCAATGGCTGATCCAGACCGCAAGTGGCAGGAACTGGGGATGCGGGGCAGCCGGCCGCGCGCCCAGCGTCAGGAAGTGCCGCCGTCACTGCATGCAGGCCCACAGCCGGCGCGAGCGAGGCGGGCAGGACGGCGCAGGGGCGGCGAGCCGCCCGTGGGCGGGGGCGGCGGGAGCTGCCCGAGGGAAGGCAGGGACACGTCCGAGTGGGGATGCGTTCGACGGGTACGACCACGGGCCCGGCGACACCGTCCCTGCCGGCGAACTCGATCTCGGGCGCTGGCCCACGAGACCCGCACGGACCCTGCCCAACTCCACCGGAACCGCCCCCGCCGCCGTTGGCGGCGAGGCGGTCCAGAAGGGCGAGAACCCGGTCACTGAGCGGGGTGTCCACCATGCGACGCGGGGTCAGGAGGTGGCCGGGACCAGCAGCGACTCGGGGACGGTGATCGGCAGGAGTACGGCCCTGCCGATCCCCGTCCCCGCGCCCGGAGCCATCTCGTCCTGGCCGGCCCCGGGGTCATGCTTTAGCAGAAACCCCTGACCGACCCCGCGTCGAGGGCTCCGTGGTCGAGTTCTCCGAGGTCGGGCCCCCCGTGGTC
>JADGOW010000137.1 GCA_017882765.1 Frankiaceae bacterium
GTCTTCTCCACCGTCAGGACGCTCAGCACATGCTCCTCAACATCGGGGGGCAACCGTCGCCCGGGACCCCACTGGGCCCGGGCCGGAGCCACCCATTTGCGGACCGGCGCCTCGGGTCTCCCACCCTGCCGCCGTTATGGCGGCGGCACGCCTGCGAAAGCATCTTTCGATACAGGTGGGCACCGGTCTCGACTCGATCATACGCTGCCGGGCCGGCTAACGCGATGGCAGGAAGGCCGGACACGACATCCGCCAGCGGATAGGCCCGGCTGTGGAGGGCAACCCGCCAGCAGGACCTCGCGACGTCGGGACGTGCGGATGCGGGCCAGGACGCGTCCTAGACCGCCGCCGAGGGCCTCAGAGCCCGCCGAAGCCGACGCGCCGCGACTCGCTCTCGGCGATCTCGATGTATGCCAGCTTGTCGCCAGGCACCATGACCCGCCGGCCGTTCTCGTCGACCAGGGTGAGCACACCCGGCGAGCCGCCCAGAGCCTTGGCGACCGCCTGCTCGATCTCCGCGTGGGACTGGCTACTCTCGATCACCAGCTCGCGGGCGGCGTATTGGACACCGATCTTTACCTCCACGAGGGAACCTCCAGCAAGCAACTCCTCCGGGCAGGGCCCAGCTTATTGGGTGCGAGGACGCGGGCGAGTTCAGCGCGCGAAACCAGAATCGGGCACGCTGCGCCGCGGTGAGCCCGCGATCCCGCGCCAAGCCAGCGAGACGAGCAGTTCCACCGCCCGCTCCTTGCTGACTGTGCCGCCTGAACCCAGCCACCAGCGGGCCCCCACCTCGGCGAGCCCGCACAGGCCCACCGACAGGAGTTCGGCCTCGTCCTCGTTGACCCCCGTATCGGCGGCGATCGTTCGCGTGATGGCGTCGACGCAGGCCTGCAGCGACTGCTCGACCCGGCGGCGCACCTCCGGCTCGCTGCGCAGGTCGGACTCGAAGACGAGGAGGTACGCCCCGCCCTCGTCGTCCACGAAGTCGAAATAGGCCCCTACGGAACGCTCGATGCGCCGGAGGTTGTCGTGAGAGGAGGCCAGCGCCTCCTCGACCCGCCCGACGAGCTCTTGCGTGTGCTGGTCGAGCAGCGCCAGATACAGCTCCAGCTTGCCGGGGAAGTGCTGGTAGAGCACCGGCTTGCTGACCCCGGCGCGCTCGGCGATGTCGTCCATCGCGGCGGCGTGGTAACCCTGCGCGACGAATACGTCGCGAGCGGCCCCGAGCAGCTGCATGCGGCGGGCGTGCCGAGGCAGCCGGCGACCCCGCGCAGTCGAACGCCCCCGGTCGGCGCCGCGCTCACGGTTACTGCCGGAACCCGACGGGGTCCTCAGTTCGATATCCTCGGCTACGTCGTCGTACGCTCCACCGACGCTACGCGCGGTCTCGGGCACCGGATCGAGCAGGGTCACGGGGGCTCCCTTCTACCGGAGGACTCGCAGGCCTTCCGGCAGGCGCGGAACCTCACGCAACAAGAGTCCCACAGCAATTGCGGTGGAATCTGTGATCTGCACTATCGCTCGTCTTCGTCGTCGAGATCCACGATCCGATCCTGCTCGCGCACGTCAGCCTCGTTGGCCTCGGCGGGTAGGTGGTGGCGGAGCACCTCGCGGGCCCTGCCAGGCAGAGCAGACCGCGCCTGTTCGGCGACGTCGGCTTCGGAGGCGTCCGGCGGGAGTTCGTCGGGAAGCTGCGATTCCTCGTAGCCGGGCTCGATCGCCGAGCCGGGTTCTGCGGAATCGGCCAGGTCGCCTTCGTCGAGTTCGGCCATGAAGTCGTCGGGCTCAGGGTCGCCGGGCTCAGGGTCGCCGGGCTCAGGGTCGCCGGGCTCAGGGCCGGCGGGCTCAGGGCCGGCGGGCTCAGGGCCGGCGGGCGGCGTGCTGTCGGTCACGGACATACCTCCAGGGCGGGACGGATCGCGACAGCGCCGGGGCCCTGCCAGGAAACGAGCTTGCCATCCGCGCCCCCCGGGCGGCGGCCTGATCGGGGTGCATCCCTGCCAGACGCGGCCGGCAGGCGGTCCTCACGAGGTCTCGAACAGATCGCCATGCGCGCCGACGCGTTCGAGCACGTCGTCAGCAGTGAACACCAATTGGGCCTGCCCTTGCGCGCACGCTGCAACCTCCGCCCAGGTCACAGGGGTCGAGACCGTCGGCTTTGGGCGGGCGCGCAGCGAGTAGACCGTGACCGTGGTCTTGGCCGAGCTGTTCTGCGACCAGTCCACCAGCACCTTCCCGGGCCGCAGGGACTTGGTCATCTTCGAGACCACGAGCCTGGGATGGGACCGCTCCAGCTGTTCGGCGAGCGAGCGCGCCTGGCGACTCGTCTCCTGGGAGGAGCGGTCGTCGCGCACCGGGGCGTAAAGCTGAAGGCCCTTGGAGCCGCTCGTCTTGGCCACCCAGCGCTCGTCGGTGGCGTCCCGGACGAGCAGCGCGACCTGGCAGCACTCGGTGATCGTGGCCGGTTCGCCGGGGTCGAGATCGACCACCATCAGATCCGGGCCGTGGCGGGACGTGTCGACGCGCCACATTGGCGTGTGCAGCTCCAGCGAGCCCAGATTGGCTACCCACACCAGGGCCGGCAGAGAGTCCACGAGCAGGTAGGAGATCATGTCCCGGTTCTTCGTCGAACCGGGTGCCGGCAGCCGCACGATGTCGATCCAGTCGGGCCGGTGGCGGGGGGCGTTCTTCTCGAAGAAGAAATGCGCGTCCACCCCGTCCGGGTAGCGCTTCATCGTCAGCGGGCGGCCGGCCAGGTGGGGCAGCAGGACCGGAGCGATCCGGGTGTAGTAGTCGATCACCTGCGCCTTGGTGAAGTGGGCCGCGGGATAGAGCACCTTGTCGAGGTTGGTCAGGGTCAGGGTCTGCCCGTCGACCTGCACCGGCACCTTCGTCGGCCCGTTCATGGGTACAGCCTCACAGTTCCCGCCGGACGGATCGGGGGTCGCAGTCGTCCCGCAGCCCTTTGAAGGAGGGATGGCGCAGTCTGCCGTCGCGGGTCCAGGACCCGAACTCCACCTCGGCTACGAGGGCGGGCTCCACCCAGATGGCGTGCTGGGCCGCCAACCGGGGCACCTCGTCGGCGAAGGGGCTCGTCGCCCGGCGCAGCGGGGCGAGGCGGCGCGTCAAGTCGCCGAGCGTGTGCTGGGTGAACCCCGTCCCGACCTGGCCCGCGTAGCGCAGCCCGCCCGCCTCGTCGTAGGTGCCGAGTAGCAGCGCGCCGATCGAGATGGCGCGGCCCTCCGCACCCGGTTCCCACCCGCCGACCACGACCTCCTGGCGATGGACGATCTTCACCTTGACCCAGTCGTCGGAGCGCTGGCCCGGCCGGTACGGGGAGCGCAACCGCTTGGCCACAATCCCCTCCAGCCCCTGGGCGCGGCTTGCCTTCAGGACCGTGGCCCCGTCCTCGCGCAGCGACGGCGGCACCGGAAACGGCAGGTCGAGCGTTTCCAGCACCTCTCTGCGCTTCCCGTAGGGCAGGTCGAGCAGCGGGCGGCCGTCGACATAGAGCACGTCGAAGACGAACCACTGTGCGGGCACCTGGCGGGCCAGCCGGGTCGCCTGCGCGGGCCGGTCGACGTGCATGCGGCGCTGGAGCAGGCCGAAGTCCGGACGCCCGGTCACCGGGTCGAGTGCGACGATCTCGCCGTCGAGAACGAGCTGCGTGGAGCCGAGCCGTTCGGCGGCGCTGCGCAGCTCCGGGTAGGCCCCGGTGATGTCGCGGTCGTTGCGCGACAGCAGTTGCAGCCGGCCGCCCTCGACGTATCCGAGCGCGCGGACGCCGTCCCACTTGAACTCGAAGGCCCAGCCTGGCCCGCGCGGCGCGGGCCCCGCGTAGGCCAGCATGGGCGCAAGCCGGCTGGGCGGCGGCTGCCAGCCCGGCGGCGGCCCGTCCATCCGGTGCACCATCCAGTCCTGGCCCCGGGTGCGGAAGAACACGTAGCGACCATCGACGCGGTCGCCGTGCAGGACGACCTTGACCTCGCGATCGGTCCAGGTCTGTAACTCGTAGGTGCCCGCAGCCCAGATCGTGACGGTCCCGCCGCCGTACTCACCTTTCGGGATTTCGCCTTCGAACGTGGCGTAGGGCATGGGGTGGTCTTCGGTCTGCTTGGCGAGGTGGTTCGTCGCCGGGTCGAGCGGCAGGCCCTTGGGCACCGCCCAGCTCACCAGGACGCCGTCGCGTTCCAGCCGGACGTCCCAGTGCAGCGCGCGGGCATGGTGTTCCTGGATGACGAAGGTGTCCCCGCGGCCGTCCTGGTCGTCACCCGTGTGGTCGGCCGGCGCGTCGGGAATCTCCCAGTCGGGGACCGGCTCGGACGTGCGCCCGGCGTCGCGCTTGCGGCGGTACTCGTGCAGTGGCATGGTCCACCCGGATCGGGAGCGGGTAACGGTTTATCCGATCCGTTGCCCTTCGCGTGGATATTGGGAACGATCACACTATGCGGAGCATGTGGAAGGGCGCCATCTCCTTCGGGTTGGTGACGATCCCGGTGAAGCTCTACTCGGCGACCGAAGAGAAGGACGTCTCCTTCCATCAGGTCCACCGGGAGGACGGCGGGCGCATCCGCTACCGCCGCGTCTGCTCGGTGGACGGGGAGGAGGTCTCCTACGGGGACATCGCGAAGGGCTACGAGCTCTCGACGGGTGAGACGGTGGTCCTCACCGATGAGGATTTCGCCGACCTGCCGCTGAAGACCTCCAAGACCATCGACGTGCTCCAGTTCGTGCCGCTGGAGCAGGTCGACCCCATCTACTTCAACCGCAGCTACTACCTGGAGCCCGACCGGGCCGGCACGAAGCCTTATGTGCTGCTGCGTGACGCCCTGCAGGGCTCCGGGCAGGTCGCGCTCGTCAAGGTGGCGCTGCGGACCCGCGAGCAGCTGGCCACCCTGCGGGTGCGCGACGGCGTGTTCGTCCTGGAGACGATGCTCTGGCCGGACGAGGTGCGCACGCCCTCCTTCCCGTTTCTGGACGAGGACGTGGAGGTGCGCCCGCAGGAACTGTCGATGGCCGGCTCCCTGATCGACACGCTGACCGGTGACTTCGACCCGAGCCAGTTCAAAGACGACTACCGCGAGGCGCTGCAGGCCGTCATCGACGCAAAGATCGAGGGCCACGAGGTCGTAGCGCCCGGGCCCGCCCAGGAGGAACCGGGTGCGGTAGTCGACCTCATGGCGGCCCTGCGGGCCAGTGTGGAGGCGGCGAGGAAGGGCCGCCCCGGGGGCGGCATGGAGGACGGGTCAGCTACGTCGGAGTCTGCGTCGGCCGGGGGTGGGTCAGCCGAGGGTGGGTCAGCCGACGGTGGGTCAGCCGACGGTGGCAAGCGCGCGTCCCGCGGGAAGGAGGAGCCGGCGCGCAAGGGCTCGGGTGGCGACGAGGGTCAGGGGGAGAGGCCGGCCAAGCGGGCCCGTCGGCGCACGGCCTGACACCGTCGGCGTCGCGTCCTTCCGGGCCACCTCATGGCAGGCTCCTGGTGCTCTCGCACGGACCACCGGTTCTCGGACGAGCCGGCCGAGCGGGCGGCCCGCCCAGGCCTCGCCGGTTGTTCAAGCTGGCATCCGGTCGTGCCGACGCAAGGGCTGTGACGGTGCTGGATCCGGTGCTGAGCGAGGCCATCGAGGCGCTGCGCTCGCTGCCCGGCGTGGCCTGCGCCCACATCCAGCCCGACGACCGCGGCGGCCCGGGCCTCCTGCGGCTCGACCTCGATCGCGACGTCGACGAGATCGCGGTGGCCACCGAGGTCGGTCGGCTCTTGCGCGACAGGTTCGGCATCGGCATCGACGCCGGCCGCGTACAACTGGTGGAGGACGCGGAGCCGCGGGTCCGACAGGGCGAGGCCCGCGTTCCCGCGCTCGGCCGGATGCACTTGCTCAGCGCAGGGCGGCACGTCACCGCAACGGTGGAGCTGACCTGGCTCGATCGGGTCGCCGAGGGGGAAGCGCGTCGGCTGGCCACCCAGTCGGGGATGCTCGAGGCGGTCGCCGCCGCGACGATGCAGGCCCTGGAGGACCTCGCCGACGACGCCGTTCTCGGGCGCGTCCTCGACGTCACTGCCAATCAGGGTGATGCCGGGCTGCGGGTTCGGGTTCGCTTCATGATCGAGGTGGGGGCCGAAGAGGTCGAGGTCAGCGCGGAGGCCCCGGTGCGCCAGGACGTCCGACAGGCCGTCATCCGCGCCGCGATCCGCGCCGTCGCGCCGCACCTGCCGCGCTGACCGGCGCAGCCGGGTCCTGCTCCGCTGACTCGGGCCCTGGCGGACGCGGTCTTCCTGCGGCGTGGCCCTCCCGGCGTGCGTCGCCCGTCACACTGGGGATGCCGGCATGCGGGTCCCGGTCGCTTGGTTGCGGGAACAACTAAGGTACGGATCGCGCTAGCACACGGAAACGGAAGTACGAGAGAGCGAGGGCGTCGTGTCTTTGCCCCCATTGGTCGAGGCTGCCGCGGGCCTGACACCCCAGGAGGTGCGGCGGTACTCGCGTCATCTGATTATTCCGGACGTCGCGATGACCGGCCAGAAGCGGCTCAAGAACGCCCGGGTTCTGGCCGTTGGGGCAGGCGGCCTCGGCTCGCCCGTGCTGATGTATCTCGCCGCTGCCGGCGTGGGCACTCTCGGCGTTATCGACTTCGATGTCGTGGACGAGTCCAATTTGCAGCGCCAGATCATTCATGGACAAAGCGATGTCGGCAGGCCCAAGGCCGAATCGGCGCGGGACGCCATCAATGAGATAAACCCGTACGTACAGGTCCGGCTGCATACCGAGCGCCTCGACAGTTCCAACGCGTTCGACATTTTCGCCGGGTACGATCTGATCGTCGACGGGACGGACAACTTCGCCACCCGTTACCTCGTCAACGACGCCTGCGTGCTGCTGGGTAAGCCATATGTGTGGGGTTCCATCTACCGGTTCGACGGCCAGGCCTCGGTCTTCTGGGCCGAATACGGGCCGTGCTACCGCTGCCTGTATCCGGAGCCGCCGCCACCCGGGATGGTGCCCTCCTGTGCCGAGGGCGGCGTGCTCGGGGTGTTGTGCGCATCGATTGGTTCCATCCAGGCGACCGAGGCCGTGAAGGTGCTCATCGGCACCGGAGAGCCGCTGGTAGGCCGCCTGTTGGTGTACGACGCCCTGGAGATGTCCTACCGGGACATCAAGGTCCGCAAGGACCCCGAGTGCCCGATCTGTGGGAAGAACCCGACAATCACCGAACTGCAGGACTACGAGGCCTTCTGCGGCGTCATCTCCGATGAGGCGATGCACGCTGCCCAGGGCTCCACGCTGACCGCGTCCGAACTCGCCGAGATGCGTAGCCGGGGGGAGAAGTTCGTCCTGGTCGATGTCCGCGAGCCGGCCGAGTTCGAGATTGTGCGCATTCCTGACTCGGTGCTGATTCCGAAGGGCGAGCTGCCGTCTCGGATGTCCGAACTGCCTCTCGACCAACCCGTAATCCTCTACTGCAAAAGCGGCGTTCGGTCGGCAGAATCCCTCGCCATGCTCAAGGCGGCCGGTTTCTCGACCGCAAAGCACGTCCAGGGGGGCGTGACCGCGTGGTCATTGCAGGTGGATCGCTCGCTGCCCGTCTACTGAGGTCTCTTGAGCTGAGCGACCCCGACCTGCGCGGTTGATGGACAGGCGCACGGGCGGGAGGCAGCGCACCCGGCCTCCTGCAGGTGATGCGGTTTCGGCGTTTGCCGCGCAGGTTCTCGACGTCGTGGCCCGTATTGCCCGGGGCCGCGTGCTCACCTACGGCGACATTGCCGAGTACCTGGGGATGGGCTCGGCCCGGTCGGTACGGCCGGTTCGGCTCGGATACCGAGCATCTTGCGTGACGACGTAGTGGCCGGGGCGCCACAAGGGTGACGTAGTGGGGTCATGTTGGGTAGGAACCGGGCCGGGAGCGTACGGGGACACGTGGCGCGACGGAAATTGTCGTTGGCAGGTGTTCCAATGCGCCCGTGACCCAACTGACCGGAAGCGGCCCGCAAGCCCACGACTTCAGTCGTGGGTCAAGGGCCGTGGTGGGGCCGCAGGCCAGGAAATGTCGTAGGGCCTTGGCAGGCTGCAAGCGTGCGGGACCAGTCGACGCGCAAGAGCGTGTACTCGACGAAGTACCCCGTGATCTGGTGCCCGAAGTACCGGCGGCGGGTGATCGGCGGTCGGGTCGAAGCCCGGCTCAAGCAGCTCATCGGGCAGGTCGTCATCGAGTGCGGCGGGCAGGTGATCGAGCTGGAGACCATGCCCGACCACGTGCCCCTGCTCCTGGAGGTCGCGCCGACGGTGCCGTTGCCGGCGCTGCTGCAGAAGCTGACGAGCCGCACCTCCGGTCAACTCCGCGCCGAGTTCCCGCAGCTGCGGCCGCCGCCGGCGTTGTGGTCCCCGTCGTGGTTGGTGTCCACCGTGGGCGGGGCGCCGCTGGAGGTCGTGCGCGGCTACGTCGAGAACCAGAAGCTGGCCGGGTAGCGATGTCCTACCGGTACCGGGCCTGCCCCACCG
>JADGOW010000138.1 GCA_017882765.1 Frankiaceae bacterium
CTCATGCTGATCTTGCTGCTCGTCGAGCCGAGCGCGGCAGAGTGACAGTGAACGTGCTGCCCCGTCCGGGCCCCGCGCTCGCCGCGGAGATACGGCCGCCGTGGGCCTCGACGAGGGCCTTGGCGATCGCCAGCCCGATCCCGGATCCGCCGTGGCCCCGGTCCCGAGCGGAGCCGACGCGGTAGAACCGTTCGAACACGTGCGGCAGGTGATCGGCGGGGATGCCCTCGCCGGTGTCCGTCACGGCGAGGGTGACCATCTGCCCGGACGCCTCGGCGCTGAGCGTTACCTGACCACCGGGCGGGGTGTGGCGCAGTGCGTTGTCCAGCAGGTTGCCGAGGACCTGCCCGATCCGGTCCGGGTCGACGACCAGCCAAAGCTCGGGTGTTGCCGGGATGGACAGGGCCACTCCTTTCCCCCGGAACCGGTCGGCGGCGGCAGCGGCGGTGGCCTCGGTCAGGGCATCCAGCGTGGTCGGCCGGGGGTGCAGGTGGAGCTGGTGCTCCTCGGCGCGGGAGACCGCGGTGATGTCCTCGGTGAGCCGCGTCAGCCGTTCGGTCTGGGTGCGGAGCACCGCCATGCTCGCCGGGTCGAGGGTGCGGACGCCGTCCTCGAGCCCGTCGAGGTAGGCCTCGAGCGTGGCGACCGGGGTGCGCATCTCGTGCCCGAGGTCCGCGAGGAGCCGCTGCCGGGTTGTTTCGATCGACTCCAGCCGGGCCGCCATCTCGTTGAACGCGCCGGTCAGCGTGGCGAACTCCGCGCCGAGCGCGGCGGGGGGCACCCGCACCGTGTAGTGACCACCGGCCAGCTCCCGGGCGGCGCTGGCCAGGCGGCTCACCGGGTCGGCGATGCGCCGGGCGACGTAGCCGGAGACGGCCAGCGCCGCGGCCAGCGCCGCGGCCAACGCGACGCTGATGGAGATCGCGCTGGCCGTGCGGAACGCTTCTTCCACGTGCCGGCTCGTCTCGGCGGTCACCAGCCCGGCGGCGCGGTGCAGATGGGCGTGGAAGATGGCCGGGCCCACCGCGGCCGCCACCGCCCACAGCGTCAACGCCGCCACGACCGCGGTGAGTGTCTGGGCGAGGAACAACCGACCGGCCAAGCCAGGTCCCGGGCGCCGGACGGTCATCGGCCGACGCCCATCCGGTAGCCGACGCCGCGGACGGTGCGCACGAACCTCCCCTCGTTCGGGTCGTCGTCGAGCTTGCGGCGCAGGTGGGCGATGTGCACGTCGACGAGGTGCTCGTCGCCGACCCATCCCTCACCCCACACGGCGTCGATGAGCTGGCGGCGGGTGAACACCACCTTCGGGCGGGTGGCGAGCGCGACGAGCACGTCGAACTCGGTGCGGGTCAGTTCCACCGGCCGCCCGCCCAGGTGCGCCTCACGGGCGGCGACGTCGACCGCCAACGGCCCGAACTGCAGCCGGCCCGTCTCCTCCTCCGTCGGGCGCATTCGGGCCCGGCGTTGCAGGACGTGCACCCGGGCGAGGAGCTCACGCGGGCTGAACGGTTTGGTCATGTAGTCATCGGCCCCGACGGCCAGGCCGATCAGCTTGTCCACCTCATCGGTCCGCGCGGTCAGCATGATCACATAGCAGTCGGTGAAGGTGCGGAGCTGCCGGCACACCTCCACCCCGTCCAGGCCGGGCAGGCCGAGGTCGAGCACGACCACGTCCGGGGGCTCGTCGCGGGCGGCCTGCACCGCGGACGGGCCGTCGAAGGCCAGCGCCACCGCGAAGCCGTCCCGGGTCAGGTAGTCCGCGACGAGCCGCGCCAGGTCCTGCTCGTCGTCGACGACGAGGACCTGCCACCGGTGCTGGCCAGGGTTCATCCGCCCATCCTGCGGCTCACCGCGAGGTCTTTCGCGGTGAGCCCGCTGATCAGCCTCGGGCGACAGCCAGGCCCGGGGACCGGCTTCATCGAACCTTCATCGAACCCCCCCGGTAACCACCAGAAACAGTGCCGACAGTGACGGTGAGAGTGCCACCGGCACGCCCCGACCTGAAGGAGACCGCGATGACGACGTGGACCGACCCGCCCGCAGCGGGGGTGGCGGTCATCACCGTCGTGCAGGCCCCGGCCTGCCACTTCTGCGTGGACGCCGCTGACGCCCTGGCCGAGCTCGGCCGGGAGTTCCCGATCCGGGTCGAGGCGGTCGAGGCCGGCGAGCCGCGGGGGGCGGCGCTGGTGCGCCAGTACCGCGCACCGATGTTCCCGCTCGTCCTGGTCAACGGCGGCTACTTCAGCTCCGGCCGGCTGCCGCGGCGGAAACTCGCCGCAGTGCTCGCCGCCGCCCGAACCGCCACCGGCGTGGCGTGATGGGCAGCAGCCTACTGACCACCGGGAGCATCCTGGCCGCCTTCTTCGCCGGCGGCGTCGCGCTGTTCGCGCCGTGCTGCATCGTCTTCCTCGCCCCGTCCTACCTGGCGGGAGCGGCGAAGAACCGGCGCTGGCGGCTGCTGCCGCTCACCTTCGTCTTCGCCACCGGCCTGGCGCTGGTACTCGTGCCGATCACGCTGGGGATGAGCCTGGTCGCGGCGACGATCAGCAACTACCACGCACCGCTGTACTACGCCGGCGGCGCGCTCATGCTGGCGCTCGCCGCGTACTCGCTGACCGGGCGGATGTGGAGCCTGCCGTCGCTGCTGCGGGCCCCGGACACCGCCCGCGGCGACTCGGCGAGCTTCTTCGCGCTCGGCGTGTTCTCCGGCGTCGCGTCCTCCTGCTGCGCGCCGGTACTCGCCGGCGTGATGACGCTGTCGACCCTGTCCGGCTCGCCAATCGGCGGCGTCGCGCTCGGCCTGGCCTACGTGCTCGGCATGACCTTCCCACTGTTCGTCATGGCGCTGGCCTGGGATCGCCTCCGCCTCGGCGAGCAGCGCTGGATGCAGGCCCGGCCGGTCCGCATCCGCCTCGCCGGACGGACGCTGGTCACCAACACCGTCAACGTCGCCGTTGCCGTCGTGTTCGCCGTCATGGGTGGCTTCGTCATCTACCTCGCCACCACCGGCACCATGACCGGCGGTCCCGGTTTCCAGGTCGCGATCGGCCGGTTCCTGACCCGGGTGTTCGCCCGGATCGAGGCATGGACCGCGCCGGTGCCCGAACCGATCCTCGGCCTCGCGATCCTCGGCGTCGCCGCGGTGTTCGTCGTCGCGACCCTCCGCGACCGGCACCGACCAGCACCGGACGAGCACCACCGGGCGGACCCCGCCCACAGCTGCCATCACGACACCACGACCGTATGACCGACGAGGAGACGCGACCATGACCAGCAAGACCGCCACCCGACACGGCGACGCCCACCGCCGCGACGTGGCAGCCGCCGTCCGGACAACGCAGACCCGCCGCCGCCGACGAAACCTGGTCATGAGTGGAGTTGTGCTGGTCGCCGTCGCCGGCCTCGTCGCCGCAATGATGCTTAGGTCTCGGCCGGCCTCCTCGACCGTCACCAGGGCCGCCCCGGACTTCACCCTCACCAACACCTCCGGCAAGCAGGTCCACCTCGGCGACTACCGGGGCCACAACGTTCTCCTCTACTTCTCCGAAGGCGCCGGCTGCGGGGCGTGCAGCCAGCAGATGGCCGCGATCGAAAAGGACAAGGCAGCGTTCGGCAAGGCCAACGTCGTCGTCCTGCCCGTCGTGATGAACACCCGCGAGCAGATCGTGGCGGACATGGCCCAGTACGGCGTCACCACCCCGTTCCTGCTCGACGACGGCACCGTCTCCAAGGCCTACAACACTCTGGGCAAAGGCATGCACGCCGGGCTGCCCGGCCACAGCTTTGTCTTGGTGGACAACCAGGGCGTGCAGCGCTGGTTTGGTGAGTACCCGTCGATGTGGCTGTCGCCCTCCGACCTGCTCAACCAGGTCGGCAAGCACCTGAAGGGGTAACCGGTCCGCAACCGGGACGGGGGTCACTCCCTGCACTGGTACCCCGTCACCGTGCCGTCACGGCCAACTACAGTCCGAGTACGCCCCCGCCGGGCGGTCGCGACCGGGGCGGTGCCCACCCGACCCCGAGCGGACGAGGAAATGAATCAGGGACGTCCAGCCGAGAGACCGGACGGAAGCGATCTCGATACGCCGGGTGCGGGGCGCCAAGCCTCCTATGGCTGCGTCGGCGGCTGGTTCCCGCCGGGTGCACGCCGTGACACCCCGGACTCCATCCACCCTGCACGAGAGGACGAACCGTGAAGCGCATTGGGGTTCTGCTGGCCGCGCTACTCGCCGCCGCCGCCACCGTCGCCGCCTGCGGCAGCAACACGTCCAGCACGAGTAGCACGTCCACCATGAGCAGCGCGGCCGCGAGCAGTCCCGCCGCCAGCCACAACGCGGCCGACGTCATGTTCACCCAGACGATGATTCCGCACCACGAGCAGGCGATCGTGATGGCGGAACTCGCCGCCGCCCGGGCCGGTAGCCCGACGGTCAAGCAGCTCGCCACCCGGATCCGGACCGCGCAGGCCCCGGAGATCGCCCAGATGACCGGCTGGCTCGGCCAGTGGGGCGAGCCGACCATCATGCCGGGCACGGTCTCCGACAGCCCCAGCGGCGGCATGATGAACGGCTATCACGGCAGCAGCTCCACGCCCGGGATGATGTCCACCAGTCAGCTGAGCCAGCTCCGCACGCTGTCCGGCAGGGCTTTCGACCGGGCCTTCCTCACCGAGATGACCATCCACCATCGGGGCGCGATCAGAATGGCCCAGATAGAGGCACGAACCGGCCGGCACGCTGCGGTGAGGCAGCTGGCGAAGAACATCGAAAGCAGCCAAACCGCCGAGATCGCCTCCATGGCCGCGATGCTCAGGCAGCCCTGAGCCGTGACGGCCCATCCTCGGGCGCTGAGGACACGGCGGTGACCCGTTCCTCCACGCCGGCGTTGGCCTACCCGGTGCTCACGCCGCTCTATGACCTCACCCTGGAGCTGTTCGGCTTCGGGGCGAGGTTCAAGGACGGCATCGCGCGGCTGGCCGACGTCGACGCGGGCGAGGCCGTCCTCGACCTCGGCTGCGGCACCGGCACGCTGCTGCGCGCGCTCGCCGCCCGGCAGCCTGCCGCCCACTACACCGGTCTCGACCCGGACCCCCGCGTGCTCGCCGCCGCCCGCCGGCGGCTGCCCGCGGAGGCCGGTGAGGTCACCCTGATCCGCGGGTACGCGCAGCACCTCCCGCTATCCGACAGCACCTTCGACCTGGTCATCAGCACGCTGATCTTCCATCACCTACCCGACGAGGGGAAGCGCCAGGCGATCGCCGAGGTGCGACGAGTGCTCCGCCCGGCCGGCCGGTTCCTGCTCGTCGACTTCGGAGCGCCCCAAACCTGGACGTCCCGGACGCTACTCCGGATCGGCAGCGTCTTCGACGGTCGAGCCAACCTGCGGGCCAATCTGGCCGGCGCGCTCCCTACCATGCTCACCCGCGGCGGCTTCAGCGTCGCCGAGGTAGCACCCCGCCACCGCGGCCTCAGCCACCTGCTCTGCCAACCGCGGCCAACCTGAGCAGTGGCCGCGAGGCATCCTGTCGGCGCCGACCGGCCCGATCTCAGTCCCTCCTCCGCACCGACAACGGCAGCCCCGGACGGCCTCACCTCCGAGTTTCCGGCGACGTCCTGGCCCGCCAGGCCGCCTCCGCGGCGGCACCGGCGGCTGGGAGGTGGGCTCGGCTACCGGACGAGGGCCGACAGTTGCCGTTCGGCCCAGAAGGGCAACCAGCCAGCCGGCGCTCCTCACGGCATGGCCGCACCGCCGCCGCGATGATGGACGGAGAACAGAGTTCTGGTGACCAGGGCTGCCCCGACGAGACCGAGCACCGGGCAGTCATCGGTGCCACCGGGGGAAGGAAGCTGATGGCCGGTCGCGCGCGGCAGAAGGCGCAGGAGGCGAGCCGCCGGGAACGGGCGGCGGCGATGCGCCGGGAGCAGCAGGCTCGTGAGCGGCGGCGGCGCACACTGATGATCGTCGCCGCGGCCGTCGTCGCCCTGCTGGCAGCCGGCGGGATCACCGCCGCAGTGATCGCCCACCGGACGGGGCGGCGCAGCCTGGCCGGCGTGGCCAGCTACCCGGAGCGGCGCGACCACGTCACCGGCAAGGTCAGCTACCCACAGACCCCGCCGGCGGGTGGCCCCCACAGCGCCACGCTGCTCAACTGCGGCATCTACGACAAGCCGGTGCCCAACGAGAACGCTGTCCACGACCTCGAGCACGGGGCGGTGTGGATCACCTATCGGCCCGGCCTACCGGCTGCCCAGGTCGACAGGCTCCGCTCCCTCGTGCGCGGCCAGACCTACCTGACCCTCTCGCCGTACCCCGGGCTACCGGCCGCCGTCGTGGCCTCGGCCTGGGGCAAGCAGATCCGGCTCACCGGCGCCGACGACAGCCGGCTGGACCTGTTCATCACCAAGTACCGCCAGTCACCGCAGGCGCCGGAACCAGGTTCCCCCTGCAAAGGCGGCATCGGCACCCCCGCCTCATGAGGGTAGAAGGTCCAACCGGTGCAAAACCAACGCCAGCGTCCCCCTCCGTCCGACTATCAGTGGTCCACCAGCTGGCGGCGACGACTCGGCGCGTGAGCTTGAGCGAACCTTGACGGTGACCCCCGCGGAGACTTGACCCGCGCAGCGGACCCTCGGGAGTAGGAGAACGAGAACGACCGAGGAGGACGTGATGATGGGATACGGATCGGGCATGGGGGCCGGCGGCTGGATCGCCATGACGGTGTTCTTGATCGCGCTGCTGGTGCTCGTGGTGTGGGGCGTGACCAGGTTGCTGCCGGCCGGCGGGCGGGGGCCGGACGCCGGCCCGCCGCGGGCGGAGACCCCGGAGGAGATCCTCGACCGGCGCTTCGCGCGGGGCGAGATCGACGGGGAGGCCTACCAGCGGATGCGGACGGAGATCACCTCGGCTCGCACCGGGCGGAAGTGAGCGCGATGACAGCGGTATGGGCCTGGCTGCGCCGGGCGGCGGTGCCGCTCGTCGCCGTCCTCGCCCTCGTTTTGTCTGGCGGCTGGCTCGCCGTCCGCGGCGGCGAGACGGGATGGCGGTCGGCGGCCTCCACGGATGGTGTCGGCGGCGCCGGGATGATCGGCGGCGCCGGGATGATGGGCTTCGGGCTGGCCGGGGACGGCCGCCCGGTGGGTGACCTCGACGCGGCCCGCGCGCGGGCACAGCGCTTCGCCGACCGGCTCGACCCGGGACTGCGCGTGGGTGAGGTCATGCGGTTCGCCAACCACGACTACGCCGAGATCGTCACCGCGGCCGGGGCCGGCGTCACCGCGGTGCTCATCGACCGTGGTACCGGTGCGGTGAGCGTCGAGCCAGGGCCGGCGATGATGTGGAACACCCGGTACGGCATGGCCACCGGCGCGGCCAGCGGCGGCGGGTCGGACGCCGGGTTGAACACCGCGCAGGCTGCGGGAATAGCGCAGCACTGGTTGCGGCGGGCGGGTCGCGACGTCACCGTCGACGCCGCGGAAGCCTTCCCGGGGTATTACACGCTGGACACCCTCAGGAAAGGCCGGGTCGAGGGCATGCTCTCGGTGCAGGCGACGACCGGTGCGGTGTGGTACCACGGCTGGCACGGTCGCTTCCTCGGCAGGGCTACACGCACGTCGTGACGATGAGCAGGCCGGGTCAGCCGGTCGGCGCCCCCGCCGACCGGCTGCGCGCGGTGGTCGTCGAGGACGAGGCGCCGCTGGCCCGGGTGATCGCGGACTACTTCGTGAAGGACGGGTTCGACGTCGACATCGCCGGCGACGGGGAAACCGCCGTGGAGCTGGTGTCCCGGTCCCGGCCCGACGTCGTCGTCCTCGACCTGATGCTCCCCGGGATCGACGGCATCGAGACCTGCCGGCGGATCCGGACCTTCAGCGACGCCTACGTCGTCATGCTCACCGCCCGCGCCGACGAGGTCGACAAGCTGGTCGGGCTCTCCGTCGGCGCCGATGACTACCTCACCAAGCCGTTCTCGCCTCGGGAGCTGCTGGCGCGGGTACGGGCGATGCTGCGCCGGCCCCGCGCCGGGTTGGGGGAGGCGAAGCCGCCACGCCGATTCGGCGACCTCACCATCGACCCCGACGCGCGTGAGGTACGCGTCGCTGCGCGGGTCGTGGAGCTGACGCCGACGGAGTTCGACCTCCTCGACGCGCTCTCCGCCCGGCCACGGATGGCCTTCTCCCGCGGCCAGCTCCTCGAGCACGTGTCGCGTGGCCAGTCCTCCGGCGACGACCACGTGGTGGACGTACACATCGCCAACCTGCGCCGCAAGATCGGGGACGACCCGAAGGCCTCCCGCTACGTGCTCACCGTCCGCGGCGTCGGCTACCGGATGGGCGAGGCCGGGTGAGCGACTGGCCGCGGCGGCGCGGGCTGGGGGCGCGGCTGCTGGCCGCCCAGGGCCTGGTCATCCTCGCCGGCAGCGCGACGC
>JADGOW010000139.1 GCA_017882765.1 Frankiaceae bacterium
CGGCGAGTCCACCGGTTGCGCCCTGCCACGATCCCGAGCCACACCAGCACGATCCCGAGCCCGGCAAGGGTTCCGACGCCGGCACCCGCCGACGCGGTGCTGGCCGCCCCATCGAGGAAAAGCCCGACGAGAGCGCCCACCGCGGCACCAAAGGCCGCCATGGCAAGCACGACGGACGCGCCCACACCGGGGATGTCCTCGGAGCCGGTCGCCTCGATCCGATGGGCGAGTGAGGAGCGCGGACGTGTCGCGGAGACGTGTCTATGCATTAGCAGCCCTCCCTCAGCTCCAACGTAGGCGCCTGAGAGATAACGGCATGGTAAGCCGCGGCAAGGTTGCCGTGTCCATCATCTGTCGGTCACGGTTTGTCGCGGTGACGCCGGACGTCGCGCTGTAGCGCCATACGCCGCAGCACGACCCGGATCCGGCGTCACGTCGAGCCTTCCGCCTCTTGCGCTTGGATCAGGGCCGGCCCTCGCGGCATCCAGGTGGCTTGCCGGGCCGTCCAGCCGGCATCCGCCAGCTTCCTGCACACGGCGGGGTCGTCGTCCACCACCACGGCGATCGGCCACCCCCAACTGCCTATCTTGCGAACCAGGCGCAGCTTCGCGTCCCGCGCCGGCCGATGATCGTCATCAGCTCGCATGAGAACGCGGCCGGGAGGCAGCCCGTGGCGTTTGAGCCAACCGGCCGTCGCGTCGCGGGTGTGCTCGGGGCGGCCTGTCATGTAGACCACATGGTGCTCGGCCGCGAGCTCGGTGACCAGCTTCTGCCCTTCGGGCAAGACGGGGTCCTGGTCGATCTCGGCGAAGAACGCGGCCCAGTCCTTGTGCGGCCCGGAGATGTGGTGCAGCCGGTTCCGGACGTCGGCAAGAACGCCGTCGATGTCGACAACGGCGATCGTCCGCCTGCTCGCTATCGCCCCTTCGGACAAGACGCCCTCCTCCTGCCGGCCGTCGGGCCGACGCCGCCCACCGTAAACCGGTTACCGCCTGTGGGGGACGCACACCCGCCTGTAAGCCCGCACGCGTCTGCAGCCGGCCACCATGCGGGCAGTCGTGCGCGGACCCCGAGCCTCCGGGTCGCCCCTTGCCCTGCTGAGGTCACTGCCATGCCGAGGTCATTGAGGGGACGACTCCGGAAGCGACTCGAGAGTGCGCTCGGTGTCGTCGCTGGGTCGGGCGGATGCCAGCGTGACCGACGTATAGCCGGTGACGACATCGACGACGTGGCGCAGTGGCGGCAACGTCAGCAGCCTGACCAGACCCAGAATGCGGGGGACGGAGGCGCTGCGGGGCCACGGCCTCGCCAGCGAGCGCTCCACGGCGGCTGCGACCCAGGCGACGGGGACACCCGCAGCCAGGTTGGCCTCCGGCGACCCGGCGGGAGGTTCCCAGCCTCGGGACCGCGCGAGCCATTCCGTTCGGACCGGACCGGGGTTGATGGTGTGCACCCGCACGCCGCGCCGCCACACCTCCCTGCGCAGGCCTTCGGCGAACCCATCGACGGCGAACTTGGTCGCGGAATAGACCGTCTGCGGCGGCGTGCTGACGAAGGCCGAGATGGAGGACACCATGACAATGTCGCCCGAGCCAGCTTCGATCATGCTCGGCAACACCAGCCGCGTCAGGTCGATGAGGGCGGTCACATTCGTCGTGACCAGGCGCTCGACGTCTGCGTACTCCATGTCTTCGACGAGGCCTTCCCAGCCGACCCCGGCGTTGTTCACCAGCGCGTCGACACGCCCGTGGCGGGCCAGCGCACCGTCGACGAACGCGGCCCGCTCGGCCGGAGACCGGACATCACAGCGCCGGACCTCGATTCCGGGCACTTCGATCGCCAACCGGCGCAGCCGTGCCGCGTCCCGGGCGCATGCGACGACCCGAGCCCCCCGTTCTGCCAGCCGGATGGCGGTCATGCGCCCTATCCCGCCGCTCGCGCCGGTGACGATGACGACGCGTTCCTCTACGGAGCGAGAACCGATCATGACAGGCCCCCCGGGGTCTCGGGATCGAGGTCGAGCGCGATGCTGTTCATGCAGTAGCGCTGCCCGGTGGGGGTGGGGCCGTCGTCGAAGACGTGCCCGAGGTGCGACCCGCAACGGCTGCACTTGACCTCCGTGCGCACCATGCCGTGTGAGCGGTCGGACTCCAACGTCACGGCGCCGTCGGCCACCGGTGCGGTGAAGCTCGGCCAACCGGTACCGGAATGGAATTTGGTGCTGGAGTCGAACAGGTCCGCCCCGCAGGCGCCGCAGCGGTAGTGCCCAGGTGTGTCGCAGTCGGTGTACTTGCCGGTGAAGGGCGGCTCGGTCGCCGCCTGCCGCATCACGGCGAAACGCGCCGGGGACAGGGCCGCACGCCACTGGGCCTCGTCGCCGGCGATCCGGTCGGTCACCGCTCCAGTGTCGCGCGCTCCCGCCACGAACGCGAAGCCCGCATCACCGGCGAATTCGAACGGACGGGCTCGTTACCACTTCGTGTTGCTCGACGCGCCAGGCTGGGAATCAAACAGTTTGGTCGAGCGTTGCACTGGCAGGCTCGACCGTGAGTCCTGATGTTGGCGGATTTGACGACGTGGATCGTCGACGACAGAGCGTGGGAGGCACCCTCCATGGGTGAGCGCACCCTTCGTGGCAGCCGGCTTGGCGCTGTCTCGTACGAGAGTGACGCAAGTACCGAGCTTGCGCCACGGCAGCCGCGCACCTACAACTGCCCGCAGGGCCACGAGACCACCGTCCCCTTCGCGGCGGACGCCGACGTGCCCGCCCTGTGGGAATGCCGCACGTGCGGAGCCAACGCGCTCCTCGTCGACAGTGAGATGCCCGAGCCGAAGAAGCAGAAGCCGCCGCGCACGCACTGGGACATGCTCTTGGAGCGGAGAAGCCTCGATCAGCTCGAGGAGCTGCTCGAAGAGCGGCTGGAGCTGCTTCGCGGGGGGTCGCGCAAGTCAGCGTGAGCAGGACGGCCGGTCCCGTCGGGAAGCGAGCGGGCGGGCCCGTGCCGACGTGAGCGCACGGACCACCACGTCACCCGCCACAAGGCCTCGGTGACGATTCGCTGGCTCATCTTCGACTCGCCACGTGTGCGCTCTACGAAGGTGATGGGTACTTCGATGACCCGGAACCCGTGCCGCCACGCCTGCCAGACGAGATCGACCTGAAAGCAGTAGCCCTGGGAGGCGACGTCGGCGAGGGGCAGCGCGTCCAGGACCTCCCGCCGGTAGGCCCGGTATCCGCCGGTGGCGTCGCGCATGGGCATGCCGAGGGCGAAGCGGACATAGGCGTTGCCCCCCCGCGAGAGCAGCACGCGGTGCGCCGGCCAGTTGCGCACCTCGCCGCCCGGCACCCACCGCGAGCCCAGAACGACATCGGCGTGCCGCAGTGCCGCCAGTAGCCGAGGCAGCTCCTCGGGCTGATGGGAACCGTCGGCGTCCATCTCTACGACAGCGTCGTAACCGCGTTCCAGCGCCCACCGGAAGCCCGCCACGTACGCGGCGCCGAGCCCCGACTTGGCCGTTCGGTGCATGACGTAGACGTGGGGTGCCGCGGCCGCCAACGCATCGGCTACCGCGCCCGTGCCGTCCGGGCTCCCGTCGTCGATGACGAGCAGGTCTGCCTCGGGTACCGCTTCGTGCAATCGATCGGCGATGGCCTGTAGGTTCTCTCGCTCGTTATAGGTCGGCATGCACACCAGAACGCGCATCCTCCCCATCCGACGCCTCCTCACTTGGCGGGCCCTCTGGCTCACTGGGCGGGCCCTCTGGATGCCGGCCCTTCCCGTGCCGGCCCGACCCATCCTGACCGGGGCCCCCTTGCGCGGCGGCGCCCGCGACGCGCTTCCTGGGCGGGCGTATCGCAATCACCAGAGCGGCCACCGCGAACGCTGCCAGGACCAGTTCGGGCACCGCACCGACCCGGTCCGCCACGGTACGGGATGAGCGCAGCGGCAGGCTGGCAACCAACGCATCCGGCGTGTACCACTGCGACTCACCGACGACCCGGCCGTCAGGCAGGATCAGGGCGCTGATGCCGCTGGTCGCGACGACCACGGTCGAGCGGCCGTGTTCCACGGCGCGAAGGCGCGACATCGCGAGCTGCTGCCAGGTCTCCCCGGTTCGCCCGAAAGTTGCGTTGTTGGTCTGCACGACGATGAGCCGCCCGCCCCCGTCCACGGCGTCCCGGACCAGGTTGTCGTAGGCGACCTCGAAGCAGATCACGTCCGCGAGCGTCACCCCTCGCAGCGGCAGGACACCCGGTGCCCGCCCGGGGAGGAAGTCGTTGGGCATGTCGTCGGCGAACCGGTGCACGAGCGATTCGAGCGTCGAGCGGAACGGCAGGTACTCGGCGAAGGGGACCGGGTGGCGCTTCACGTACATCGGGCCGAACGTTCCATCCGGATTCCAGACCAGGGCCGCGTTGCGCACGTGCCCTTTGCCCGGCCCACGCAGCACCGCCCCGACCAGGATCGGCTGCCGGACCGCGCGCGCTGCCCGCGTAAGCAGCGCGGCCGCCTCGTCGTCGGTGAACGGGTCGAGGTCGCTGCTGTTCTCGGGCCACAGGACGAGGTCAGGCTGCGGAACCCGGCCGGCCGCCGCCTCGGCGGCCAGCCGCTCGGTCTCGGCGACGTGGTTTTTGAGAACCGCCCGCCGCTGACCGAGCGCGTTCAACCCGGTCCGGGGCACGTTGCCCTGCACCGCGGCGACGACGACGCTGCCCTCCTGCGCGCCGGTCGGCAGGGGCACGGCCAGCCCCACGAGCGTCACGAAGAGAACGCCCGCCGCGAGCGCCCCCGCCCGCAGCATCCCGGCACGGGTGTGGGCACCCCGGACGTGGGCATCCCGGGTGTGGGCATCCCGGGCACGCAGCGCCGACCAGGCGCTGAGGGCTGACGTCGCCAGCAGGGCACCGGCCAGGGCGACCACCGCCGTCACCAGCGGGGCGCCGCCCAGGGCGGCGACCGGCGTGAACGGGCTGTCGCCTTGGCTGAACGCCACGCGACCCCACGGGAAGCCGCCAAAAGGCACCCGGCCGCGGACGGCCTCCGCGAGCACCCACACACACGCGACCCAGACCGGCCAGGTGCGCAGTCGCTGCACGAGGGTCGTCGCCGGCGCGACGAGCGCCAACACCAGCCCCTGGGTTACCGACAGGATGAGCCACCCGTCGATGCCGGCAACCTTGCTCCAAGTCAGCAGCGGACCGAGAAAGGCCAGGCCGAAAAGGAATCCGAGCAGGTAGGACCGCAACAGTCGCGCGCCGCGCACAGCGAGGGTGAGCGCGCCAACAGCTACCGGCGCCAGGAACCACAATCCCATCGGCGGGAAGGACGCCGTCAGAGCGAGCCCGGCGGCAAGCGCCGCGCCGACCCGGCTCCACCGCCGGCTCGTCGGCTCCTGGTCTACGTCGCCCCGCTTGCCCCCGGGTCGCCGGACCGCGCGTAGCCGCCCTGGCGCGGGGGCGTCGTCGGGCCGGCCGGAACCGACCAGCAGGGCAGCGACGGGAGGCACGCTTCCAGTGTCCGTGATCGCGGGGGTGTGCGGGTCGGCGGGCGCGACACCCGCTCGAGAGGACCCGGGCTCGTCCTTCGGACCGGTCACGGGCCCGCCGGCTACGGGCACGCGGCCGTTGTCTACTGGACGGCCAGGGTCCTCCCATCGCTGCGCGTGGCAGCAGCTGCCGCGACCGGGCGCGGGGTACTCCCCACCGAACCTGCCGGCTTCCCGGACCTGGCACGCCGCGACGCGAGCCCGTGGTGCCTCGGGCGTTGCGCCGCCGGCCGGGATGCCGCCAGAGCGGAGACCGTCTCCAGCCGCCGTTCCTGAGCGGACCTGGGGACCATACCCGCGGTCCGCGAAGAGGTGTCAATCTGCGGGCTGACCTGCGTATTCCTCCCGTTTACCCAGGTCACGAGAAGGAATACAGTGCGTAACGTGGGTTCCCGTTGTTCTCTTGGTGGGCGAGTCGCGCTCTTCGGGTGGTCGAACGTGCTGCGGGACAAGCAAAACCAATACAGGGCCAAAAATCAGGGCGTTCCGGGCACACCCTGGTGGAGGGTGCCATCGTCATAGACCACTCCTCCATTTATGAGGGTCCGGACGCAGCGCGGCGCCGGACCATCAAGGTCCGGAA
This sequence comes from Frankiaceae bacterium, assembly GCA_017882765.1. Taxonomy (GTDB): domain Bacteria; phylum Actinomycetota; class Actinomycetes; order Frankiales; family Frankiaceae; genus JADGOW01. The sequence continues at coordinate 6,131 of JADGOW010000139.1, forward strand.
GCCCGCAGACGCCAGCCCTCGGGTCGGTCGACCAGGCCGCGACCCTGCGGTCGGGCGCCTGCACGGCTAGCTCACCCTGGATCTCCCAGATCGCCACCATTGCGGGGCTGCCGGGCGCCAGCTGTCCGGTGCCGTCACCGTCTTGCCGGGCGGCTCGCCAGCCCCCGCGGGTGGATGCCGCGAAGGCCGCCCGAGCCGACAGCGCCGCGGAAGGCAACACCCCCGAGGACTGGGCCCCCGAGGACTGGGCCCCCGAGGACTGGGCCCCCGAGGGAGCAGGAGAGCGCACCGCCGCGCGTACGGTCGCCCACGGGTCGATCGGGTAGGGGGCCGAGGCGGCTCCGCCGCCGAACGCCAGAGGTACTCCGGCAGCCGCCAACGCGGCCAGCGGGGCGGCACCCGCGAGGACGCGCCCGGACCGCGGACAGGCGACCACGACGAGGCCAAGCTCACTCAGGCGCGGCAGGTCCCGTTCGTCGATCGACTCCACCACCTCGATCCGGTGCGCCGACGCCCGCACGGTGGCCAAGCCGACCTCCTCGGCTGCCCGGGCCACCCCAGCGACGACCTCGCCGACTGCCTCCGCCCCCCTGGCCACCCAGCTCGTCTGGACGCCGGCTCGGCTGGCAGCCGCGACTGCCCGGGCGACGCTGTGCCGGTCGGGAGGCGCACCGCCCGCGGCCAACCCGTAGCCCTCGACAGCGGGGTGATCCACCACGAACCCGCCTGGTCGGGCCCCCACCCGAGTTGCCTGCTCCAACTCGGCGGGCCAGTACACCGGACCGACAGCCGCCATCCCGGCATGGGCAGGGTCACGTCCTGCGGCGACCAGCTCGGCGGCCTGGCTCGCTCCGGCTGGCCCCGGGGGCGCGAACGAGTGGACGGCCGCCACGCCCGCCCGCGCTGCCGCCGCCCCAGCGGCGCCGTAGGCGGCGAGACGCTGAGCGCGGTCCGTAAGGGCGCTGAGCCGCTCCCAGACATGCTCATGCGCGATCCCCGTGCACAGGCCGTCCCCCGCCGGGGCGATTCCGCCCTCGTGTGCGGCCCGCAACAGCGCGGGCGAGGCGACGCCCGATGTGGGCAGTCCGGAAACCGGGTCGTAGTTGAGCAGGTACACCAGCCGGCCGGCGGCCCGCGCCTCCAGTTCGCCGGCTGAGGGCAACCTGCCGCCCGGCCAACGCGCAGCGGAGCAGCCGCTCGCGATCAGCACTGGCGGGCACGAGGACCTCGCCGCCGCACGCTCGATCTCAACTAGAGCCTCAGGGAGGCTAGCGGTCAGGCTGAGGTCGAGTGACATGGCCAACAGCCCGGCAGCCAGCAGCGGGACATGCGCATCAACGAAGGCCGGGGCGACGAACGCACCGTGCAGATCCACGGTGACCTCAGCAGGGAAGCTATTCACCGCAGCCTCCTCACCCACCCAGGCGATCTGATTGCCGTCGACCAGAAGAGCTGTCGCCCGAGGGGACACCGGGGTGTACACGTGCCCGCCGCGGTAGAGGGTGACCCGCGCTTCAGGCGGGTCGGCGCGCGGGTCGGCGCGCGGGTCGGCGCGCCCCGCAGTGCGCGGGTCTGGGGCTTCGGACATGCACCGAGAATGCCGGTTCCGTTCCGGCCCGGACGCACTGACGCCCGGCGTTTCGCCGGTGTCAGCCAGCTGCACCCGGAAGTCACAGCCGGATTCGGTGGAAACACCTGGCAGCCCGTCCAGCCCCGCAGCCCGCCCGCACAGGCTGCGATGGGCGGGCCCGCGCCCGTTTCGGGTCGTCTGAGTAACCGCGCCAAGACGGCGGGGAATGCTTCTTCTAACGGCGGTTAGAGGCGCGTCAGTGCTGGTCGAGTTCGGTGCGGAGGGTGTCCACGGTCCAGGTTGGACAGCCGCAGCCCAGGAAGTCGTGGTCGCTGGTGAGGATGCTGACGTCGAGGGTGAGAGCGAGAGCGACGGGCGGCCAGTCGTCGGGATCGCGGGGCACGCGGCGGCGTGCGATCGGCTCCATGTGCTCGTACACGGGGCGGGGGATGATCTCGATCACGCGGTCTTCGACGAGTGCATGGATGGCGTCGTGAAGAGCCTTTGCCTGGTCGACGGCGAGGCGACCCTGGCCGACGATAGTCGTGAGCCGCTTGGTGATCTCGTGCTCGGCCTCGTCCCACTGGTCTTCGGCGACCACCGCCCGCAGGTTCGGGTGGGCGAACAGTTCCCGGCCGCGGAGGCGGAGCAGCTCGGCGACGAGCACACTCGCGTCG
>JADGOW010000140.1 GCA_017882765.1 Frankiaceae bacterium
GGGTACCGGTCGACGAAGTCGGCCTTCGGCCCCGACCGGTACAGGGTGATCTTCCCGAGGTCGCGGATACGCGGGGACAGTTGCTTGCCCACGAGGTCGAACAGAGCGAAGTTGGCCAAGGTCGCGCCGTGGGTGTCGGTGGCGTGCTCGGTGACGGGTAGGTCGGTGTCGTTGCCGAGGATCCCGTCGAGCACGTAGTGACTTTCCGGCGCGGTGGCCACGATGACCTGGGTGCCGAAGGTGGAGTGCTGATCGGAGACGTGGGTGTAGGTGGAGATGCCCTGCCCGCGAGCGAAGTACCGCGACATCGCCCGGGCGGTGATCGAGCGGCCCTTGGTCGGGAACCGCTGCCCATCAGAGCTGGACAGGGTGCCCGCCCCGAACGCCTGGGTCATCGGCAGCCGGTGGTGGTAGTTGACGATCGCGGTGTTCGCCGCCTCCAGAGTCTCGGGCCGGAAGTACCACTCGGCGGTCCAGGCGAGCATGTCGTAGGGCACGCCGCAGGACTCGGCCATCGCGGCCAGGCCCATGTTGGTGGCCTCGGCGACGATCACGTAGATCAGGTTGCGTTTCAACTCGGGCGGCCGGTTGACCTTCCCGCCGGCGTGGACCAGGTAGTCGCAGAATCCGGTGCGAGCGTCGACCTCCACCAGCGCGGCCGCGAACGGCACCCGGGGCAGCATGGCGGCTATCTCGTCGCGCAGCGCCGCGGCCTCGGCCGGGACGTCCTCGGCGGTCAACGGCGGGATGATCAGTTCCCCGTCGTCGGTGAGCCGCACCTGGCCGGTCGAGCCGCCCCTCGCGAGCAGGCTTTCGAGGTCGGCCAGGGCAGCGTGCAGCTCTTCCTCCGCTTGGGCCAGGGCATCGGCCGCCCCAGCCGGTTTGCCGACCAGGTCGCAGAACTCGGCCCGCTGCGGCGCCCACGCCTCGGGCGTGAGCAGGAACGACGCCGGATCGGCGTAACGGCGGGAGCCGGGCACATACACGTCGCCGGAACGCAGCCCATCCCGCAAGGCCACCAGCACGCACAACTCCCAGTAGTGCCGGTAGGCGGTGACGTCCGCGGCCTCGGTGGCGGCGGCCAGGTAGCCGGCCCACCGCGCCGGCACGAAGTCCACCGGCGCGTTCGCCGGGACCTTGCGTGCACCGGTGGCGTACAGCTCGGCCAGGATCGAGATCGCGCGCAGCAGGTCCTCAGTGCCGGACCCGCCGGCGAAGCGGACCGCGGCCAGCACATCCGGGGCGAACTGGCGCAGGTAACTCATCGACGCGTTCAGCATCGCCAGATGCCCGTGGTCGCGCGGTAGCCGCTCCTGGCGCGTCGCCCGCGCCGCACGCATCCGGTCCAGCCCGACGCCCTCACGCAGCAGCGGCCCGACCCGCTCGTCATCGACGTCCGGGTCCAGCACGATGACCAGGATCTCGTCCAGCAGCGCTTGCCGGTCCTCCCCGGTCCGGCCCCGCTGCGCCAAGGCCTCAGCCAGCTTCGCTTTCGCTGCGGCCTCCCTGCCCGACAGCGCCTGGTCGAACAGCAACAGCGACTCGTCCAGCACGTCGACCGCCGACTGCGCCACCAACGTCAACAGGATCGGATACCGGCGCTGCTCCTCCCGCCGCGACAACGCCTGCGCCGTCGACCGGCGGCCCACCCCGGCCAGAAACCGGCGTCGCTCCGCGGGCAACGACGACAAGTCAAGGGTGTGCGCGTCCAGGGTGCGCAGGTAGGTCAGCTTCGCCAACTCGGCCTTCACCGCGGCAGGACTGGGCTGCGTCGGCCCAAGCCCCAGCCACGCCAGCCTGGTCCGGCCCAACAGCGGGTCTACCACCAGCAGCTCGTCGAGCTCGGCGCGGTACCGCGCAGGCAGCAGATGCTCCACCCGCGCCCACGTTTCGAGCTGGGCACGATCCCGCGCCGTGGCGACGCGCTCCAGCACGTTGACCACCCCGGGCCGGATCACCCGCACCGAGATCAAGTACTCACACGCCACCCGGAACAGCAGCTTCGCCGAGTCGTGCTCCATCGCCCGCGAGAACAAGAACTCAGCCAGCTGCTTCCACTCCAACTCCTCCATCGCCCGCCACCCTGCATACCGGGCGATCTCGCGTAGATGGTCGGTGCGGGTCTGACCTCGTAGGCCGTAGTCGCGCAGCCCACCCACCGCGGTCCCGAGCCGTTCGGCCAAGCGGGCCACCGCCGCCGCTGGCGCCGAACCCACCGCGTCGGGCACGAACCCCAACCACGGCAGCGTGCACAGCTGGACAGCGGCGCCCAATACGTTGCCTTCACCACGGAACTTGCGCACGAACATCTCGTCAGCGGGTGTGAGCGTGAAGTACCGGATCAGCTCCGCACGGTTGATCTCCGGGAACCCCCGAAGCTGCTCCAACTCCTCATCTGAGAGCGCGTTACGAGTCGCCACCGGAAGCCCCCCGACCCGAGGTCAGTTGATCAAGACCCCGGCACGTTACCCGCCGGCCAACCAGCGCGCGAGACCGCAGACGTCACACAAACCACAGCCAAGATCGAGCTAATCGTTGTTTTTGCGCTGGAAGCTACCGGGAGGCCTGCCCGTGCCGCTGATGCTCGCCCGCCCCATCCGCGTCCTGCCGGCCGCTCCGGGTGCCGTCTACGAAGCAAAGCTCGACGGGGTGCGGGCGGTGTACGGGGCAGGCCGCCTCTGGTCGCGGCACCACAAGCAACTGCACGTCCCCGAGGTCATCGCCGCCGCCCGCGGGCTGGGCGACGGCGTCGTCCTCGACGGGGAACTGGTCGTCATCGCCGCCGCCGGGCGCTGCGACTTCCCGGCCGTGTGCCGGCGGCTGCACTCCCCCGCCCCGCCCGCCGTCACCTACGTCGCCTTCGACCTGCTTGCGGCCGCCGGCCGGGACCTGCGCGCGCTGCCCTACCGGCAACGCCGCCTGCGGCTGACCGACCTGCTTGCCCACCCGGCCCCGCACCTGCAGCTCATGCCGGCCACCGACGACGTCGCCGAGGCCGCCGACTGGTACGCCAGCCCGCTGGTCGAAGGGCTGGTCATCAAGCCGGTCGAGGCCCCCTACCCGCGGGTCCGCGACCAGCGCGGGTGGCAGAAGCTGCGTTCTGTTCGGGTGTGTGGGTTTGGCAGGACTGGGACAGGGGGGCTCACCTCGTCGTTCGGAGACTGTTGGTGCGCGACACGTGTCGTGCAGGCCCGAGCCGCCTCGAACGCCGTTGCGCGGGCATGGCGACGTCGATGCACAGCGGGCGGCGGGGACGGTTGCTTTTGGCGGAGCCACTACAGCGGGCGAACAGGCTGAACGTGGCGAGTCGTGGCCGACTATGCAGTTGAGGAGACGATCGACGGCTCCCGTGTCCCGGTGAGGGCCGGAGACGACGTCCTGTAGCCCTTGACGATGAGGTAGATGCCGAGGGACAACTCCCAGAACGCCTCCGGGATCGTCATGAGGCCCTGAACCGGCCCACCGGCCTTGATGACGTCGAAGATGACCAGGGTGCCCGCGATGATTACGAGCGGACCACCGATCAACCCGAACATGGCCAGGCGTCGGGGCACCAAGCCGGACGTGTACATGAGCCAACCGAGGATGAGACCGTTCCCGACGCCGACGATGAAGCCCGGTCCGAGTCGAAACGACCACTCGTAAACCGCTCTGATCCCTTGACCCAGGGCGGGCGTCGTCCCGCTGGGGGCGTCCTGCCGGAGCGTGGAGATCGCGAGCATACAGACGATGCCGATCGCGATGAACGTGCACTCCACGAGGCGAGCCGTCACGTAGGCGACGGCACCCGTCTCGTTCACGCGCTTGTGGATCGAGAACGGAACGACCGCGGTGCCGACGTTCGCAATGATGAGGAGAAGTTCGAGCAGGGCTCCGATCGCGATGAGCGTCTTGGCATCGCTACCCGCACCGGTGACGTAGTCGCCGTGGTCGCGCACTGGAGCGTAGAAGACGAACCGCGCGAGTATCGAGGTGATGAAGGTGATCACCCACAGCCACCCTGTGAAGGTCGCGATCCTGCGGTAGTTCATCCGGTCCCTCACTCCTCTCGCGTTCTGCGATGTCTACCCCAGCGCACACACGGGAGGAGTCAGTTCCCCACAAGCTGCGGCACTTCCTGTTCACCTGGCTCAAGACCCCGGTCGAAGACGAGCTGTACGCGCACGCCGAGCAGACCCTTCACCCCAGCCGCCGACGACGCCGACACCGACGACACGGCGTTCGCCGACTACGACCCGAACGACGTCACCTGCTGCGACGAGTGCGACGGCGGCTACACCCCCCGACGCTGAGCGCCCGGTCGAGGACGTGCACCTACCCGCCGACCCGAACGACGTCGGCGACCCCACCGACATGCCGGACAGCGACCCGACCGAAGACGACGAGCCCGGCGCGGCCGCCTGACCGGCCCGCGGCCGAGGCGCACCGCGCCCCGGCCCCAACTACGACACCGCCGCGCCGACCGCCAGGAGGACGTCATATCCAAGAATCGTGTCCGACGCCGCCGTGCTGACGTAGACCGACCCGACCGGCAAACTCCGTGCTGGGGCTGGGTGTTATTGAACCGTCAGTAGCGCGTGCATGCCCGTGGCGTAGTGGCCAGGGAGGTTGCAGATCAGTTCGTAGCGCCCGTCCGGCAGTGGCACGGTCGTCCAGCCAGCCGCGCCGGGCGCTAACCCGTCCCCCGTGTCGTCGCCGCAGCTACGCGATACTTCGCCGAGGCTGCCGGCCTCGTCGACCTGTCCGTCGCCGCCCACGCGCCGCTGCCCTACCGCCGGTCCCTCCGACAGCGGCAGGACAACCAGTTCATAGGTCATCGCCCCGGTGTTCCGCACCCGCAGCGACACCGTGCCGACCGTCACGGCATCCGGGGTGACCAGAGCACCCGCATCCCGCCGGTCCCGGGACCGGTCATCGGAGCACCCATCATCCCGCCCCGCATCCAGCTGGGCTCCGAGTTGGCACGCGGCAGTGGACGTTGCTGCTCGGGCGCGGCCTCATCCCCGGCATCAACGGCCTGTTCCTCGGCTACGTCATGCCGGAGTCGGCTCGTCCCGCGCATCATCCCGGCCATCGGTCTCATCGACGCTTCGCTTGTCCTCGTATCAGCCACATCGACGATCGGGTGGCTGGGCCCAGACCTCCTCCGCTGCAGTGCTCTGCGCGCTGCCCATCGCCGGGTGGGACTTCTCTCTCGGCGTCTACCTCACCGTCAAGGGTTTCAAGACCGCCTGACATGCAGATGGCCGGGCGCACTGTGCTGGCGCTCCCGACATCCGGGTTTGCCCGTGTGGCTTCTGCGGCCCGTCATGGCTGGGTCTCCTGCGCGAAGGCATTAACGGCGGCGCGCACGTCCTCGTCGACGAGGTCGGCGTTCAACGCGATGGCCGCGGCCGAGCCGTCACCGGCGGCGGTGATGACCTGAGCCCGCGGGTTGGCGACGTTTCCCGCCACCCACACACCGGCCACCGTGGTTCGTCCGGTCGCGTCCTTGACGACCCACCCGCTGTCGTCGAGCTCGCAGCCGAGAGCGACGAGCAAGTCATTGTTCGGGATGAAACGGGGCGGGACGAACAGTGCGTCCCGGGTTATGACCCGACCATCGGGGATCTCGACGCCGACCAGCTGGTCGTTTTTCACGACGACTCGAGCCACCTCGCCTTCGACGACGGTGACAGCGCGGGCAACCAGTTCCGAGCGCTGCGCCTCCGTGAGAGTGCCTGCCGGGACGAACAGGACCACGTCGGCGGCCCATTGCCGGACGATCTGAGCGAACTTCACCGTTTCGGGCAAGCTGTTCGCCAGGACGCCGAGGCGTTGGTCGCGCACCTCCCAGCCATGGCAGTACGGACAGTGCAGCACGTCACGCGCCCACCGTTCCCGCAGCCCAGCAACGTCGGGGAGTTCGTCGCGCAAGCCGGTCGCGATCAGCAGCCGACGCGCGGAGACGCTGCGCCCGCTGACCAGGCGTACTCGGAAGGTGCCGTTGCCGCACCGAATGACCTCGGCGACCGTATCGGTGACGGCCTCGCCGCCGTACCCGATGACCTCGTGACGCCCAGCGACGAGAAGGTCGGCGGGCGGCAGCCCGTCGCGGGAAAGGTACCCGTGCATGTGGGCAGCGGGAGCATTGCGCGGAGCGCCCGAATCCACAACGAGGACTTGGCGCCGCGCCCGAGACAGCACGAGCGCCGCCGACAGGCCCGCGGCGCCGCCACCGACGACCAGCACGTCGTACGCGTCGTAGTTGTCGCTCATGCCGGCCAGGCTGCGCCCGGTGTCCCTGTTCCGCCAAACCGTCCTCACTTTGTGTCAGCGGCTTTCACCTCGCGCCCGTAGGGCTGATCCCGTAACCCGTGCGCGGGCCCAACCGGGCTGGTCCGTGGTCGGGTGAACCACCTCGTGGCTTCCGGCAGCCCGTACAACAGTCCGGAAAAGTAGTAGAACCTTGATCCGGCGGGCGGCAAGACCGGTGTTTGGCGCCGCCGGAGTCCGACGATGGGACTTGGACTGAAGCCGGCGTGGTCGCCACGCCGGCCGGTATCAGGGCGCAAGGCGACCGGTGGCCGAATGTTTCGAGGACGCAGCGCGGGCATTGGCCGTCGCTGAGGCGGTCCGCGAGCCCGCAGGTCGGGCATTGCTTCCAGAATCCTGGTTCGGCGCGGGTGCACGCCGAGCACAGTGGTTCGGCGCGGGTGCCGCCGCGGATAGGTTGGCTCTGGCCGCATCCGGCGCAGCGGGCCCAGCGTTGCCGGCACGCCCTGCACCAGGGCTGCCCGGTTGCCCGGGAGATTTCGCATGGCGCGTCAGTCCCACAGATCGCGCAGGTCAACACCGGCAGGGGCCGGCACGTCGGGCAGATCGGGCCGTCATTCGTTCGGACGCTGACCGGCCGACAGCGACCGCAGCGCAGGCACTGTTCCTGGTTGACCGGGTCGGTGCTCAGACTGCGCGGACAAAGCGGCTTGCCGGCGCCGTCGCGGGTGGCCGGTTCACGGACGGCGCCGCAGCGCGAACAGGGCACCGCGCGCACTTGGGCGATGCACCGGCGGCAGACCCGCTGCCCCTGGTAGGGCTTGGCCAACCGGACGACACGACGGCAGCGACCGCAGGCGGGCCGCACGAAGCCGTCGACTTGCCCGGCGCTCTGTACATCACCGTGAAGTACGCGAACAACCGTGTTGAGGCTGACCATGGCCGGCTCAAGGCCCGGCCACGACCCATGCGCGGAACAATGCCGCGAAGTTAGCCCTTCTGGGGTGAAGTCAAGCGAATCGCGTGCCGGGGGGCAGGCGTTGTTTCGAGCACGGTCGGTGGCGTCTTCTCCGGTCTATGGCGAGCGGGAGGCCAGGGTGTACACGCCCGTGCCGGTGTGGGTGAGGAAGCCGAGACGGGCCCACTCGGCGAGTTGTGTTAGCAGGTTGCGGGGCGTGATCTGGAGTTTGTCGGCGAGTTCCCTCCCGCTCCAGGCGCGACCGGGGTCGCCGTTCATGATCTCCATGACGCGTTGCCTTCGGGTTGGCGTCCGGGGCGGACGGGGTGTGCCGCGGGCACGGCGTGCTCGCACAGATCCCGGATCCAGGGGCGGGGTGTGGACGGCGATGTCGATCGCGGCGATGGTGGTCGGGGTGGCGGGCCGGCCGTCGGCACGGTTCAGGTAGCGGGACGTGGCGCATTTGACCTTGCGGGCGCTGTATCGCAGGCGGCGGGCGGGCAGCAGGCCGGCCAGGACGGCCCGGCCGATGACGCCGAGCAGGTCGGGCGGACCGTCGGGGCAGACTCCCTGCGCCGCGATGAGTTGCTCGCGGGCGGCCTCGGCGGCGGTGGTGAAGCCGGCCCGGTCGGGGTCGGTACCGGGTCGGGACTCCACCGCGGTGACCATCGCCATGCGCAGCAGCTGGTAGAGGGTCAGCAGCGCCCAGATCTCCTGCTCCAGACCGGGTCGATCCCCCGAGCGCAGGACATGCCCGTTGAGCAAGGTGTGCCGCAGGGCCAGGTAGGCGCACTCGATCTCCCACCGCTCGTGGTAGAGCTGGGCCACGAGCCCGGCGGGATACCGGCGGTGGTCCAGCAGGGTGGTGATCAGCCGGTAGCTGTCTTGCACGCGGCTGCCGTCAGCGCCGGTGACGGTCAGGTCAGCTTCGATGATCCGCACTTTCAGGCCGTCCAGGCAGGACAAGTAGGAGCCATCGGGCAGGTGGGCCAGGACCGGCGGTCGGCGGGTGGACCTGCCACGGACCAGCAGCATCGCCCCGGTCGCGTCGACGGCACGCACGAACGCGGCGGAGTCGAAGGCCCGGTCGGCCAGTAGCAGCATTCCCGGCCGCAGCAGCGGCAGCAGTCGCCGCGCG
>JADGOW010000141.1 GCA_017882765.1 Frankiaceae bacterium
TGGGTGGGCGTCCCGGCGGCGCCGGTGGTGGCCGCGGCCGCGGGGGTGTCGGCGGCGCGTTCGGCCGGCCCGGTGCTGCGCGGGGCAAGCAGCGCAAGTCCAAGCGCGCGAAGCGGCAGGAATTCGACAACATGACTGCGCCCACGATGGGCGCCTACGTTCCGCGGGGCTCGGGCGAGGTTGTGCGTCTGCCGCGGGGGGCATCCCTGGCCGACTTCGCCGACAAGATCAACGCCAATCCGGCATCGATGGTCCAGGTCGTGTTCACCCAGCTCGGCGAGATGGTCACCGCGACCCAGTCCTGCACCGACGAGACCCTGCAACTGCTCGGTGAGACGCTTGGCTACAGCGTCCAGATCGTCAGCCCCGAGGACGAGGACCGCGAGCTGCTCGAGAGCTTCGACCTCGAGTTCGGCGGGGAATACGACGAAGACGTCGAGCTGGAGGCGCGGCCGCCGGTCGTCACGGTCATGGGCCACGTCGACCACGGCAAGACGAAGCTGCTGGACGCGATCCGCTCCACCGACGTGGTTGCCGGCGAGGCGGGGGGCATCACCCAGCACATCGGCGCCTATCAGGTCCATGTCGTGCTGGCGAGCGGCGACCGGGCGATCACCTTCATCGACACCCCGGGTCACGAGGCCTTCACCGCCATGCGTGCCCGCGGCGCGCAGGTCACCGACATCGCCGTGCTGGTCGTGGCGGCCGACGACGGGGTCAAGCCCCAGACGATCGAGGCGCTCAACCACGCGAAGGCGGCCGACGTTCCTGTGGTCGTCGCGGTGAACAAGGTGGACAAGGAGGGCGCCGACCCGGTGAAGGTCCGGGGGCAGCTGACCGAGTACGGCCTTGTGCCCGAGGAGTACGGCGGCGACACGATGTTCGTCGACGTGAGCGCGAAGGCCAAGCTCGGGCTCGACGAGCTGCTCGAGGCGATCGTGCTGACGGCGGACGCCTCGCTCGACCTGCGCGCCGCGGTGGACGTGCCGGCGCAGGGCGTGGCCATCGAAGGACACCTCGACCGGGGCCGCGGCCCGGTGGCGAGCGTGCTCGTCCAGCGCGGCACCCTCCATGTCGGCGACGCGATCGTCGCGGGCGAGGCATACGGGCGCGTGCGAGCGATGCTCGACGAGAACGGCAAGCCGATCGACTTCGCCGGGCCCGCGCGGCCCGCGCAGGTGCTCGGCTTCCAGCACGTGCCCGGGGCCGGTGACAACTTCCTGGTCGTTCCCGAGGATCGGGTCGCCAGGCAGATCGCCGAGCGGCGGCAGGCTCGCGAGCGGGCGGCGGAGCTGGCGGCCAGCCGCGGCCGGTTCCGGCTCGAGGACATCCTCGCCCGGATCAAGGAGGGCGAGAAGTCCCAGCTCAACCTCATCCTCAAGGGCGACGTGTCGGGCTCGGTCGAGGCCCTGGAGGATGCGCTGGTCAAGGTCGAAGTGGACGAGGAGGTCAGCCTCAGGATCATCCACCGCGGCGTTGGCGCGATCACCGAGAACGACGTGACCCTGGCCTCGGCGTCCGACGCGGTGATCCTCGGCTTCAACGTGCGGCCCGAGGGCAAGGCCCGTGAGCTTGCCGAGCGCGAGCATGTGGACGTCCGCTACTACTCGGTCATCTACCAGGCGATCGAGGACGTCGAGGCCGCCCTGCGCGGGATGCTCAAGCCGATCTACGAGGAGGCACAGCTCGGCACCGCTGAGATCCGCGAGGTCTTCCGGGTCCCGCGGGTGGGCAATGTCGCCGGCTCGCTGGTGCGCAGCGGCACGATCCACCGGGGCAGCAAGGCCCGTCTGATCCGCGACGGCGTCGTCGTGGCGGACAATCTCACGGTCGACTCACTGCGGCGGTTCAAGGAGGATGTGGTCGAAGTCCGCGACGGCTACGAGTGCGGAATCGGCCTCGGCTCGTACAACGACATCAAGGTCGACGACGTGATCGAGACCTTCGAGCAACGAGAGGTGCCGCGCAGCTGATGCGTCAGGGGGAGGGGGCCGGTGCGAGGCCACCTCCCCGGCGCGGCGCGGGCGGACAAAGCGGTGTGGACTGGGACACTTGCGCTCGATCTGTTGCTGGGCGACGTCCGCTCCCTCAAGGAGAAGCGCACGGTGATCCGCCCCGTGGTGGCCGAACTGCGCCGGCGGTTCGCGGTAGCCGCGGCCGAGACTGGGTACCTCGACCGATACCGCCGGGCGGAGGTCGGCGTGGCGGTCGTGGCCGCCGACCGGGCGCACTGCGTGGAGGTGCTCGAAGCCTGCGAACGTCTCGTCATGGACCGTCCGGACCTGCAGGTGCTCTCGGCGCAGCTTCGGCTGAGCACCCCGGACGACGCGGGCTGAGCGTCCACGCACCGGCTTGTTTCGAGCGCCGCGTACGACAGGGGGAGGACGGAATTGTGGCTGATCTGGCCCGCGCCCGGCGGTTGTCGGTGCGCATCCGAGAGGTCGTGGCCTTGACGATCGAGTTCACGGTGAAAGACCCGCGGCTGGGCATGGTGACCATCACCGACGCCAAGCTCAGCCCGGACCTGCATGACGCCAGGGTCTTCTACACGGTGCTGGGCGACGAGGGCGCGACGGCGGATTCGCGTGCCGCCTTGGAGTCGGCGAAGGGTGTGATCCGCAGCGCCGTCGGTCGGGCGACCGGGCTGAAGTTCACGCCGACCCTGACCTTCGAGCAGGACGTGAGCCCGGAGAGGTTCGCCACCATCGAGCACCTGCTGGCCCAGGCCCAGGCTGCGGATGCGGAGGTGGCCGCGGTGCGGGAGGGGGCCGAACCGGCCGGGGATCTCGACCCGTACCGGCACCGGGACGAGGCCGAGTGATGGATTGGGAAGGGCCGGGTTCGGCCGATGCTCTCAGCGGGGCTCCCGCGAGGGTGCCCGAAACCCAGTGGGAGGCGGCGGTCGGCGTACTGCTCGCGGCGGTCGAGACGGCGGAACCGGTCGTGCTCGCCTGCCACGTCAGCCCGGACGGGGACGCGCTGGGCGCGGCTCTGGCCTGCGGCCTCGCGCTGCGCGCGGCGGGCGGGCAGCCACTGGTGTCGTTCAGCCCCCCAATGCGGCTGCCGGCGGCGCTGTCCTTCCTGGCGGGGCAGGACCTTTTGATGGCCGAGGACGCGCTGCCTCGCCGGCCCACGGTGGCCGCCGTCTTCGACACGGGCAGCGTGGACCGGTTGGGTGCCCTGGCCTGGCTGGCGGAGGCCGCCCGCGACGTTCTCGTCGTCGACCATCACGCCACCAGCACCCGATTCGGGACGATCAACCTGGTCGACCCCGCCGCGGCGAGCACGACCATGCTGACCGCGGAACTGATCGACCGGTTGGGCGTCCCCTGGACGGCCGACATCGCCACCGATCTCTACACGGGTCTGGTCACCGACACGGGCTCCTTCAAGTACCAGGCGACGAGCCCGGCAGCGCACGTGCTGGCGGCCCGGCTGCTTGCCGCCGGGGTCCAGCACGCCCACATCGCGCGCCGCTTGTGGGACACCCACGCGTTCGGCTACCTGCACCTGCTCGGCGATGCGCTTTCCCGGGCCCGGCTGGAAGGCCCCGACGCGCTGGTCTGGACCTGGGTGGACCGTAGCGACCTCGACCGCGCGGGGCTGGACGTCGAGGAGGTGGAACCGATCATCGACGTCGTCCGCACGGCGGAGGAGGCCGAGGTCGCGGTGGTCTGCAAGCAGGACGCCGACGGTTCGTGGCGGGTATCGACCCGCTCGAAAGGACGCGTCGACGTGGGGTCGGCGTGTCAGCGACTGGGCGGCGGCGGGCACCGGCTCGCGGCCGGGTTCACGTCCTGGACGGGACCGGAGGAGACGGTCGGGAGGCTCCGGGCCGAGCTGGCTGCGCTGGCCACCGAGGCAGGCATGAGCGAGGCAGGCATGAGCGAGGCAGGCATGAGCGAGTGAGGCAGGAGGCGCAGGAGCGTCCGGGCCCCCCTGGCGTCGACGGTTGCCCCGGCGGCAACGACCGCCCGACCCTGTGCGGCCTGCTCGTCGTCGACAAGCCCGCGGGGTGGACCTCGCATGACGTGGTCGCGAGGGTCCGCCGGCTGGCCGGCACGCGCCGGGTCGGGCATGCGGGCACGCTGGACCCGATGGCAACGGGCGTGCTCGTCCTCGGGCTGGGGCGCGGGACCCGGCTGTTGGGCCACCTCGCGCTGGTGGACAAGGAGTACCTGGCCACGATTCGGCTGGGGGTGACCACGACGACCGACGACGCGGACGGGGAGGTCGTCTCCCGGCAGTCGGCGGTGGGGGTGCCCGCGGGCGAGGTGGCCGCCGCGATGGCTGCGCTGACAGGTTCGATAGAGCAGGTCCCCAGCTCGGTCAGCGCGATCAAGGTCGCGGGCCGCCGGGCGTTCGCCCGGGTGCGGGCGGGGGAGACCGTGGAGCTCGCGTCCCGGCGGGTCCGCGTGGATGTGTTCGAGCTGCTGCGGCGGCGCGAGGTGGGGGATGCCGGCGCCGGTGCGGGTGGGGCCGGCGCAGTCGACCTGGACGTCCGTGTCGTCTGCACGACCGGGACGTACGTGCGGGCACTGGCTCGTGATCTCGGTGCCGCTCTCGGGGTGGGCGCGTCCCTGACGGTGCTGCGGCGCACCCGCTCCGGCTCCTTCTCGCCGGCCGACGCGCGGACGCTGGCGCAGTTGGCGGGACCTGAGGGGCTCACAGTCCCGTCACCGTCACCGTCACCGTCACCGTCACCGTCGCTGCACGCTGCGCTCATCCCGCTGCCGGCAGCGGTCGCCGCGGCCTTCCCGCGCCGGGACGTGGACGCGGTCGAGGCTCGCGCCGTCGCGCACGGGGGGCGGCTGCCCGCGGTGGGGCTGGGGCCGGGCCCGTACGGGGTGTTCGGCCCCGAGGGGCAGGTGCTGGCCCTCGTCGAGGAGCGGGAGGGGCTCGCCAGGTACCTGGCGGTCTTCGCCGCCGGGGGATCGGGCTGACCGATGCCGGTCGGCGGGACCGCTGGTCGGGCGTCCGCCCTCACCGCTCGGTTGCCGCGGCGAGCAGAGGCACCAGCGCGCCGGCAATCGGTGATCCGACGCCGGTGGCGGCGTCCCATCCGGTTCTCGCCCGGTAACCGCGGACGGTCTTCACCGCGCCGCAGTCGTCGACGTAGTGGACGGTGTTGTTGCCCACCCTGACGTCGTGGAACAGCTCCGCGCTGCGCGTGCTGCCTGCGGCGCGGTAGATCGTCGGGTTCACCAGGCCGAGCCGGTGCCGGGCCAGCTGGGCGCCGAGCGCCACCAGTCCGCTCCACTGCGGGACGGCGGCGCTGGTGCCGTAGAAGGCATAGAAGCCACCGCCGGCCCCGTCCTGGCCCCAGTAGATCACACCCTTGGGCGCGCTGCTGTAGGCGACGTCAGGAACACCTCGGGCGTGGCGGGCGACCGTGCCGTCCTGGTAGTCGGGGCGGCCGAAGACCGTGCTGTAACCGCCGCCGGTGGCCGAGGCGGAGGCATCGCCGCCGTCGTTCCACGTGATCTCCGAACGGTAGGCGCCGGAGCTCAGGTTGGCGTGGAGCTGCGTGCCGCCTACGGCGAGCACCCGGGGGTCGGACGCCGGGAAGGACACCCCCTTCCGCAGGTCATTGGAGGTTACGTCGCAGACGAACTGGGCGGCGCCCTGGTCTCCGGTGGACGCCACCACCGTGATGCCCGCGGCCTGCGCCGCACGGTAGGACGCGGAGAGGCTGGCGCGCGCCTGCGGCGACATGCAGCGCTCGTCCACGCCGAAGCTCTGCGAGATCACGTCGCCCAGGCGCTGCTGCACCGCATAGCTGACCGCGGCTGCGATGTCCGGGTCACTGTCGCTCCTGGCCTCGACGAGCACGATCTTGGCGTGGGGGGCCACCACGTGCGACCACTGCACGTCGATGTCGATTTCGTCGGCCCAGCTGCGCTGGTTGACG
The DNA here is from genome assembly GCA_017882765.1 of Frankiaceae bacterium. Lineage (GTDB taxonomy): Bacteria > Actinomycetota > Actinomycetes > Frankiales > Frankiaceae > JADGOW01. Next base: position 5,912 of record JADGOW010000141.1, read on the forward strand.
TCGCTCGGATCCCACACCGCGCCCTGGGGTGCCACGATCTGCAAGTGCGGATCTGGCAGGTGGAAGACGGAGTCGAACCTGTGCAGGTCGGCGGCGACGCCCGGCGGCGCGAAGGCGGCGACAATCACGATCGTCCGCCCCGCACCCGTGATCCCTCGATCGAGCAGCGGCTGGATCTTGTATGCGGTGCGGATCTGATCGGGTCCGTAACAGGTTTCGACGCCGGCCGAGGGCTTCTGGCAGTCGAACACGACGGAGCCACCGGTGTGTGGGGCGCCCGCCGGGAAGCCGTGCGGGTCGGCTTGGACCGCCGGAGCGAATCGCGCGGTGGGTGGCGGCGTCACCGCCGGGGTTGGGCTGGCTTGGCCCGGGGTGGCTGGGGCCGCGGCGGCTGGGGCTGGCGCGGCTGCGGCCGCCCCGATACTGGCTGCGACGACACCGGCTGCGACACCAGTTGTGGCCCACCTCGTGGACCAGCGCGGCGCCCTGGCGATCCCTGAACCCGGCATCAGCACCCCACTCCCCGCCTCAGGGCTAGTACCCGTTGTCAGTCTGGCGGCGCAGCGTGATGACTGGCGCACGAATTGTAGATATCGACCAGAACGGCGTGTGGTGGGTCGTGTTCCGGCCAGGCAAGATCGACCCCACCCCGTGAGATCAACACACGTCCCATTTGTCCGTCCGACATGTCCGTCGAAACCGGACAGGTGGCGGTGCTCTGCGGTGATCTCGGTCAGGACGACCACTGGTTGGCTCTCGATCCGCATTAGGCTCCGGGTCGTGTTGCGGTGGCGCGGGATCGAGAGTGTGCCCCCGGCGTGGGGCCGTTGTGTCGTGACCATCGGGGTGTTCGACGGTGTCCACCGCGGGCATCAGCAGATCATCGGCCACGCCGTGCAGAGCGCCCGCCGGGCGGATCAGCCGGCGGTTGTGGTCACCTTCGACCCGCATCCCAGCGAGGTGGTACGCCCGGGAAGTCACCCTCCGGTGCTTACGACGCAGCGGTACAAGGCGGAGCTGCTCGACGAGATGGGTGTCGACGTGATGTGCGTCGTCCCGTTCACGCTGGACTTCAGCCGGCTGAGCCCGGACGCGTTCGTCCACGAGGTGCTCGTCGAGGCGCTGCATGCCAGCGACGTGGTCATCGGGGAGAACTTCCGCTACGGCCATCGTGCCGCCGGGGACGTCGCGACCCTGCGGCGCGAGGGGCGCATGTTCGGCTTCGCGACGGAAGGCGTGCCGCTGCTGCGCGACGGCGATCTCACGATCTCTTCGACATACGTGCGGACGTGCGTGGCGGGCGGTGAGGTCAGCGCTGCCGCCCAGGCGATGGGTCGCCCGCATCGCGTCGAGGGGGTGATCGTGCGCGGCGACGGCCGGGGGCGCGCGATCGGGTTCCCGACAGCGAATGTCGAGCCGGTGCCGCACGCCGCCATCCCCGCGGACGGCGTGTACGCGGGTTGGCTGGTCCGTGGTCGCGAGCCGCACCACGTCCTGGGCCCCGAGCCCGTTCGCGGCCCGGCGGCGATCTCGGTCGGGACGAATCCCACGTTCGAGGGCCGGGCACGCCGGGTCGAGGCGTACCTGCTCGACTTCGACGGCGATCTCTACGGGGACCACGTCGCGGTCGAATTCACCGCCAGGCTGCGGGACATGCAGCGCTTCGGCCGCGTTGAGGATCTCTTGGCCCGGATGCACGGCGACGTCGCCCGCACGCGTGAACTGCTTGATGCCCCGAGTGGACCGCCGGCTTCCGGTTCGCCCGCCGACAGCTCGCTCCCCTGTCCGGAGGGGACCGCCGAACCCACGCCGGGCCCAGGGAGTTCACCCGTCTGAGTGAGCAGCAATGGGCCGTTCGCAGCCGAATCCTTCTTCAGGGCCGTTGTCTGGTCACGGCCCGCCCCCGGGAAGGGAGCGCATCGTGGCAATCTCAAAGGTGCTCGTCGTTGATGACGACGTTGCGGTTCGGCAGCTCGTCTGCGACGTGCTCGAGGCCTACGGATACGACACCGCGGCGGCAGAGGACGGTTTCACGGCCTTGCGCTTGCTGGAGTCGGTGCGGCCGGACTGCGTCGTCCTCGACATCATGATGCCCGGCTTGGACGGGCACAGCGTGCTGCGCCGCATCCGCGAGTCCGACGGCGGGGCGGACCTGCCGGTTGTCATGCTGACCGCCGCCGCCGACGACCAGCAGGCCTGGCAGGCCTGGAGCGAGGGCGTGGACTACTTCCTGGCCAAGCCGTTCGAGCCGGACGAGCTGCTGCGCTTCCTGCGCTACCTCAACGCCGCGTAGAGGCTTGCGGCGGCCCCACCAGCAGCCCCGCCGGCAGTCCCACTGGCGCCCCCACGCGACCCGGGTTCTCCCACAGGCCGAATACCACAAACAAGCCGAACACCACGAACAAAGGGCCGGCCCCCGGTGCGGGGC
>JADGOW010000023.1 GCA_017882765.1 Frankiaceae bacterium
CGTGAACCTCGGTGGCGCCCGCCTCCCGCAACATCCGGACCAGGGCCCGCTGTGTGTTGCCCCGCACGATCGAATCGTCGACGACGACGAGGCGCTTGCCCCGGATGACGTCGCGCAGGGGATTGAGCTTGAGTCGGATGCCCAGCTGCCGGATTGTCTGCGAGGGCTGGATGAACGTCCGCCCCACGTAGGCGTTCTTCACCAGGCCCTCGCCGTAGGGAATGCCGCTGGCCTCGGCGTAGCCGATCGCGGCCGGCACACCCGACTGCGGCACGGGGATCACCAGGTCGGCCTTGGCCGGCGCCTCCCGGGCCAGGACCCGGCCCAGGGCGACGCGGGTGGCATGCACCGAGCGGCCGGCGATAGTGGTGTCGGGCCTCGCGAGATAGACGTATTCGAACAGGCACAGGTGCGGGGTCGCCGCCGCGAACCGGTGCGACCGGACGCCCTCGCTGTCGATGACGACCAGCTCACCCGGCTCGATCTCGCGGACGAACGCCGCCCCGACAATGTCCAGAGCGGCTGTTTCGCTCGCGACGACCCAGCCCCGCTCCAGCCGGCCCAGGCACAGGGGCCGCAGGCCGTGCCCGTCGCGGGCCGCGTACAGGGTCGTCTCGTCGCAGAACACCAGGGAGAACGCCCCCACAAGGCGAGGCAGCACCCGGCGGGCCGCCTCCTCCAGCGACACGTCGTCGTCGGCTGCAAGCAGCCGGGTGATGACATCGGAGTCACTTGTGGCGCCGACGCTGCGCTCGCCCGAAGACGTCCGGGTGGAGCGCGCAAGCTGAGAGGTATTCGTGAGATTGCCGTTGTGGCCCAGCGCCACGCCCCCGCCGGCGCGCCGGGCATGGAAGGTCGGCTGCGCGTTCTCCCAGGTGCAGGAGCCGGTGGTGGAGTAGCGCGTGTGACCCACCGCAAGGTGGCCCCGCAGGCTGCCCAGCGTTGCCTCGTCGAAGACCTGCGCCACCAGGCCCAGGTCCTTGTACACGAGGATCGTGTTGCCGTCGGCCACAGCCATGCCCGCGGCTTCCTGGCCGCGGTGCTGCAGCGCGTAGAGGGCGTAGTAGGTGAGCTTGGAGACATCCTCGCCGAGCGCCCACACGCCGAACACGCCACAGGCGTCGCGCGGAACATCCTGTGCCGCAGCAGGTTCGGCGCAGCCTGGGGGTTGCGGGACTGTTGCGGCGGGGATTGTGGATGAGTCACCGCCGACCGGAGCCGGGCCCGTCCCACCCTCGTGCGAATGCACGCTTTCAGCGTACTGGCGCGGGAGGCACGGGGTGACCAAGCGGTTGTGGCGTGCCGCACAACCCGGGCTTCAATCCCGCGCCAACCCGAGCCCCCGGCCAACCCGAGCCCCCGGCCAACGCGAGCCCCCGAGTCCCCCGGCCAACCCAGCGGACCCGGCCTCGGCCCGTGCCTGACCCCGCGCCCGAGCCGGAGGTGTCCGCCCACCCCTGCACCGCAAGTGGCGATCGATCCCAACCTACGGTGCGCGGGATCGCTCCATAAGTAGACATATCGGGTGCGAGCTGCGGCGTGTCGCACCACGACAGGCGATCTCGCGCCAGGTGATCACGATTGGCGGTGCGAGGGCGAGGGGCGAGGGGCGAGGGGCGAGGGGCATCGGGCGGCGGCGAGGGGCGAGCGGCCCACGAGGCGTGGCGGACGGGGGGCGTATGAGCGACGGGCGGACGGCGGCTACAACAGCGGTAGGTACCGGCTCAGATCGGCACGGGCCCCGCTCGCCGTTGCCCCCTCGCGGAGCGCCGCGGCCCAGTCCAGCCGCCCGGACACCAGCTCGACAAAGACCACCGCCGGCACCTCGACGACGTTGGGCGGGGTGCCGCGGGTGTGCTGCGGCCCCACCCCGCACGAGACTACGGCGTACGGCGGCACCCGAACCTCGACCGAACGTCCGGGGGCCCGGGCCGCCAGCATGTCCGTGAGCAGCCGCACGGCCGCCCGCAGCGCCTGCGGGTCGGGATCGACCCGCGCACTGCCCGGAAGGTCGAGACCGTGCACCACGGCCTCCACGCAGCGGGTCTCCAGGAAGTCGGCAAGCCGGATCGGGCCCAGCGCGGCCTCGACCACAGTCTGCCCGTCCCGCCCGTCGAGATCTGCCCGCGCTCGGTCGACCGCACCACCGAGGGCCGTCCGCAGCTGCGCGGGGGATTGGCCGGCAGCTTCCACGCGGGCCCGCGCGTCGATCGCTTCGTAGCGCTCCCGGGCAACCACGAAGTAGTCCTCGGCCGTGCAGGCAGGCCGGGCAGGCCGGGCAGGCTGGGCAGGCCGGGCCGGCTCCCCAAGCGCCCGGGAGACCGCATCCACAGTCCGCACGATGTGGGCACACAACTGCGCGACCGTCCAGCCGATCCGGGTCGGCTCGGCGAAGGCCGCGTCGTCGAGCGCGTCGACCACGACAACCAGCCGGCCCCACTGGCCGGAGGCGGCATGGACGAGGTCGGGGAACGCCCGGACGCGACGGCGCGGCACTGGAGCTGCCGCCTTCTACGCGCCGCCGGGGCGCAGCCAGATCGACCAGCGTTCGATCGCCACGTACCCCATCCGCTCGTAGATCGGCCGGCCCGCGTCGCTGGCGAGCAGCACCGCCCGGCGGGCCGGATCCGCCAGCGTGGCGGCCCAGGTGACCCCGGCACCCGCACCACGCCGCCGGGCATCCGTCAGCGTGGCGACGAGCTGGACCAGGATGACGCCGGCCCCCAGGTAGGCGACGGCGCAGGCCAGCGGGCGGTGGCCGTCCTCGGCGAGCCAGGCGTGTGTGTTGCCCCCCAGCAGCCCGGCCGGTAACAGCTCGCCCGCCGTCGGCGGGGACAGGTCCGGCAGCGGGAAGCCCTCAACGAGGACGCGCTCGACCGTCGCCAGGTCGGCCGGCGTGCGCGCCTCCCGAATGGACACCCCGGGCGGCGACCCGGGCGGCGGGTGCGCCGCGAGCCCGGGGTAGGGGAGGTGAATCATCAAAGGCGGATGGCCGACCTTGGCGAGCCCGTAGCTACGGAGATCTCCCAGCGGCCAGGGCGAGAACACCAGCGCCGGCACGTGCGGCGGGTAGAACTCCTCGACCTCGGCGAGCACCGTAGCCAGATCCGCTGGTGGCTGCAGCAGCACGCACATGTTCGACATCGCGGCACGCTCGGACAGGTACGCCGCCGCCCACCCCGCTTCGCGTCGGCACGGGCGGCCCGCCGCCTGCCCCTGCGCCCAGACCCAGTCGCCGTGCGCGAGGACGGCCTGCCGCACGAGCGTGTCCTCCGGCGGGACGGTGGGCTCCCATCCCGTCGTCAGGTACTCGCCCTCCGAGGGCAGCAGCGACGGCTGGCTCAATCCAGCGTCTCGTGCAGGAACGGGATCGTGCGCGCCCAGGCCTCGGCGGTGTGCTCAGGATCGTGCGTCCCGAGCGGGTCTTCCTCATTTGCGAAGCCGTGCCCCCGGCCCGCGTAGAAGTGGAAGGTGATGTCCTTGCCGAGCCCTTTGAGGGTCGCCTCGAGCTCGCGGACCGCCGGGGCCGGGAAGAAGGCGTCGTCCTCAGCGAAGTGCCCCAGCACGGACGAGGACAGGCCGGACACGTCCGGCGCCCCCTCGCCCAGCGGAGCCCCGTAGAAGGCGACAGTGGCACGCACCCGTGAGCCCTCCTGCGCCGAGATGAGGAAGGTCAACATGCCGCCCATGCAGAACCCGAGCACCCCGACGGCGTCACCGCGCACCGCGGGGTTGGCGAGCAGGTAGTCGATCGCGGCGGACATGTCGCGGGCGGCCCGCGCCGGCGGGAGCGCGTTCATGAGCTCCTCAGCCTTGTCCATCTCCGTGTGCTCGGCGATCTCGCCACGGAACAGGTCCGGCGCCAGCGCTGTGAACCCTTCGGCGGCGAGCCGGTCACACACCCGCTTGATCTGGGGAACGAGCCCCCACCACTCCTGGATCACGAGGATCCCGGGACCCTCACCCGACGCGGGGACCGCCAGGTAGCCGCGCGCCCGATCACCGTTCACCTGGAACTCGACCATGTCTCCCACGGGTTCTGGAGCGTAGCCGCGTTCGGGGCGCCCGTCCGACAATCGTCAGGGCCGGCCGGTCAGTTCAGCGACTTCGCGACCGTCAGCAGGACCGCGGCGTCCTCGACCGCGGTCAGGGAGTGCCGCTCGGCAGGGATGATCAGCAGGTCGCCGTCCCACCCCTCCCAGTCGGTGCTGCCCGCCGACAGCCGGACCCGGCCGCGCAGCACCTGCAGCGTCGCCTCCCCCGGGCTCTCATGCTCACCCATCGACTGGCCCGCGAGCAGGGCGATGACCGTCTGGCGCAGCACCTGCTCGTGACCACCGACAAGCGTGTCCGAGCTGCGGCCGTTGGCCTGTCCCGCTGCCCGCTCCAGAAGCTCCCGCGCAAGGGCCGTCAGCGACGTTTTCCGCATGCGCCCCAGTGTCCCGCCCCGGCCGGTACGCCCGGCTGCGGGGTGTCAGACCGGCCCGCCGCCGAACAGTCGCGGCAACGTGGCATTCCAGGCCTGCTCGAGTTCGGCCAGCGAGATGCTGAACGCGTCCTGCACGTCGAGGCTGTCCCCGTCCACGACGCCGATCCGGGTCATCGGCAACCCGCGCGCGTCGCACATCTCGGTGAACCGCAGCTCCTCAGAGCGCGGCACCGCTACCACAGCCCGCCCCGCCGACTCGCTGAACAGGGCGACGAAGGGGTCGGCCCCGGCAGGCAAGACGATGCGCGCGCCGGCGCCGCCCCGCAGGCACGCCTCCACAAGCGCCTGCGCGAGGCCGCCGTCGGACAGGTCGTGGGCCGCGTCGACCATGCCGTCGCGGGACCCGGCGACCAGCACCTCGGCCAGCAGCCGCTCGGCACGCAGATCCACCTGCGGCGGGCGGCCACCGAGGTGGCCGTGGGTCACCCACGCCCACTCCGACCCGCCGAACTCGTCCCGCGTCACCCCGAGCAGCAGGATCGTGTCGCCCTCCTCGCTGAAGCCCAACGGCGTCCGGCGGGTCACGTCGTCGAACAGGCCCAGCACCCCGACAACCGGCGTCGGGTGGATGGCCACCGCACCCGTGGAGTTGTAGAAGCTGACGTTGCCGCCCGTCACGGGCAGGCCCAACTCCCGGCAGCCGTCGGCGAGGCCCCGGCACGCCTCGGCGAACTGCCACATGACCTCGGGATCTTCGGGGGAGCCGAAGTTGAGGCAGTTCGTGACGGCCAGCGGAACGGCCCCGGTCACGGCCACGTTGCGGCAGGCCTCGGCAAGCGCGAGCTGCGTCCCGGTGTACGGGTCGAGCCGGCAGTACCGGCCGTTGCCGTCGACGGACAGCGCGACGCCGCGTTCGGTGCCTTCGTCGATGCGCAGCACGCCCGCGTTCTCGGGCCAGGCCAGGACGACATCACCGCGGACATAGCGGTCGTACTGCTCGGTCACCCAGCTGCGGTCGCACAGGTTCGGCGAGGCCGCCATTCGCACCAGCGTCTCCCGCAGCTCGATGCCGGTGGCAGGCCGGGGAAGCGACCCGGGGCCGGCCGCCGCGAGCGCATCGAGATCGGCCGGGCGCCGGATCGGCCGCTCGTACACCGGCCCCTCATCGGCCAGCGACGCGGGGGGCACGTCCACCACGGTCTCGCCGTGCCAGGTCACGACCAGGCGCCCACTGTCGGTGACGTCGCCGATCACCGTGGCGAGCGCACCCCAGCGCCGGCATACCGCCAGCACCTCGTCGACGGCCGGCGGGGCGACGATGAGCAGCATCCGCTCCTGCGACTCGCTGACCAGCACCTGCGGTGGCTCCATCGACGCCTCCCGCAGCGGGACGCGCTCCAGCGACACCCGCATCCCGGCGCGGCCGGCGGCCGCCGTCTCCGAGATCGCGCAGGTCAGGCCGGCACCGCCGAGGTCCTGGACGCCCACGACGAGGTCGCGCGCGAACAGCTCCAGGCAGCACTCGATGAGAACCTTCTCGGTGAACGGGTCGCCGACCTGCACGCTCGGCCGTTTCGCCGGACCGCCCGCCATGCTGCCGGCCCACCCGCCACCCGTGTCGAACGTTGCTGACGCGAGCACGCTCACCCCACCGATCCCGTCCCGGCCGGTCTTCGCCCCGACGAGCACCACCAGGTTGCCGGGCCCGGTCGCAGCGGCCTGCTGCAGCCGATCGGCCGGCAGGGCCCCCACGCACAGCGCGTTGACCAGCGGGTTGCCCGCGTAACTGGGGTCGAAGACGACCTCCCCACCGATGTTGGGCAGGCCCAGGCAGTTGCCGTAGCCGCCGATGCCGGCCACGACACCGGACAGGACGCGCCGCGTGTCCGGGGCGTCAGCGGCGCCGAAGCGCAGCGGGTCGAGCACGGCCAGCGGCCGCGCTCCCATGGCCAGGATGTCGCGGACGATCCCGCCGACACCGGTGGCCGCACCCTGATAGGGCTCGACGAAGCTCGGGTGGTTGTGGCTTTCCACCTTGAACGTGACGGCCAGCCCGGCACCGACGTCGACGACGCCGGCGTTCGCCCCGATACCCGCCAGGAGCCGGTCGGTGCGGGTGCCGGCGAACTGCCGCAGGTGCACCTTCGAGCTCTTGTACGAGCAATGCTCGCTCCACATCACCGAGTACATCGCCAGCTCAGCCGCCGTCGGGCGCCGGCCGAGCACCGTGTGGATGCGCTCGTACTCGTCGGGACGCAGCCCCAACTCCTCGTAGGGCTGGTGCTCGTCCGGGGTCTTGCCGGCAAGCTCGACCGTGTCCACCGCGGCCGCGTCAGACTGCGCCGCGTCAGACTGCGCCGCGTCAGACATGGGCCGTCAACACCGACAGGAACAGCGCGACGCCGTCGACGGACGGGCCGGTCAGGCCGTCCACCGCGTGCTCGGGATGGGGCATGAGGCCGACGACGCGGCGGCTCGCGTCGCAAACGCCGGCGATGTCATGGAAGGACCCGTTCGGGTTTCCCCGCGCGTACCGGAACACGACCCGCTCCTCGGCTTCGAGCTCCGCAAGGGTGCCGGCGGCAGCGACATAGCGGCCCTCGCCGTGCTTGACAGGCACCAGGATCTCCTGGCCGGGCTCGTACCCGCTGGTCCAGGCGGTGCGGACGGTCTCCACCCGCAGCCACATGTCCCGGCACACGAAGTGCAGGCCGGCGTTGCGGGTCAGGGCGCCGGGCAGCAGGTGCGCCTCGCACAGCACCTGGAAGCCGTTGCAGATGCCGAGCACGGGCAGGCCGCGCCGGGCCGCGTCCACCACCTCGCGCATCACCGGGGAGAACCGGGCGATGGCCCCGGCTCGCAGGTGGTCACCGTAGGAGAAGCCGCCAGGAAGGATCACGGCGTCGACACCGCGCAGATCATGGTCGCCGTGCCAGAGCGCCACCGGCTCGGCACCGGCTATCCGCACAGCGCGGTGGGCGTCGACGTCGTCGAGGGAGCCCGGGAAGGTCACGACCCCGATGCGCGCGCTCACCGGTCTCAGCGGCCCTTGAACACGGCCGTGCGCCGCTCGATGAACGACGCCAGCCCCTCCATGGCGTCCTCCGAGGCGAACAGCCGCCCGGCGTCGGCGTAGAGCCGGCTTTTGGCCGCTTCCTCTTCCCCGGCGAGCGCCAGCCGCGCCGACGCCAGCGTCGCCTGCACGCCGAGCGGGGCCACGGCAGCGATCCGCCCGGCGATCTCCACGGCCTTGCCGAGCTGCTCGCCCGGGGGAACGACCTCCTGCACGAGCCCGACCCGGTAGGCCTCAGCCGCGTCGAACTCGTCGCCGGTGAGCAGGTAACGCATGGCGTTGCCCCAGCCGAACTGGCGGGGCATCCGGAAGGTCGCCCCACCGAAGGGGTAGATCCCGCGCTTGACCTCGATCTGGGCGAAGCGGGTGTCCGCAGCGGCGATCCGCACGTCGCTGGCCAGCAGCAACTCGATGCCGATGGTCAGGCACCACCCCTGGACGGCCATGACCACCGGCTTCGTCCGCACCCGGCCGTACAGACCCACCGGGTCCACCCCCTCCTCGGGGAACAGCCGCGCACCCTGCGCCACCTGCGGCCCCACCTCGGCGAGGTCGAGGCCGGTCGTGAAGTCTTTGCCGTGGGCGAACACGACGGCGCACCGGACCTCGTCGTCGTCTTCCAGCCGGCCGTAGGCCTGCGCCATCCCTGCCAGCATCGCGAGGTTCACCGCATTGCGCTTCTCGGGCCGGTTCAAGCCGATGAGCAGCAGGTGGTCCTGCCGCTCCACGGTGACGACGGACTGGCTCACTGAGCACCCACCTCCCGCGGCCCGCCATCGAGCCGTACCTGGAAATCTTCGATGACCGGGTTGGCCAGCAGCCTGTCGGCCAGGTCGCGAGCGCGCTCGAGCGCGGTCTGATCGTCACCATCGACGTCGAGCTCGAATCGCTTCCCCTGGCGCACCGACGTCACGCCGGACACCCCCAGCGTCGACAGGGCGGACACAATGGCCTCCCCCTGGGGATCGAGGATCTCCGGTTTCGGCATCACGTCGACGACCACCCGGGGCACGTCAGGCCGCCCGCAGGTAGTCGTCGAAGGAGCGGCCGGTGAGGCGCTCGTAGGCCTCCACGTAGCGCGCCCTGGTCTGCTCGACCACGTGGTCGGGTAGCCGCGGACCCGGGGGCCGCCGGTCCCAGCCGGACCCGGCCAGCCAGTCACGCACGTACTGCTTGTCGAAGGAGGGCTGGGAACGGCCGGGCTCCCACGCGTCCGCCGGCCAGAACCGCGACGAGTCCGGGGTGAGCACCTCGTCACCGAGACGGAGCACCCCGTCGCTGTCGTGGCCGAATTCGAGCTTCGTGTCGGCCAGCAGGACGCCGCGGCCGCGGCCGATGACCGACGCGAGCTCGTACACGTCCAGGGTCAGCCGCTCGATCTCTTTGGCCAGCGCGGGACCGATGCGTTCCACCACGTCCTCGCGGCTGATGTTCTCGTCGTGTTCGCCCTGCGGCGCTTTCGTGGACGGCGTGTAGATCGGCTCCGGCAGCCGGTCACCGTCACCCAGCCCGGGGGGCAGCAGGTGGCCGCTGACACTGCCGGTGCGCCGGTAGTCGGCCAGGCCGCTGCCGGTCAGGTACCCGCGGGCTACGCACTCGACCGGCACCATGTCCAGCCGCCGGCACAGCATCGAGCGCCCCCGCAGCGCGTCGGCGTAGGCCGCCAGCTCCGCGGGGTAATCCTGCACGCGGCTGGACAGGACGTGGCCGGGGACGATGTCGGCCAGCTGCTCGAACCACCACAACGACAGCGCCGTCAGAACGGCGCCCTTGTCGGGGATCTCGGTGGGCAAGACCACGTCGAACGCGGAGATGCGATCGCTGGCCACGAGCAGGACCTTGTCGCCGGGCCGCCCGCCGCCCGCGTCCTCGACGGCGAACAGCTCCCGGACCTTCCCGGACGCAAGGTGGGTGAGCCCGGCGAACTGCTGGGGCGCAAGGGGCACGTGCCGACGCTACCCGCGCGAGGGCGCCCACCTCGCCGATTGCGGCCAGAACGATTTCGGTTGGACCACGCCCCACCCGGCACTCGGGCGCAGGTGCCTTCATGACGCCGGCAGCATGCCGGGATGAGGCCTCCGCTCACCTGATTCGGCGTGGACCCATGTCCGCCCTCGGGACGGGCTCGCCCAGCCGGGCCTGCGCTGCCAGCACTCGCAACCCGGACCGCCCCACGATCACTGGGTTGAGTTCCAGCGAGTGCACGTGCGCGCCGGCCGGGACGTCGGGGCCGGTGACGTCGGGGAGCTCGTCGGCCAGCCTGGCCACCCGCAGCAGGAGCTGTTCGAGCGCCTCCACGTCGACCGGGGGAGCGCCGCCGTAGCCGAACAACAGCGGCGCGGTCCGCACGGAGCGGACGAGCTCTGCGGCGTCGATGTCGGACAGTGGCAGGATGCGGTACGCACGGTCACCGAGGAGGTCGGTCGCGACGCCGGCAAGGCCGAACGACACGAGCGGGCCGAACGTTGCATCCTCCACTGCGCCGACGGTGACGGCCACCCCTGGCGGAGCCATCCGTTGCACGACGAGTTCGGGTTCGGCCCGCTTGGCCAGCGTGTCGAACGCAGCTCGGAGCTGATCCTCGTCGGCGATTTCGACCCGGACGCCGCTGAGCTCTTGCCGGTGCTGGTGGGGGTGCGTGGCTGACTTGAGCGCGACCGGCCAACCCAGCCGCTGCGCCGCATCGACTGCCTCGCCTGCGGTGCGCACCGGGACAGCCGGGTCGACCGTGATGCCGTAGACGTCGAGGAGATCCGTCATCCGGTGCTCAGCGAGGGCGGCGCGGGCCGCCGCGATGTCGACCGGCGGCGGCATCGGGAACAGGCCGACCGGTCGGGAGCAGAACTCGGCGTAGTCCACGACGCGACTGAGCGCCCGCACGGCACTGTCCGGCGACGGGTAGGTCGGGATGGCGCCCAGTTCCGGCGGCAGCGCGCCGTCGAAGGACAGCACCGCCACCAGCACCGGCTTGCCAGTCCCTTGGGCTGCCTCGACGGCAGCGTCGATCTTCCCACCTCCCACGTCCACCGGCGGTACCACGATCGCCAGCACGGCGTCGGCGTCCCGAGCCGCGCGCTCGACCGCCTGGCCGTACTCGTGCGCCGAGGAGCCGTGCCGGAGCATGAACGGCTCGGTGCAGGACAGCCCCAGCGCTGTGGCGGCCGACATGGCGAGCTGGGCCAGCGTCACGGTGTTGGCCACGACGGCCAGCCGGCGCCCCGCCGGCAGCGGCTGCGAGGCAAGCAGGTGCGCCACATCGAACAGCTCCGAGACGGTCGCCACCCGGACCACACCCGCCTGCCGCAGCAGTTCGGCCTCGACGTCCGTCGCCATCGTCATCAACGCGACGACCGGCTTGCGCATGCTGATGCGCCGGGCGAGCCGGGCGAACTTGCGGGGGTTGCCGACCGACTCGAGATACAGCGCCACCACGTCAGTGCTCTCGTCCTCTTCCCAGTACTGCAGCAGGGCATTGCTGCTGACGTCGGCCCGCCGGCCGACCGAGACGAACGTCGAGACGCCGAGCCCGCGCCGGGCGGCATGATCGAGCAGCGAAGCGCCCAACGGCCCCGACTGGGAGAAGAAGCCGACCCGCCCGGTCGGCGGCAGAATGGGCGACAGGGATGCGTTGAGCCCGAGCCGGGTGGAAATCACGCCCAGCGAGCTGGGGCCCACGACCCGCATCCCGAACGCGCGCGCCTGCGCCGCCAGCTTGGCGTCCACCTCAAGGTCTTCCGGATCGGTGAGGACAACCAGCCCGCAGACCCGCCTGGCCCCGCACTGCGCGACCACCTCGTCCAGCGCGGCAACCGGCACGACGACCACCGCGAGGTCGACCTCGTCGGGGATATCAAGTACCGAGGGATAGGCGCGCACCGCGGCCACCGCCGTCGCCGCCGGGTTGACGGGGTAGACGGGGCCGGGAAAGCAACCTTCCATGATGTTGCGTAACACGGTGTTGCCCGCCGCACCCGGGGTGCGGGAGGCCCCGACCACCGCGATCGTGCGAGGACTGAGCAGCCGCGCGATCGAGCGGGCCTCCGCCCGGTGCTCCCGGGCGCGCATCACCTCCACCGAGTGCTCGGTCGGCTTGATGTCGAAGGCCAGCCGCATCGAGTCGCCATCGACCTCACGCTCGATCCGATACCCGGCATCCTGGAAGACCCGGATCATCTTGATGTTCGCGGTGAGCACCTCGGCTTCGAACCGGCGCAGCCCCCGCTCGCGGGCGGCCGCGGCCAGATGCTCGAGCAGGATCGAGCCCAGGCCCCGGCCCTGCTGCGCGTCGTCGACGACGAACGCGACCTCGGCCAAGGGTGAGCCCGGTACCTCGTCGTACCGCCCCACCGCCACGATCTCGTCCCCGAGCAGGGTGACGAACGCCACCCGCCCCACGTAGTCGACATTCGTGAAGTGCTCGCGCTCGGCTGGCCCGAGCACCGGATGTTCGGTGAAGAACCGGTAGTAGATCGTCTCCGGAGACAGCCTCGCGATGAGGCGGCTCCACCGCTCGGCGTCCTCGGGGACGATCGGACGAAGGTGCGCCGTGCCGCCGTCGGCGAGGACGACGTCGGCTTCCCAATGCGCCGGGTATCCGGTCATTGCCATCCCCTCACGTCTTGACGAGTGCACCATGTGCGCGCGGTGGCGCTCAGCGCAGCACGGCCAGCCGATCGAACACCGGGGCCAGCCGCTCCAGGTAGCGCTCGGGCCGGCAGGCCTCGTCCAGCGCGGCCTCGTCGATCTCCTGCCCCGCGGCCTTCGCCGCCTCGCGCAGCGTCTCGCGGAACGGGCGGGCGTCCGACCAGGACTCCATGGCCGCCGCCTGGGTGAGGGCGTACGCCTCCTCGCGGCTCATCCCGGCGCTGACCAGCGCCAGCAAGGCCGCGGAGGTGTGGATGAGCCCGCCCGTGAGATCGAGGTTCGCGCGCATCCGGGCAGTGTCCACGCGCAGGCCCGTGACCAGTCTGGACGTCAGGTGCAGCAGATAGTCGGTCGCGACAGCCGCATCGGGCAGGGCAACGCGCTCGGTGCTCGAATGGGAGATGTCCCGCTCGTGCCACAGCGGAACGCCCTCGAGGACCGGCACGACCTGCGCTCGGACGATGCGGGCGAGCCCGCAGATCCGCTCAGAGATGATCGGGTTGCGCTTGTGCGGCATCGCCGACGAGCCCTTCTGGCCCCTGCCGAACGGCTCCTCGAGCTCGCGTACCTCCGTACGCTGCCCGTGCCGCACCTCCAAGGCGATGGCCTCGCAGACGGTGGCAAGTGCCGCGAGCGTGCCCACCCAGTGGGCGATGCCGTCCCGCAGCACGACCTGGGTGGCGACCGGCGCGGGGACAAGGTCGAGTTCGTCCGCGACCTGCGCCTCCACGGCCGGGTCGAGATTGGAGTACGTCCCCACCGCGCCGGAAATCTTGCAGACCGCGACGCCGGCCCGCGCATCGCGCAGTCTGTCGCGGCAGCGGGCCATCCCGAACGCCAGATCGGCGACGCGGTGGCCGAACACGTCGGGTTCGGCATGAACCCCGTGGGTGCGGCCCGCCCGCAGCGTGTGCCGGTGCGCCAAGCCGAGGCCGCGAAGTTGCCCGACCAGCAGATCGGCACGCTCCAGCAGCAGGTCGGTGGCCTCTACGAGCTGGACGGCCAGCGCAGTATCGAGGAGGTCACTGCTGGTCATTCCGTAGTGCACGTAGGCCGCGGCCGAACGGGGGTCGGTGTTGTCGGCCCAGGCGGAAAGGAAAGCGATGACGTCGTGCTGTGTCTGGGCCTCGATCTCGGCGACTGCCTGCGGGGTGGGCGGTGCAGCGGCGCGCACCGGGTCGACGACCTCGGCCGGTACGACCCCACCGGCCGCGTGCGCCGCCAGGACGAGGGTCTCGATCCTGCACCAAAGCTCGTATTTGTGCGCCTCCGACCACACTCGCCCCATCTCGGGCAGGGTGTAGCGCTCGATCACGAGCGCACGCCGGCGTCGTAGCCCTTGCCCGCGCCGAGCCGGCCGCGAAGCCCGCCCGCCCCGAGCCCGCCGAGGCCCTCGACCGCGGCCTTCTCGAAATCGTCCTTGAACTGGGCGAGACGCACCCGCAGGGCGGGATCATGCACGGCCATGATCTGCACGGCGAGGACTGCGGCGTTCTTGGCGTTGTCCAGACCCATGCAGGCGACCGGCACCCCGGGTGGCATCTGGGTGATCGCCAGCAAGGCGTCCAGGCCGTCCATCGCGCCCCCCCGGATCGGCACACCGATCACCGGAAGGATCGTGTGCGCGGCGACGACGCCGGGTAGCGCCGCGCTCATGCCCGCGCCGGCGATCACGACCTCGACACCGCGCGGCTCGAGCTCGGCCATCCAATCGGCCAGAGCGCGGGGCGCACGGTGCGCGGAAATGCTCGCCTCGTCGTAGCTGACCCCGAACCGCGCCAGCATGGCACCGGCCTGGCGCATGACGTTCTGGTCACTGGGCGACCCGTAGATGATGGACACTCGCGGGCTGGAGCCGGGAGGCACGGTTACTCCTCTGGTGAGGGAACTCCTCTGCGGAAGGGACGACTCTTCGATGATGCCTCCCGCCGGCAACTCGTGCGGCTTTCCGGGGCACTGGGCCCGGTCGCGGGTTACGGCGAGGAGCTGGCGGCCCCGGGCGTAGCGGCCCAGGCGGCGATGTCGGTGCGGAACTGGGCCCCCGGCAGCCGGATCTGATCGACCGCCTCATACGCGGCGGCGCGGGCCGCGGCAAGGTCGGTGCCGGTAGCCGTGATCCCGAGCACCCGCCCCCCGCTGCTGACGACCCGGCCGGCCGCATCGCGCTTCGTGCCGGCATGCAACACGGTGACGCCGGGAACGGCGGCGGCCTGGGCGAGCCCGCCGATCTCATCCCCCAGCCGCGGCTGGGCGGGATAGCCGGCGGCGGCGACGACCACGGTGACGGCTGCCTCGTCGGACCACTCGGCCGGCTCCGCAGCCAACAGCCGCGTCAGCGGGGACCGCAAGCGTGCGAGCACGGACTGCGTTTCGGGATCACCGAAACGGGCGTTGAACTCGATCACCTTGGGCCCGGTGGCCGTGAGGGCGAGCCCCACATAGAGCAGCCCGCTGTAGGGGGTGCCGCGGTGGCCCAGTTCGGTGACGGTCGGCCCCACGACGGTGGAGAGCACGGTGTCGACAAGATCGGGCGGGGCCCACGGCAGCGGGGTGTAGGCCCCCATGCCGCCCGTGTTGGGGCCGGTGTCCCCGTCGCCGATCCGCTTGAAGTCCTGGGCGGGGACTAGCGGCTCGACCTGGCCGGCCTCGTCGACGACAGCGAACAGGGAGACCTCCGGGCCCGCCAGGTAGCCCTCGATCACGACCCGGCTGCCCTCAGTGGGCAGGGCCGCCCGCACGGCTGCCACCGCCGCGTCCCGGTCACCGGTGACGGTGACCCCCTTGCCCGCCGCCAGACCGTCCACCTTGACCACGTAGGGCGGGCCGAACTCGTCGAGATCGGCGAGGGCCGCCTCGACCACCGTGTGGTCGCGGCCATCGGCAGTCGGCACGCCGGCCGCGTTCATCACGGATTTGGCGAAGGCTTTGCTGCCCTCGATCTGCGCCGCAGCCGCGCTCGGACCGAAGACGGGCAGTCTCCGCCGCCGCAGCTCGTCGGCTGCGCCCGCCACCAGGGGCGCCTCGGGGCCGATGACTGTCAGGTCGGCGCGCACGCGCTCGGCCAGCGCGGCGACGGCGACCGGGTCGTTCACGTCGAGCGCGAACGTCTCGGCGAGTTCGGCGGTGCCGGCGTTGCCGGGAGCGCAGGCCAGGGATCCGACTGTCGGGTCCCGCGACAGGGCCAGGCAGAGGGCGTGCTCACGGCCGCCCGAGCCGACGACGAGGACCTTCATTGGGCACCGGCTTCCGACACAGCCACCCCCAGACGATCACTGAAGCCCACAGCTACCTGTCGGTGTTGCGACGAATGCGGCATTCGAGACTCATAACTGGCCGGTGAGATCGCGCAGGACGAGGGTCTGGTCCCTATCCGCGCCGGTGCCGACCGCCGAGACCGGACACTGACACACCTGCTCGATCAAGCGGATGTAGTCCTGCGCCGCCCGCGGGAGATCGTCGATCGATCTGGCTGCCGAGATGTCCTCCGACCATCCAGGAAGGTCCTCGTAGATCGGCACTGCATGGTGGAAGTCCGTCTGCGTCATCGGCATCTCCGTCGCCTCCATGCCGTTGACGCGGTAGCCCGTGCAGACGGGAACGCGATCCAAGCCGGAGAGCACGTCCAGCTTCGTCAAGAACAGGTCGGTGAGCCCGTTGACCCGCACCGCGTAGCGGAGAATCACCAGGTCGAGCCAGCCGGTGCGGCGGGCCCGCCCGGTCGTGACCCCGTATTCCTCACCCACCGAACGCAACCGCTCTCCCACGTCGTCGTGCAGCTCGGTCGGGAACGGCCCGGCACCGACCCGGGTCGTGTACGCCTTCGCGATCCCGATGACGCGGCTGATGCGGGTCGGCCCGATCCCGGAGCCGGCAGACGCCCCACCTGCCGTCGGCGAGGAGGACGTGACGAACGGGTAGGTCCCGTGGTCGACATCAAGCAGCGTTCCCTGGGACCCTTCCAGCAGCACCGTCTCGCCGCGGTCGAGGGCTCTGGCAAGGATCAGGGACGTGTCGGCGATGTGCGGGCAAAGCCGCTCCGCGTAGCCCTCGTACTCGACCACGACGTCGTCGATGTCGATGGCCCGGCGGTTGTAGACCTTGCTCAGCACCTGGTTCTTCTCCCGAAGCGTCAGCTCGAGCTTCTTGCGGAAGATGCCCGGGTCAAGCAGGTCCTGGACGCGGATCCCCACCCGCGCCACCTTGTCGCCGTAACAGGGGCCGATGCCACGACCCGTAGTCCCGATCTTCGCCGCGCCGAGATAGCGCTCCGTGACGCGATCAAGAGCCCGGTGGTGCGGCATGATCAGGTGGGCGTCGGCGCTGAGCAGCAGGCGGCCACAGTCGATGCCACGGGCGGCCAGCCCGTCCATCTCTTCCAGCAGCACCTTGGGGTCGACGACGACACCATTGCCGATGACGGGGACACAGTCGGGCCGCAGGACCCCACTGGGGATCAGATGCAGCGCGTAGGACTCCGTGCCCAGCACCACCGTGTGACCGGCGTTGTTGCCGCCCTGGTACCGGACGACGTAGTCGACAGCGCCACCGAGCACGTCGGTGACCTTTCCCTTGCCTTCGTCACCCCACTGGGCGCCGACGAGGACGAGAGCAGGCACGATCGCGCCTCCCTTGGTGTCTTGCCGCACAGGCACGGCAACGACCGGGCCTTACGCGCGCAGGCTAGCCAACGACGCCGCGAAGTGCCGGTGGCGGTGGCCTGGCTCGACCACCACGGGGGCGTGTTGCGTGCCAGGGCCCACCGAGGCTACCTGTGGTTACGCTCCGCGTGTGGCGTGGGTACCAGTGCTGTCCAGTCTCATCGCGGGCTTCCGGGCCCGAAGCGACGCCATTGCCGAGATGCCGTTCGGCCTGCTCAGGATGAACGAGTCGATGCGCGAGATGACCAATGCCGTCGTGTCCACCACCGACACCCTGGAGCACGTGCAGCGCCTGGTCCTGCGGGTGGATCGCCTCGTCGGCGACCTCGAAGAGCCCCTGCGCTCGCTCGCACCCGGGCTCACGCGGCTCGCGAAGGTGCTCGACGACCCGGCGGTGGACGCGCTCCCCGGCAGGCAGGATCAGCCTTTGGTGTCGGTCGGCTCCGTCGCCCAGCCCAGGAACGCGAGGACCGCCTCGGCGAACAGGCTCGACTTTCCGCCCGTTTCCGCGTCTTCGACGATGGTCTCGGGCACCGCGTCCGGGTCGACGCCCCACCGCATGGCCAGGCCCTCTGCCAACGCCGTGAGGACGACCGCCAGCAGGTGCGTGTCGAACGGCTCCTTGACGCGCAGCCCGTAGGCCTGCAATGCCGTGTCCATCACCGGCTCGAAGTTGGCGTCGATGCCCTGGTAGAGCTCTTTGAGCAGACCCCGGACGTACGGGTCGGTCATCTGCTTCGACCACAGGGCCATTTGCAGAACCAGCCAAGGATTGACCTTGAGCTCATCGAAGAGCTGGTTGCCCATCGTGCGGACGGCCGCCTCCAGTGGGGGCCGCGCGACGCCGGGCCCATCGCCCACCGTCGCCACCATGGCCTCGGCCTCGTGCGCACCGCGGTAACGTCCCGGATCCAGAATGTAGGCGAGCAGGTCGCGGCGGTAGGAATCCTGGTCGCGCCAATGGTGGTAGACGGCCCCGATGCTGCGACCACCGGCTCTGCGCGCGACGTCGGCGACCTTAACCTGACTCAGGATGTCGCCTACCGGCTCCTCGCGAAGCAGATCCGCGCCGGCTTCCAGCAGTTCCATCCGGGTCTGCTCGGCGGCTTCCCGCCGTGATCGTCGCTCTGTGTCCACGATCCGAGTTTAGCGCCACTTAAGTTCTTTCGCAGGAAAGGACATACGTTGCGTGACGAAGCCCGGCGCATCGGCTACATAGCGTTCGCTACAGGGTGGGCGCGTCGAGGTCGCTGTCTGCCAGAAGAGCCCTGCAGCGCTGGGCTTCCTCGTCCTCGCCGATCGCCGCGGCGGCCCGGGCCAGCGCCGCCAGGCAGCGCAGGAATCCCCGGTTGGGCTCGTGCGCCCACGGGATCGGCCCCTGCCCGCGCCAGCCGTTTCGGCGCAAGGCATCGAGCCCGCGGTGGTAGCCGACCCGGGCGTAGGCGTAGGACTCGATCACCGCCGGGCGCGTGCCCACGGTGAAGGCTCGCTCGGCCAGCGCGGCCCACGCCGTACTGTCAGCCGGGAAGCGCGCGGCGACCTCGACCGGATCCGTCCCGGCGGCCAGGGCTTCCCGGGACTCGGCATGGTCGGGAAGCAACGTCGGAGCGGGACCGCCGATCAGATCGCGGCGAGATTTGTGGGGATGGGGATGACTCACAGGCCCCAGTCTGGGCCAGGAAGCGGCCCAAAGCGCCACCCGAGGCGATGATGACCCCATGGGTCGGGCCATCGACGTCGGCGACACGAGCTTGTGGATCGACGAGCAGGGGCCGGAGGAAGGGCTGCCTGTCCTCGTCCTGCATGCGGGTCCGGGCCTGGACTCGTCCTACTTCGACGGCTATCTCGACCCGCTCGCCACCTGGTTCCGGCTCGTCCTCATCGACCAGCGGGCCCACGGTCGCTCGGATCGTTCCAGTGACCCGCGCACGTGGACGTATCACCAGATGGCGCGCGACGTCTCCGCGGTGGCCGCCGAGCTGGGAATCGAGCGCTACGCCGTCCTCGGGTGCGGCTTCGGGGCCGAGGTGGCTCTCCAGCACGCAGTGGACGGCCCCCACGCCGCCGTCGCCACGATCGTCTGTGGCGCCCTCGCCTCGGCGTTGTGGTCCCCCGCAGTCGACGCCGCCCTGAACAGCATGGAGCCTCGCGAGCTCGCCGATCGAGTGGTGGCCGCCTGGCGGCGTCGCGGCGAGGCGGGCAGCGACGCCGAGGTGGCGGCGAACTGGCGGGAGCTGCTGCCGGCCCGGTTCCGCGACCCCCACGATCCGCGGATCGCCGAATACCAGGACCGCACGGCGGGTATCAGGTTCGCCGCTGCGGTGACCCGTCAGCTGGCCGGACGCGCGCCAGGCGAAGACGTCGTGCGCCGGCTGCCGCTGGTGACCCAGCCCGTCCTGGTGGTGGCCGGGCGCCACGACAGGTTCTGCCCGCCCGCGGCCGCGCATGCCGTCGCGGACGGGGTCGTACGGGGTCACCTGGTCATGCTCGACAACTGCGCCTCGGAAACATTCGTCGAGGACACGGCCGGGTTCACCGCCGCCGTTCGCACGTTCCTCGCCAGCCACACCCCCGAAAGGTGACAGCTACTGGCTGAGCGTCAGGACCGCGACAGCGAGGTGCCGGCGGAGCGCAGGTCTTCGCATGCGTGCACGACTCGCGCCGTCATACCGGTCTCAGCGGCCTTCCCCCAGGATCGGGGGTCGTAAGACTTCTTGCTGCCGACATCGCCGTCGACCTTCAGCACGCCGTCGTACTTGGTGAACATGTGACCCGCGACCGGCCGGGTGAAGGCGTACTGGGTGTCGGTGTCCACGTTCATCTTCACGACGCCGTAGTCGAGGGCCTCACGGATCTCCTCGAGCAGCGAGCCGCTGCCGCCGTGGAAGACCAGGTCGAACGGCTTCGTCTTGCCGGCCCGCTCGCCCACATAGTCCTGACCTTCCTTGAGGATGGCCGGACGCAGCTTCACATGCCCGGGCTTGTAGACACCGTGCACGTTGCCGAAGGTCGCCGCCAGCATGTACCGCCCGCGCTCCCCGAGGCCGAGCACGTCGGCGACCCGCTGCATGTCCTTCGGGGAGGTGTAGAGCTTCTCGTTCATCGCCCCGACGACGCCGTCCTCCTCACCGCCCACGACGCCGATTTCCAGCTCCATAATGATCTTCGCCTTGGCGCACGCGTCGAGCAGCTCGTCGGCGATGGCGAGGTTCTCCTCGAGCTCGACCGCCGACCCGTCCCACATGTGTGACTGGAACAGCGGTGGTTGGCCGTTCTTCACCCGCTCCTGGGAAATCCGCACCAGCGGACGCATGTACGCGTCGAGCTTGGGCTTCGGACAGTGGTCGGTGTGCAGCGCGATGTTCACCTTGTAGCTCTTGGCAATGGAGTAGGCGAACTCGGCGAGCGCAGCGGCGCCCTCCACCATGTTCTTCACACCCTGTCCCGACAGGTACTCCGCTCCGCCCGTGCTGACCTGGCAGATGCCGTCGCTTTCCGCCTCGGCAAAGCCCTTCAGTGCCGCATTGAGGGTCTGGGAACTGGTCACGTTGATGGCGGGGTAGGCGAAGGCGCCGACCTTTGCACGGTCGAGCATCTCGGCGTAGACCTCGGGCGTGGCGATCGGCATTTCGGACAGCCTCCTGGAGGAGTCGTGGCGAGACGGGACGATTCTACGCCGGTTGGGGCATCCCCACGACGGGCCCGCGTCCCAGGAGCAGTGCCCTGCGGCCCTTGACACAACATGGCCGAAACACAGTGTCCCGCTGGTGGGGGCCTATCCGGCAGCGGCGGCGAGGTCGTCCTGCACGGCGTCGTCGGCGCGCCGGGCGGCGACCAGAACCGGGTCCCAGACCGGCGAGAATGGGGGCGCGTAGGACAGGTCCAGTCCCAGCACCTCCTCGACGGTCATCTCGTTCCAGATCGCCGTGGCGCACACGTCGATCCGTTTGGCAGCGTCTTCGCGGCCGACGATCTGAGCCCCGAGCAGGCGACCGGATCGGCGCTCGGCCGTCATCTTGACGCGGATCGGGGCGGCGCCCGGGAAGTAACCGGCCCGGGTCGTCGAGTCGGCGAAGGCGGTGACGTACTCGTATCCGCTCGCGCGCGCTTCCTTCTCCGACAGCCCGGTCCGGGCGACCTCAAGGTCGCAGATCTTCGTCACGGCAGTGCCTATCACACCCGGGAAGGTCGCGTACCCGCCGCCGATGTTGATGCCGGCCACCCGCCCCTGCTTGTTCGCGTGGGTGCCGAGAGCGACGACCACCCGCGCCCCGGACAGCCGGTGGATGCTCTCGACGCAGTCCCCGGCCGCCCACACGCCCTCGACGCCGGTCCGCATCCGCCGGTCAACGACAATGCCGCCGCTGCTGCCCAACGGGATACCCGCGTGGTGCGCCAGCGCGACGTCGGGCCGCACGCCCAGCCCGAGGATGACCAAGTCGGCCGGCAGTTCGCGGCCCCCCGCGGTATGGACGCAGCAAACCCTGCCGTCAGCGAGTGTCTCGATGGCGGTGGCGGCCTCCGAGAGCACCAGGTCGATGCCCATGTCGCGGATGGCGTCGGCGACGAAGGACCCGACGTCGGGGTCGAACGTGCCCAGTGGGGTCGGGGACATGTCCAGGACCGTGGTCTCGAACCCCCGTCGGTGCGTCGCCTCGGCGATCTCCAGACCGATGTAACCGCCGCCGATGACGACGACGCGCCGGACCCGTCCGGAGTCGAGCTCGGCCCGCAGCGCCTCACCGTCTCCGAGGGTCTGCACCCCATGGACGCCGGCGGCCTCGATGCCTGGGATGGGCGGGCGCACCGGCACCGAACCGGTCGCCACGACCATTGCGTCGAAGGGCTCGGCGCGCCGCTGCCCACTGGCCCCGTCGCGAACGACCACGCGCCGGGCGGCCAGATCGATCTCCTCGACCTCGTGACGCACGCGCACGTCGATGTTGAAACGGTCGCGAAACACCTCCGGACGCCGCGCAATGAGGCGGTCGCGGGGGCCCACGACGTCACCGATCCAGTACGGGATGCCACAGGCCGAGTACGAGGTGTACGAGCCCCGCTCGAAGGCGACGATCTGCAGGTCGTCAGGGCCCCGTCGCCGGCGTGCCTGGGATGCGGCACTCATGCCGCCGGCGTCGCCGCCGACGACCACCAGTCGCTCCGCCACGGGAGAACGCTACGACTCGCCGCGCCGGCTGGGCCTGCCGGCAAGGCCCGCCCGGTGCGCGGCCAGCTGACCGGGCTGGATGAGGGGCCCGGCGCCGTGCGTGTGGGCACTTCCGCAACCGAACCGACACGTAGACTGAGTCAATGCTCGCGGTCAACTGGCTCGATCCGGCCAGCCTTGTGTCGGCGTTCGGCCTGATCGGCGTCATCCTGATCGTGTTCGCCGAGACCGGCTTGCTCATCGGATTCTTCTTCCCGGGCGATTCGCTGCTCTTCCTGGCCGGCGCCTACGCCGCTACGGACGCGAGCAGTGGCGAGCCGCACCTGCCGTTGGGCTGGCTGCTCCTGGGGGTGGCCATCGCGGCGATCGTGGGCGCCCAGGTCGGCTACCTCATCGGCCGCAAGGCGGGCCCGGCCCTTTTCGACAAGCCGGAATCTAGATTCTTCAAGCCCGCGCACGTCGAGCGGGCACATGAAGTACTCCACCGATACGGCGAGGGCAAGGCAATCCTTCTCGCCCGCTTCATCCCGATCGTCCGGACGTTCATGAACCCTGTCTGCGGTGTGGCAGAGGTCCCGGTCCGGGTGTTCACGATCTGGAACGTCATCGGCGGGCTGGTCTGGTCGCTCGGCGTCACGCTGCTGGGCTACGCACTGGGCAAGTCGGTGCACATCGACCGCTACATCATTCCGGTGACCATCGGGATCGTCGCCCTGTCCGCCATCCCGATCGCACTGGAAGCCAGAAAGCACCGACGCAAACAGCGCGCGCAGGCCGCAGCGGTGCCGCCGCTGTCCCACCGGGAGCAGGCCGGGCCCGAGCAGACCGCCGTAGCGCCCCTGGCCCGCGACTGATCAGCACGGCTGCGGATGCTCGCGCGCCCGGCCGCCAGCTACCCGCCGGCTACGCCAAGCCGAGATCGGTCAGGCTGAAGGCGGCCCGATAGGGCAGCCCTTCCGCCTCGACGTGCTGGCGGGCACCCGTGTCCCGG
>JADGOW010000142.1 GCA_017882765.1 Frankiaceae bacterium
AGGCGATCGACGACTGCCTCGCACTGCTCGATCTGCTGCCCGACGACCCGGAGCGGCTGCTCGCCGACACACTCACCGACATCCCGTCGGCCTCGCGGCCTCGACGCCGCGACGTAGAGCAGTCGCAGGATGTGACCCTTCCACGCGGCACGGACACGCTCCAGATCGAGGACGCCGTGTTTGCCCATCATCGATGATCAGTTCGTGGGAGGTGCGGCCTGCGGGATGCGGGGGTCGGGTGGCGGCGATGCTTGTTGGCATACATCGCCATGTCGGCGCGGTTTAGCAGGCTGCTGGCGGTCTCGCCGGGTTGGGCCTGCACCCAGCCGCAGCTTGCGGTCAGATGGACGAGACGGCCGGCTTCGGTAGGGATGGGTTCCCCGATCGCGGTGGCGATGCGGGCACACACCCGTTCGGCGCCGGGGCTGGTGGGGTCGTCGAGCAGGACGATGAACTCGTCGCCGCCCCAGCGGGCCACGGTGTCGGCGGGGCGGACCTGGGCGCGGAGTCGGGCCGCCACCTCGGTCAGTACCTGGTCGCCGGTCAGGTGCCCGTGCCGGTCGTTGATCTGTTTGAAGCTGTCGAGGTCGACGACCAGAAGTTGCAGGGGCGAGTGCGCCCGGGCGCGTTGGGTGAGGGCGTGGGTGGCGCGGTCGAGCAGCAGCACCCGGTCGGGCAGTCCGGTCAGCGGGTCGCGAAGTTGAGCTGTGTCCGGTGGCGGTAACGCCAACATCATCCAGCCGTCGCCGGTGGGGGCGGTGATTACGGCGGCGTGGGCGGACAGCCGGGTGTCGGGCCGGGTCAGCGTGAGGGTGATTGGCATCGGGGCGGCGGTGGTGGCCGGGTCGGGGACCGGGAACCGGTCCGGGAGCCGCCGAAGGTCACCGACGCGGCGGCGGAACGCCGCGTTGGTGTCGACCAGCCGCCCGGTCAGGTCGGTGACCGCGTGCGCGACGCCGGACTCGGCGAACAGCCGGGCCCAGATCTGGTCGGGCAGCGGTGAGGGCGAATCCATCGTGGCTGATGGTAGCGCCGCCGGGCGTCGGGGACAGACGCAGCGCCGACCGTTTCCCCGCGCGGGTAGAACGTCGTCTTCGCGTCGGCGTGGCGCAGGATCAGCTTCAGCCCGTCGAGCACCGGCTGGTGCTCGGTGTTGTTGCTGACGCTGACGCCGCAACGGTCGCCCAGGTAGCCCTGCGGCGGCTGGGCGTCAGCCCCGCAGGCGTCGTCCCGTCATTCGGGCGGCAGGACACGGATGCCCAGGTGCGTGGCGAGGGCTGGCGCGAGCCGGACAAGCTGCGCCTCGGTGATGAGGGAGCCGGCGAGACTGCCGATTCCGTCCAGCGCGGCCAACTGCGCCCCGCGCAGGTCCACCTCGTCAAGCGTGCACCCACTCACGACAAGACTGCTGATCTCGCAGCCGGAGAACCGGACATCGGTGAGCTCCCCTGCCCCGAGGTCGAGCTCGCCGATCCGGCAGTCGACGAACTGACACTGGGACAAGGTCGCGCCGCGCAGGTTCACGTAGTCCAGCAAGCCGTGATCGACGGTCACGCGGACAAGCTCTGCCCCATGCGCCAGCAGTGCGCCGATTCGGCTGCCGCGCACGACGACGTCGGCCCACGTTGAATCCGACGTGTCGAGCACCGTCGCGCGGACGTCCTCCAGTAGGCACGAGCGCAGCCGGGCACGCTGCAACGTGCCTTCCTCGATGACGCACGCGCAGATGCGACACTCAAGAAAAGCCGTATCGTCCCCACGTAGGTCACCCAACGCGAGACCGTCGAAGGCGAGCCCGTCGTGATGGCCGCCTGGACGCAGGTCATCGCGCTTCGCCTGCTGCAACCCAGGCAGCTGGACGTCAGCGAGGGCGTGCCAGTCGACTGGTGCCTTCTTCCTGCTTCGCGTCACGGCACCGAGTGACGGATGGTCACCGACATGCGCGGGGCCACGGGTTTGGTGGTCTTGGGCACCGTGTGCAGCCAGTCGTGCTGGCACGCCCCGCCCATGACGACCAGGTCCCCGTGTCCCGGGTCGAGCCGGACCCGCCGGCCCGATGCGTCCGTGCCGCCGCCGGACTTCTGCGAGCCGGCCCGGGGACGCAGCAGGAAGGCCCGCCTGCCGCCCAGCGAGACGGTCGCAACCAGGGGGTTGACCTGCGTGCGGGCGTTGCGGTCGCCGTGCCAGGCGACGCTGTCGCGCCCGTCCCGGTAGAGATTGACCCAGATGCTGTCGAAGCGGACCCGGTAGCGCTCGCTGAGCCTGTTGGCGACCTCCCACAGGACAGGTGGCGTGGCGAGGTCGTCGACGCCGGTGCGCCCGAGGGCGTCTTCGTCCTCGTTCTCGTCCGTGCTCCGCTCGACCCTGACCTGCCAGCCCGCCGTCAGCCGCGGCTCCGGCACCCTCCGCTCGTACATCCATACCTCGCGCTGCTGCCACCGGGCCGACTGCAGCAACAGGGCGAACACCTCGTCAGAGCCCGCAAGCCATTCAGGGCAGTAGTCAACCCAGGACCGGTCGTCCAGGCCGATGCGGCGCAGGTGGGCGAACGAGGTGTCGACGCCGACGGGACCGTCGTCGAACAGGGACGCCTGCCAGGCAAGGTCGGGTCGCACAGGATCCGAGGCTACGGCTGCGTTGTCGCCGATCGCGAAGCTCAGCGGTCGCCTAACGCGAAGCTGTAACCGCCACGGGAGCTGACATAGATACGGCCGTTCCAGACTGCGGGAGTGGATTCCACACAGACGCCACTGCCGAGCTTCACGCTCCAGAGCTCCTTGGGCTCCTTCGGGTAGTCCGTCGCCAGGTCGTAGGCGCGCAGCGAGCCCGTGCAGTCACCCTGGATCCATATGCCGTCGACGATGACAGGCGACGCAACAGTCTCGCCGGGCAACCGCTTGACCCACAGCACCTTCCCCGTGTTCCGGTCGATGCCGTAGTCGAGCCCGGCCTTGGTGGGCACGATCACGGTGTCCCGGTACAACCCGGCGGTGGCCCAGGTGCCGCCACCGGAGTCCTTGACAGACCAGACCACCGGGTTGGCCGGGTTGCGTGGGTCGAGTTTCATGATCTGGTGGACACGCTGGCCCTGCGCGGTGAAGCGCTCCAGCTCCGACCCGATGTAGAGA
Source organism: Frankiaceae bacterium (assembly GCA_017882765.1). Taxonomy (GTDB): domain Bacteria; phylum Actinomycetota; class Actinomycetes; order Frankiales; family Frankiaceae; genus JADGOW01. Next base: position 3,129 of record JADGOW010000142.1, read on the forward strand.
TAACCTTGCTCGTCGATGACGACGCTGGCGTCGGTGTCCTCTCCGGTCCAGAACCGGAAGACCCGATGCGGAGGGATGCCCTTCTTCAGCCCGGCGATGTCCCAGCCCTGGACGAGGCCGCCGGAATTGCCGAAGTAGAGGGTGTTTCCGGAGATCGCGACGGAGTTCTCGATCGAGACGTTGGTGTCGCCGAGATCCCGCAGCAGCTGGTCGTCCCATCCCGGCGCGTGGAACACGAGCTCCGGCCGCACAATCGCCTGACCATTCGGCAGATAGCCCCGGTTGAGCTTGATGATGTGGATCTGGCTGTTCTCCCCGCCCTCGAACAGGTAATCGCCGAGTTGCAGCGGTGAGCCGTCCCAGTCGTCGTTCCACAAGGTCGGATGGACCGCGTTGGCGTTCAGGCTCCACAGCACCTGAGGCGTCTTCCCCTGGAAGGAGATGACGCGCAGGTAGTTGTCCCGCGACCCGCTGTAGACGAAGGGGTAGCCGTCCGGGTCCACCGAGACCGAACCCTTGATCAGGTCGCCGGTCTGCAGCTCCGGAAGAATGTCCTTCCCCGTGTTCGCGTCGAGGAAGTGGTAGGCAGCGTCGTACGCCCCGAAGATCTCCCACGTGCGGCCGTCGCGTTCGAAGACCGCGGGCTCGCCGGTCCACCCCTGTCCGCACCACTGGTGCGGCCCCTTCTCGTCGGAGGAGATCGAGCACATCGGGGCACCGGGGTAGCGCCACAGCACCTCGGGATGCTTCGGCACAGGCCCGGTGCCGTACCAGGTTCTGGTGGGGTTGCCCCGGAAGGTGAGCAGCCCGCGGACGCTGCCCGGATAGGGCCGGCCCACCGAAGCCGGGTCAACCCACATGCCCGGCTTGGGCTGGGCGGGGGCGAAGGGCGGGCTGGTCGTGCCGGCCGGTTTGTCCGCCGCCGTCGACGGCGGGGACGACGAGGGTGCGGACGTGGCCGACGTCCCGGTGGAGCATGCTGCGAGCAGTGCGGTCAGGGATACCAGAACGGGAGCCAGCCGGCGCATGACGGATGACATTAGCTCGTCAGATCCGTGTGCGGGCCTTGTCGCGCGGGTTTGCGCGTGTTCTGCCCGCCTACGCCACCGCGACGATGTGCGGCGGTCCGTCAGTCGCGCATGAGGCGGATGGCGATGCGTTGGGCGGCGGTTGGCCGCGGATGCCGGGGAGCGGCGGCGAAGGTGCTGGCATCACCGGTATCCCCGTGGCCCGCCGACCCGGCCTCGATCGCCCGTCGCCGCGCGTCGCTGAGTTCCTTCACACGCTCGGGCGGCGCGTGCCGCTCCTTGCGCAGCGACCAGAGAAAGCGGTCGGTGTAGCTGAACAGGTGGTCGTTGTACAGATGCCAGTCCAGATCATGCGTGCCGACGAACAGCCGGTCGCACTCCGAGCAGACGAGGACCGATGTCGTCGCACTACGCATGGATGGTGTCCCTTCCTCGGCGACCCCATCGGCGGGGGCGCAACGACCACGAGGACGTCGTACGACCACGAGGACGTCGTATCGACCGCAACACGTGACCTTACTTGCGACGCCTGCGGCCGTCGCGGCCCGACTGGCGCAAAGCCATGACGAGCCGGACGAGCAACGCGGTGAGACAGGCGATGAGCACGAGTGTGGCCAGGGTGTGCACCCGTCCAGTCTGTGGCCACTCGCGGCGCATAGCCTGCGCTCGGGCCCCTGTCGGCCTTCGGCCTGTCCGGGCTGGAGGCCGGCTGTGCCGAGGCCGGCCTGGTCAGGGCCGCCGAAGCCGGACCAGTCCCCGGTCGGCCAGGGCAAGCTCAGTCAGGGTCGTGACGGGTCAGTGACTTCGGGGTGACATAGACGAGCACGTGGCAGGAGCTCCAGGTCAGCTCGGCCCAGGTGTCGGATGCAGGCTCCGCGACGGTCAACGCCCCGGTCGGGTAACTGCCCACCGATTCGCGGCCCTCGCCGTCGACGAGCAGGGCCGCGAGCCGTCCGATGCCCGGGTTGTGGCCTACGAGCATGAGGTTGCGAACCTCGTCCGGGACGATCCGGAGCCGCTCCAGCAGCCCGTGTTCCCCGCCTCCGTAGACCTCACGGTCGGTTTCGACCGGGACGGGGCCCAGATCCAGTAGCTCGATCGTTTCCCGGGTGCGCGCGGATGGCGACGTCACGATCAGGTCCGGGATGAGTGCGTGATCGCGCAGGTACGCGCCCAGAACGGCGGCGGCGCGACGACCTCGGGGGGCGAGGGGGCGCTCGATGTCGGCCAGGTTGGGGTCACCCCAGTCGGACTTCGCGTGCCGCAGAAGCATCAGCCGTCGGCCGGGTGCGATCATCGGTCCCTCCCGTCGACGAAGTGCGTCGGTGCCGTCAGGCCGGGGGGCCGTCGGGCCGTGGCGGCGCCTCAGCCGAACAACCCGTCGTCCGTGCCGCCGCGCCGCCGGCGCTCGGTCAGCCGACGCTGGACCACGACCAGGTTGATCGCCGCAATGACAGCCACAACGAACATCATCGCGGCCAGGGGCGGGCCGGCCGAACCGCCCGAGCCTAGCGCGAGAACGCCCAGGGCCACGCTGGCGCACAGACCGAACACTGCGAGCACTCGGCGCAGGTTCAGCGCGCTGCGCGCATGCAGGTGCGGATCCGTCACGAGAGGCATCATCCCCGGCCCGACACGCCCGGACCAGCCGCACCAGAAATGTCAACGGTTGTCCCAGGGCACGCTCGCCCGCACCCTGGGAGGCATGGCACTGCTCGGTCGGGCTCGGCACCGTGCGCGCGTGGGACGTCCCGGCGGGGCGTCCCCGGCGGCTGCCGTCCGATACACGGAGGGCAGTGCCGGGCCTGCCGATTCCGGTCCGGACGGTGCGCGGCAGGGTGTCGCGGACGGCCGGCGGCTCGCCGCCCCCTACAACGGCGCCGACCGGCATCTCGCCCGGGTCCGCGAGCGGCATGTCCGGCGCAGCCGGGCTCGTACGGAGCTGCTCCAGCTCAGTTCCGATCTGCTGACGGCCATGCTCGCAGTCGAGGGCCGCACGCGGGCCACGCTGGATGACCTCGAGCGGGCCGACGCGTTGGCCCTGCTCGTCCTCGCTCGGCAACGCCGCCGCGGCGCACCTCACTGAGGGGAGGACACCGCTCCCAGGTATCCGCCCCGCCGCTTCCCCGTCTTGGTCGCAGTGGGGAGCGTTGACGGGGCCATAGCCCCCGTAACGCTCCCCACTTCGAGGGTCCGGCCGCCGCCAACCAGCGGTGATCTTGGCGTGAGTGGCGACGGAATGCGATACACAGGCGGCTACCGACACGGGGCTACCGACGAGGGGGAGGCAGTACGCATGGCAGGGCCGCTGCAAGGTGTCCGGATCATCGAGCTGGCCAGCATCGGGCCCGGCCCGTTCGCTGCCATGGTGCTCGCCGACCTGGGCGCTGACGTGATCAGAGTCGACCGGCTCGGGCCCACGCCGACAGGGGTACCGATCGCGCGTGATCGCCCGTTGGACGATGCCGTTGCCAGCCCGGCCGGCGCGAGAACCCCCTTTGATCCCACGGTGCGCTCGCGGCGCGCCATCGCCGTCGACCTGAAGTCGACAGACGGCAGAGATCTCGTTCTCCGGCTCCTGAGTGGCGCAGACGCATTTATCGAGGGCTTTCGGCCGGGGGTGACCGAACGCCTCGGCCTCGGCCCGGCGGACTGCCTTGCCGTGAACCCCAAGCTGGTCTACGGGCGGGTAACCGGATGGGGCCAGGACGGGCCACTAGCCCACGCCGCCGGCCACGACATCAACTACATCGCGCTGGCCGGCGCCCTCGACCCGATCGGACGCGCGGGCGAGCCACCCGTCCCCCCGCTCAACCTCGTCGGGGACTACGGCGGCGGCGGGATGCTCCTCGCGCTGGGCGTGCTGGCGGGGATCCTGCACGCCCGGGCAGGCGGTCCCGGGCAGGTCGTGGATGCGGCCATGGTGGATGGGGCCGCCCTGCTCACCACGTTCATCCACGGTCTGCGGGCGATGGGCCTCTGGCGCGGGGAGCGCGGGATGAACCTCCTCGACACGGGGGCGCACTTCTACGAGGTGTACGAGTGCGCGGACGGTCGGCACATCGCCGTGGGCGCCATCGAGCCACAGTTCTATGCGGAGCTGGTGCACCGTACCGGTTTCGAGGCTGACATCCCCGAGGCCGACCGGCCCGCACAGCTCGATGACAGCTCGTGGCCGGCGCGCAAGAAGGCGATGGCCGCCCTGTTCGCCACCCGTTCCCGCGAGGAGTGGTGCGCCCTGCTGGACGGCAGCGACGCCTGTGTCGCGCCGGTGCTGTCGATGACGGAGGCACCGGCTCATCCCCACCTCGCGCACCGGGGCACCTTCCTCGACGTCGGTGGCATCGTCCAGCCCGGGCCGGCACCCCGGTTCAGCGCGACGCCGCCGGGTGTCCCAACGCCCCCCGGACATCCCGGCGAGCACACCGACGCGGTGCTCGCCGAGGCTGGGCTCGAACCAGGCGAAGTCGCCGAACTGCGGCGCGCCGGGGTCATTTCCTGACCCGTCCGGGTGCCAACTCGGGGCTTTAGGCCCTACGGCACGGCTGCGATGCCACGGATGCTGCGCTTCATGGACCGGCGGCGCGCCCTCCGGGAGCTGTCGAAGGCTGAGTGTCTCCAGCTCCTCGACGAAGTCGATGTCGGCCGTATTGTCTTTACCTCGCAGGCACTTCCGGTGGCGCTGCCGGTGAACTTCGTTGTGGACGTCGGGGGTGCCGGCGGCATCGTGTTCCGCACAGCCGAGGGCAGCAAGCTGTCAGCGGCGACGAGCGGGTCGGTCGTGGCCTTCGAGGTCGACTCCAACGACCGGGCGACGGGCGCCGGCTGGAGCGTCCTGGTCACCGGCCTCGCGCACGAGGTCCTCGATCCCGCCCTCCAGCGCCGGGCCGACTCCCTGGGACTGGGGCAGTGGGGACTCAGCGACAGCCAGACCCACTACATCTGCATCCCCATCTCCATGATTTCGGGTCGGCGGGTGCTCGTGACCGGCAACGGCCAGCGGATGGGCAGTGAGAGCACAGGCAACGGCACTGTCCGGCCGAGCACGCCCGATTCACCCGCCGCGACGCACAGCTGAGCAGGGAGCGGCCGCACCTGCCGCAGGCAGACCGCAGGCACGCTGCGT
>JADGOW010000024.1 GCA_017882765.1 Frankiaceae bacterium
CGCGCCGGCGGGGCGGACGCGGTGCGCCGGTGCGGTATCCCCATTACCGGCCCCTACCAGGTACCCGAGATCGCGTTCCAGCTCGGACTGCATCTGGACGAACTGGGTGATGACCCTGCCCGCACGGGGCTCGTCGTCGCGGTGCCCGGCTGGGTCGAGAGCCGACGATGGCCGCAGCCGCTGGGAGCCGAACCGATCCGTGCTGGCACGGTCACCATCTGGCCAACTCGCCCTTGTTAGTGAGCGTCATGCCGCAAAGCAGGCTCGCCGACCCCCGCGTCCCGTTGGCCGACCTTGAAGGGCGCTAACGAAACATCGGTGCATCCTCGGGCTCCTGATGCTGCAACGGTGTTTCTTCCGGGACGACGCCAGCCGTCGATTGATCGGGCGCCGCCGGCCCTGCCGTCAGGTGACGCCGGTTTCCGCGGTCGCGACGGCTGCGTTCTCGTAGCCGACCCCGACGAGCACCCAACCGTCGTGGCCGGCGTTCCGGTCGCTCGGATCGCACATTTTGACCTGCCAAGTACCGTCGCCGGCCTGACGAATCACGGCCGCCTTACCCTGCCGGCTCCCGTACCAACTGCCAGAGGGCATCTGTTGCAGCGTCATGGCGGCTCCCTTCACCGCCTCCCTAGGCTAACCCTTCAGCTTCGGGTTTGGGACCGCGGAGACTGGCGGCCGGCGCTACCCGCTTACCCGCTTGCTCTGCAACCCGCAGGAAAGTAGGTCAATGACGCGAACGTCACTGGCTGCCGCCATTCAGGAGATCGCGGCTCGCGATCCCGTGTTGGCCCACCTCGTCGCTCTGGTCGGGCCGATTCGCCACCGGCCACGCAACCCCGACGGGCATTTCGGCGCGCTGGTCCGCTCGATCGTGTTCCAGCAATTGGCCGGGCGGGCCGCTCAGGCCATCTTCGGGCGGGTCCTGGCTGCGGTCGGCGGCGAGCTCAGCCCCGAGGCGCTGGCCGCTGTGCCCGACGAGGTGTTGCGCGCCGCCGGCCTGTCGGCCAACAAGCTGGCGTCGCTGCGAGACCTGTCGGCCAAGGTCCTCGACGGCACGGTCGACCTGACCACATCGTCGAGGAGAAGCGACGACGAGATCATTGCCGGTCTCGTGATCGTGCGAGGCATCGGCAGGTGGACTGCCGAGATGTACTTGATGTTCGAGTTGCGCCGGCTCGACGTCTGGCCCGTCGACGACCTCGGCGTGCGACAGGGCTACGGCCTCGCCTGGGGCCTGGACCCGCCGCCGCTCGCCAAAGAGCTCGCGCCGCTGGGCGACCCGTTCCGTCCATACCGTTCCGTCGTCGCCCGCTACTGCTGGGAGGCCGTCGCGCTGTTCAGAGGGGGAACCGACCCGAGCCTCCGGTAGCCGCCGCAATTCCCGCCAACAGCCCAGGAGCAATCGGATCATGCGGAGCGCAACCGCTCCGCTCGCGAGGGGTCGAAGAGTCGAGCCCGGGACGTGCGGAGGACGCCCGTACCGGCTCGGGTGGATGCGCGAGGGTGCGCCTGCCCGGTCGATCGCCCGCCCCGTCGATGCTCGCCCGCCCGGTCGATGCTGAACGTGCACATGGCTGCCACGACAGGGAGCCGCCTAGTCCGAGCGGACGGCTCCTCATTTGCTTTGACCAGCCCGGTTCCATGAGCTAACCTGGCCATTCGGGCCAGGGGCGTGTCCCCTGGTCAGCGCGCGTGTCCTGCTCGGCGCAGTGGCTGGCTCCGGCCAGCCGTCGGTGACGGGTCGGTGACGGGTCCACGGGTTGGACGTCGGCGGGCGAGGGTGTCCCTCTAGGATGGCTCTTCGGCCGCGTGTGTCCACCCGGGCGCGACACTCCCGACCGCGTGGGTCGGGGGATTCCTTCCGGACCGTTCGGTGGGGCCACGCGCGCGCTGGTAGGAGCTGATAGTCGAGGTGGGTTGGCGCCGAGGGTCACGGCCCGCGGCCCGGCCTGGAGTAGAGGGAAGGACACCGAACGCGTTGCCCACGATCCAGCAGCTGGTCCGCAAGGGCCGGCAGGACAAGGTCGAGAAGACCAAGACCCCGGCGCTGAAGGGTTCGCCTCAGCGTCGCGGGGTGTGCACGCGCGTCTACACCACCACTCCGAAGAAGCCGAATTCCGCTCTGCGCAAGGTGGCGCGCGTCCGCCTGACCAGTCAGATCGAGGTCACCGCCTACATCCCCGGGGTCGGGCACAACCTGCAGGAGCACTCGATCGTGCTCGTCCGCGGCGGCCGGGTGAAGGACCTCCCGGGCGTGCGCTACAAGATTATCCGCGGTTCGCTGGACACCCAGGGCGTCCGTAACCGCAAGCAAGCCCGCAGCCGATACGGCGCGAAGAAGGAGAAGAGCTAGTGCCCCGGAAAGGCCCTGCCCCCAAGCACCCGGTGGCGGTCGACCCGGTATACGGCTCGCCGCTGGTCACCTCGCTGGTGAACAAGGTGCTGTTACGCGGGAAGAAGTCCACCGCCGAGCGCATCGTCTACGGGGCCATGGAAGGCTGCCGGGACAAGTCGGGCAACGACCCGGTCGTCACCCTCAAGCGCGCTCTGGACAATGTGAAGCCGACGTTGGAGGTCCGCAGCCGCAGGGTCGGCGGCGCGACCTACCAGGTTCCGGTCGAGGTGCGGGCCGGCCGCAGCACGACGCTCGCGCTGCGCTGGTTGGTCAGTTACTCCCGGCAGCGCCGGGAGAAGACGATGACCGAGCGACTCATGAACGAGCTGCTGGACGCGTCCAATGGCCTGGGCGCCAGCGTCAAGCGCCGTGAAGACACCCACAAGATGGCGGAGTCCAACAAGGCCTTCGCTCACTACCGCTGGTAGGGCAAGCAGAAACAGCAATGACGACTGACGCGCACGCCGAGCTGGCCGGGGTCCGAAACATCGGGATCATGGCCCATATCGACGCGGGCAAGACCACCACGACCGAGCGCATCCTCTTCTACACGGGGATCAGCTACAAGATCGGTGAGGTGCACGAGGGCACCGCGACGATGGACTGGATGCCGCAAGAGCAGGAGCGCGGCATCACCATCACGTCCGCCGCGACGACCTGCCGCTGGCGCGACCACACGATCAACATCATCGACACGCCCGGCCACGTCGACTTCACCGTCGAGGTCGAGCGTTCGCTGCGGGTACTCGACGGCGCTGTCGCCGTCTTCGACGCGGTCGCCGGCGTCGAGCCGCAGAGCGAAACCGTATGGCGGCAGGCCGACCGCTACCAGGTACCCCGGATCGCGTTCGTCAACAAGATGGACCGGGTCGGCGCCGAGTTCCACCGTTGCGTGGAGATGATGGTCGACCGGCTCAACGCGACTCCGCTCGTGGTGCAGCTGCCCTGGGGTGTCGAGAGCGACTTCAAGGGCGTCATCGACCTCGTCGACCTGAAAGGCCTGCTCTGGCTGACCGAGGGCAAGGGCGACCGCTACGAGGTGGTCGGCGTCCCCGACGACCACGAGGAGGCGGTGCGCGAGTGGCGTGAGCGCCTGGTGGAGACCGTGGCCGAAAACGACGACGTCGTCATGGAGATGTACCTCGAGGGCCAAGAGCCATCGGTGGACGAGCTGCGTGCGGCGATCCGCCGGGCGACCATCGCGGGCCGGCTGAACCCGGTGCTGTGCGGCTCGGCGTTCAAGAACAAGGGCGTGCAGCCCATGCTCGACGCCGTCGTCGACTACCTGCCGAGCCCGCTGGACGTGGGGGCGATCCAGGGCCACGCGCCGGGCGACGAAGAGGCGGTCATCGAGCGCTCGCCCGACGAGACCGAGCCCTTTTCGGCGCTCGCCTTCAAAATCATGAGCGACATCCACCTCGGCAAGCTCACCTACATTCGGGTGTACTCGGGCAGGCTCTCGAAGGGGTCCCCGGTGCTCAACACCACCAAGGACAACAAGGAGCGGATCGGCAAGATCTACCAGATGCACGCCAACCACCGCGAGGAGCGCGACCATGTCGGTGCGGGGCAGATCGTGGCCGTGCAGGGCCTGAAGAACACCACGACCGGCGACACGCTGTGTGACCCGCACGCCCCGGTGCTGCTCGAGTCGATGAGCTTCCCGGCGCCGGTCATCAGCGTCGCGATCGAGCCCAAGACGAAGGCCGACCAGCAGAAGCTGGGCGAGGCGATCCAGCGGCTGGCCGAGGAAGACCCCACCTTCCAGGTGCGCACCGACGAAGACACGGGACAGACGATCATCTCGGGGATGGGCGAGCTACACCTCGAGGTGCTCGTCGACCGGATGAAGCGGGAGTTCCGCGTCGAGGCCAACGTCGGCCGGCCGCAGGTCGCCTACCGCGAGACGCTGCGCCGCCGGGTCGAGAAGGTCGACTACACCCACAAGAAGCAGACCGGCGGGTCAGGCCAGTATGCGAAGGTGCTGATCGACGTAGAGCCGTCGGGTGGCGACGGCGGTGGGTACGAGTTCGTCAACAGCATCACCGGCGGGCGGATCCCGAGGGAGTACATCCCCGCGGTGGACGCCGGCTGCCAGGAGGCGATGGAGTTCGGCATCCTCGCCGGCTACCCCCTTGTGGACGTCAAGGTGACGCTCAGGGACGGCCAGTACCACGAGGTCGACTCGTCAGAACTCGCCTTCAAGATCGCCGGGGCTATGGCGTTCAAGGAAGCGGCCCGGCGGGCCGACCCCGCGCTGCTGGAGCCGATGATGGCGGTCGAGGTGACGACGCCGGACCAGTACATGGGCGACGTGATCGGTGATCTGAACTCGCGCCGTGGCCACATCCAGGCGATGGACGAGCGAGCCGGCGTCCGGGTCGTCAAGGCGATCGTGCCGTTGTCGGAGATGTTCGGTTACGTGGGCGATCTCCGGTCGAAGTCGTCCGGGCGGGCGAGCTACACGATGCAGTTCGACTCGTACCACGAAGTGCCCGCCAACGTTTCGAAGGACATCGTCGCGAAGGCGAGGGGAGAGTGAGCCGCGTGGCGAAGGCCCTCCCCGAGCTGAGCCGACGGCGCTGTCGCCACGGCGAGTGGGGAGTGATTGAGTGATCGACTCGGCGCCGCCCGGCACGGCGGCCCGCATCCCCACCCCAGGCAACTCCAACTCCGGCACCTCGAAATAGGGCGAGTACACCCACTAGGAGGGACACCCAAGTGGCGAAGGCGAAGTTCGAGCGGACGAAGCCGCACGTCAACATCGGCACCATCGGCCACATCGACCACGGCAAGACCACCTTGACCGCGGCGATCACCAAGGTGCTGCATGACAAGAACCCCGATCTGAACCCCTTCACGCCGTTCGACGCGATCGACAAGGCGCCGGAGGAGAAGCAGCGCGGCATCACGATCTCGATCGCGCACGTCGAGTACCAGACCGAGAAGCGCCACTACGCGCACGTCGACTGCCCCGGCCACGCGGACTACATCAAGAACATGATCACCGGTGCGGCGCAGATGGACGGCGCGATCCTCGTGGTCGCGGCCACTGACGGGCCGATGCCGCAGACGAAGGAGCACGTGCTGCTCGCCCGCCAGGTCGGCGTCCCTTACATCGTCGTGGCCCTGAACAAGGCCGACATGGTCGACGACGAGGAGATCCTCGAGCTGGTCGAGCTCGAGGTGCGCGAGCTGCTGACCTCCTACGAGTTCCCGGGCGACGACCTGCCGGTGATCCGGGTGTCGGCGCTGAAGGCGCTCGAGGGCGACCCGAAGTGGTCGGAGAGCATCGTCGAGCTGCTCGACGCGGTCGACGAGTCGATCCCCGAGCCGGTTCGCGAGATCGACAAGCCGTTCCTCATGCCCATCGAGGACGTCTTCACGATCACTGGCCGCGGCACTGTGGTCACGGGCCGGATCGAGCGCGGCGTCGTAAAGATCAACGAGCAGGTTGAGATCGTGGGCATCCGCCCGCAGGTGACGACCACCGTCGTCACCGGTGTCGAGATGTTCCGCAAGATCCTCGACGAGGGGCGGGCCGGCGAGAACGTGGGCCTGCTCATCCGCGGCATCAAGCGCGAGGAGGTCGAGCGCGGCCAGGTCGTCTGCAAGCCGAAGTCGATCACTCCGCACACGGACTTCGAGGCGCAGGTCTACATCCTGAGCAAGGATGAGGGTGGGCGGCACACGCCGTTCTTCAACAACTACCGTCCGCAGTTCTACTTCCGGACGACCGACGTGACCGGCGTCGTGACCCTCCCCGAGGGCACGGAGATGGTCATGCCTGGCGACAACACCGAGATGAACGTTCAGCTCATCCAGCCCATCGCCATGGAGGAAGGCCTCCGGTTCGCCATCCGCGAGGGTGGCCGCACCGTCGGTGCCGGTCGGGTAACCAAGATTCTCAAGTAGGGCCGCGAGGCCCCCCGAGTGCATCACACTGGGGAGCGGTCCGGTCGCCGCAGCGACCGTGACCGTCCCCGCCAACCGGCTTCGTGCCGGCAGTACAGACCTGGCGGTTGTGCGGGCGGGCCCGCGCGTGAGTGCGGCGGATGTCCGTGACAGGAGAAGGAAGCGATGGCGGCGCAAAAGATCCGCATCCGGCTGAAGGCCTACGACCATGAGGTCATCGACAGCTCGGCACGGAAGATCGTGGAGACGGTGACCCGGACGGGGGCCCAGGTGGCCGGTCCTGTTCCCCTGCCCACAGAGAAGAACGTCTACTGCGTCATCCGGTCCCCGCACAAGTACAAGGACAGCCGCGAGCACTTCGAGATGCGCACCCACAAGCGCCTGATCGACATCCTGGACCCGACGCCCAAGACCGTCGACTCGCTGATGCGCCTCGACCTGCCGGCCGGCGTCGACATCGAGATCAAGCTCTAGGGGCTGGTGGCGATGCGAGACCGAAGGGTGAAGGGCGTCCTGGGCACCAAGCTCGGGATGACCCAGGTGTTCGACGAGCGACGACGCGTCGTCCCGGTCACCGTCATCAAGGCCGGGCCCTGCGTGGTGACCCAGGTTCGTACGCCCGACAACGACGGCTACTCGGCCGTCCAGCTGGCGTTCGGCGAGATTGACCCCCGGCGGGTGCCCAAGCCGCTTCGGGGTCACTACGAGCGGGCCGGGGTGCCGCCGCGGCGGCACATAGTCGAGCTGCGCACGGCCGACGCCTCCGAATACACGCTGGGCCAGGAGGTCACGGCCGACGTCTTCAGCGCCGGCACCGTCGTGGACGTCGTCGGCACCAGCAAGGGCAAGGGCTTCGCCGGCGTCATGAAGCGCCACGGCTTCCACGGCCTGGGTGCCGGCCACGGCGTCGAGCGCAAGCACCGGTCCCCCGGCTCGGTCGGCGGTTGCGCCACCCCAGGGCGGATCTTCAAGGGTATGCGCATGGCCGGCCGGATGGGCGGTGAGCGCACGACCACGCTGAGTCTCACGGTGCACGCGGTGGATGCCGACAAGAACCTGCTGCTCATCAAGGGTGCGGTGCCGGGGCCGACCGGTGGGCTCGTGCTGGTTCGCAGCGCGGCGAAGCGTCCCGAGCCGGCCGGACAGGGCGGAGCGGCCGCATGATCAAGCATTACGCGTTGGAGTCCGCGCACGGCGGCGGTGCCGAGTCGCGAACCGTCGAAGTGGAGTCGCCGTCGGGCGAGTCCACCCGCACCGTGTCGCTGCCGGGCGAGACCTTCGACGTCCAGGTCAATGTCGCGCTGATCCACCAGGTGGTCGTGGCGCAGCTGGCGGCCGCGCGCCGGGGGACGCACGACACCAAGACCCGGGGCGAGGTGCGCGGCGGTGGGCGCAAGCCATACCGGCAGAAGGGCACGGGCCGCGCGCGGCAGGGCTCGCTGCGCGCCCCGCAGTTCACCGGGGGCGGGGTCGTGCACGGCCCGACGCCCCGCTCCTACGAGCAGCGCACGCCGAAGAAGATGAAGGCGGCGGCGCTGCGTGGCGCGCTGTCCGACCGGGCCCGCCATGACCGCGTCCATGTCGTGAGCGGCCTCGTCGAAGGGGGCGAGCCGGCGACCAAGCCGGCCGTCGCCGCTTTACGCAAGATTGCGAACACCAGGCACGTCCTGGTCGTGGCGCTGCGCTCGGACGAAGTGACGTGGAAGAGCCTGCGCAACTGCCCGCAGGTGCACCTGCTCGACCCGGGCCAGCTCAACGCCTACGACGTGCTGGTCAGCGACGACGTGGTGTTCACCGAGGACGCGCTGGCCGCCTTCGTGGGCGCGGGCGCGACCAAGCCGGCGGGTGCGGACGTCCCCGATGAGGAGTTCGCTGCGGCGGCCGAGACCCAGCCGAGCAGTGATCTCAAGGCAGCGGAGAAGTTCGAGGCCGAAGCCGCTGGTGCGACGAGCGACACGGCTGCCAGCGATGAAGCGGCCGCGAAGGCACCTGACGAGGTGGACGAATGATCCCCGATCCGCGCGATGTCATCCTCGCCCCGGTCGTCTCCGAGAAGAGCTACGGCCTGCTCGACGAGAACGTCTACACGTTCAAGGTCCGTCCCGGGGCGAACAAGAGCGAGATCAAGATCGCGGTCGAGAAGATCTTCGGCGTAACGGTCGTACGGGTCAACACCATGAACAGGCAGGGCAAGCGCAAGCGCACCCGCTTCGGCTTCGGCCGGCGGGTGGCCACCAAGCGCGCCTTCGTGACCGTCGCCGCGGGCGACCGCATCGACGTGTTCGGCCCGGGCTGAGGGAGGCAGGCATGGGAATCCGCAGATACAAGCCGACCACCCCCGGTCGTCGCGGCGCGTCCGTCTCGGACTTCGTCGAGATCACCCGGGACGAGCCGGAGAAGTCCCTCGTCCGCCCGCTGCACAGCAAGGGCGGGCGCAACGTCCACGGCCACATCACCACCCGGCACCAGGGCGGGGGGCACAAGCGGGCCTACCGGCTCGTCGACTTCCGTCGGGACAAAGACGGGGTGCCGGCCAAGGTCGCGCACATCGAATACGACCCGAACCGCACGGCCCGCATCGCATTGCTGCACTACCGCGACGGCGAAAAGCGCTACATCCTCGCCCCGACCCGGCTGGGGCAGGGCGACACGGTCGTCTCGGGGCCGGCCAGCGACATCCGGCCGGGCAACGCGCTGCCACTGCGCAACATCCCGACGGGCACCGTCGTGCACGCCATCGAGTTGCGGCCCGGTGGCGGCGCGAAGATCGCCCGCAGCGCGGGGGCGAGCGTCCAGCTCGTCGCCAAGGAGGGGCCGTACGCGCTGTTGCGGATGCCCTCCGGAGAAATTCGCAACGTGGACGCACGGTGCCGGGCGACGGTCGGCGAGGTGGGCAACGCCGAGCAGTCCGGCATCAACTGGGGGAAGGCCGGCCGGATGCGCTGGAAGGGCAAGCGGCCCAGCGTGCGCGGCGTGGCCATGAACCCGGTCGACCACCCGATGGGCGGCGGCGAGGGCAAATCCTCGGGCGGCCGCCATCCCACCAATCCGAAGGGCCGGCCCGAGGGCCGCACCCGTCAGGCACACAAGCCGAGTGATCAGCTCATCGTCCGCCGCCGCCGGACCGGCAAGAAGCGCTAAGGGGTCCGTTCAGCATGCCACGAAGCCTGAAGAAGGGCCCTTTCGTCGACGACCACCTGCTCAAGAAGGTGGACGCGCAGAACGACAAGGGCACGAAGAACGTCATCAAGACCTGGTCCAGACGGTCCACGGTCATCCCGGACATGATCGGGCACACGATCGCCGTCCATGACGGGCGCAAGCACGTGCCCGTCTACGTCACCGAGGGCATGGTCGGGCACAAGCTCGGCGAGTTCGCGCTCACGCGCACCTTCCGCGGTCACGTGAAGGAAGACCGGAGGTCGCGCCGTGGCTGACGCTTCGGGTACCGCCGACCTGCTATCTGCCGGCGGCGCTGCTCGGTCCGCGCCGCGGGTGCAGGCCCGCGCGCGCTACGTGCACGTCGCGCCGCGCAAGCTGCGCCGCGTGGTCGACCTTGTCCGCGGGATGCGGGCCGAAGACGCCCTGGACGTGCTGCGCTTCGCCCCGCAGGCGGCGAGCGAGGACGTCTTCAAGGTTGTCTCCAGTGCGATGGCCAACGCCCACCACAACCAGAAGCTGGCCCTCGACACCCTGTGGATCTCCGAGATCTACGTGGATGAGGGCCCGACGCTCAAGCGCTTCCGGCCGCGGGCGCAGGGCCGCGCGTACCGCATCCGCAAGCGTACGAGCCACATCACGGTCACCGTAGAGAGCCGGTCGGAGGAGCGCGCAGCGGCGCCTACCCGCCGGCTGGGCCGCCGCCGGCGTACCGAGCAGCGGGCCAGAACAGACAGTGGTGCGAACCGAGGAGGAGCCCGCTAGTGGGACAGAAAGTCAACCCGCACGGGTTCAGGCTGGGCATCACGACGGACTGGACGTCGCGCTGGTACGCCAACGAGAAGATGTATCGCGGCTACATCGGCGAGGACGTCAAGATTCGCAAGCTGATGTCGCGCGGCATGGAGCGTGCCGGTATCAGCAAGGTGGACATCGAGCGCACCCGCGACCGCGTCCGGGTGGACATCCACACGGCCCGCCCCGGTATCGTCATCGGCCGCCGCGGCGCCGAGGCCGACCGGATCCGCGGCGACCTCGAGCGGCTGACCGGCAAGCAGGTGCAGCTCAACATCCTCGAAGTGAAGAACCCCGAGGTGGACGCGCAGCTGGTGGCTCAGGGCGTGGCCGAGCAGCTGTCCTCGCGGGTGTCGTTCCGACGGGCGATGCGCAAGGCCATGCAGTCGGCCATGAAGGGCGGCGCCAAGGGCATCCGGGTGCAGTGCGCCGGCCGCCTCGGCGGCGCGGAGATGAGCCGCAAGGAGTTCTACCGCGAGGGCCGCGTCCCGCTGCACACGCTGCGCGCCGACATCGACTACGGCTTCTACGAGGCCAGGACGACATTCGGGCGCATCGGCGTCAAGGTCTGGATTTACAAGGGCGACGTCGTGCAGAGCCGGGTCGAGCGGGAAGCCGCCCAGGCGGCCCTGCGCGCGCAGCGCCGCGACCGTCCGACGCGGCGCGAGCGGCCCGAGCGCGGAACTCGCCCGGAGGGCCGCGGGGCGCGCGATTCGCGCCGCACGACCGCCCCGGCATCAGCTGACGCGCGCGTACCGAGCCGCGCACCAGAGGTCGCCGCGCCCGAGCCGGATCTCGGCGAGACGCCTGCGGCGATGACCGCCGGCCCGGCCGCACCCGTGGCTGTCCCCACGGAGCCGAAGGCCTCCGCCACGACCGCGGTCGAGGCTGCCCCCGCGCTCAGCGGCGACCCGGCCGCGCAGGTGAGCGCCCCCGAGACCCCGGCCGGTGCCGAGGCGGGCGCAGGCGAGCCAGTAACGCAGGACCGGCCCGAGCCGGCCGGCGAGGAGGGCTGAGACATGCTCATGCCCCGCAGGGTCAGGCACCGCAAGCAGCACCATCCGCCGCGGCGGGGGGTGGCGAAGGGCGGGACGTCGGTCACCTTCGGTGAGTACGGCATCCAGGCGCTCGAGCACGCCTACGTGACCAACCGGCAGATCGAGTCGGCGCGTATCGCCATGACCCGCCACATCCGCCGAGGCGGGAAGGTGTGGATCAACATCTACCCGGACCGGCCCCTGACGAAGAAGCCGGCCGAGACGCGGATGGGGTCGGGAAAGGGCTCGCCCGAATGGTGGGTCGCCAACGTCAAGCCCGGCCGGGTGATGTTCGAGCTGTCCGGGGTGGCGGAGCCGGTCGCCGCCGAGGCACTGCGGCGGGCGATGCACAAGCTCCCGATGAAGTGCCGGTTCGTCAAGCGCGAGACGGGTGAGTGATGGCTCGCACCACAGCGGCAACAGAGTTGCGCGAGTTCAGCGACGGGGAGCTGAGCGCGCAAGTCCTCGAACTTAAGTCGGAGTTGTTCAATCTCCGCTTCCAGGTCGCGACCGGGCAGCTGGACAACAACCGGCGGCTCCAGCAGGTCCGCCGCGAGATCGCCCGTATCTACACGGTGATGCGCGAGCGCGAGCTGGGGATCTACGAGGCACCGGAGACAGGTGGGTCGGCATGAGTGAGGCAGCCCAAGCAGGGTCAGCCCAGGCGGGGGCCGTGCAGCGCGGGGACCGGAAGGTCCGCGAAGGTCTCGTCGTCAGCGACAAGATGGACAAGACCGTCGTGGTCGCCGTCGAGGACCGGGTCCGGCACCCCCTCTATGGGAAGATCTTGCGCCGCACCAGCAAGCTCAAGGCGCACGACGAGGCAAACACGTGCGGGGTTGGTGACCGGGTGTTGCTGATGGAGACCCGGCCGCTGTCAGCGACGAAGCGCTGGCGGGTCGTGCAGGTCACGGAAAAGGCCAAGTAGTTACCTCGCCGACGGCAGGGGTCACCTCGACCACAGCCGTAGTTGAGGAAGCGCGAGCGGTAGGGCGTGGGAGTTCGCAGTGATTCAGCAGGAGTCGCGGCTACGGGTCGCCGACAACACCGGTGCCAAGGAGCTGCTGTGCATCCGGGTGCTGGGCGGCTCGGGCCGCCGCTACGCCCGCATCGGGGACATCATCATCGGAACGGTGAAGGACGCTCTTCCCGGGGCCGGGGTGAAGAAGGGCGATGTGGTGCGTGCGGTGGTGGTCCGGACGCGCAAGGAGCGACGCCGTCCCGACGGCTCCTACATCCGCTTCGACGAGAACGCGGCGGTGCTCATCCGTGAGGGCGGCGACCCGCGCGGCACGCGCATCTTCGGCCCGGTCGGCCGCGAGCTCCGCGACAAGAGGTTCATGAAGATCATCTCACTTGCGCCGGAGGTGCTGTAGCCATGGCCGGCCGTCTCAACGTCAAGAAGGGCGACACCGTCCTCGTACGCAGCGGCAAGGACCGCGGGTTGCGCGGGAAAGTGATCCTGACCTACCCGGATGCGGCCAGGGTCCTCGTCGAAGGCGCGAACCGGGTGAAGAAGCACACGAAGGTGACGCGGACGGCCCGCGGCAGCCAGGCGGGCGGCATCGTCCACCAGGAGGCGCCCATCCACGTGAGCAACGTGATGGTGGTCTGCCCGAACTGCAAGAAGCCGTCCCGGCTGGGCCACCGCCGGGACGAGGACGGCCACGGCGTGCGGGTTTGCCGGCGCTGCAACGAGGACCTGTAGAGGGAGTGGGGAGATGACTGCGACCGCTCCGGAGACGGCACACCCCGTGCCGCGGCTCAAGCAGCGCTATCGCACGGAGATCGTGCCGCGTCTGGTGGAGCAGTTCGGGTACGGCAACGTCATGCAGGTGCCGCGGGTCACGAAGGTGGTCGTGAACATGGGCGTCGGCGAGGCGGCCCGGGACGCGAAGCTGATCGACGGTGCCGTGCGTGACCTCACCCAGATCACCGGGCAGAAGCCCACCGTGCGCCGGGCGAAGAAGTCGATCGCGCAGTTCAAGCTGCGCACCGGAATGCCCATCGGGGCGAAGGTCACGCTGCGCGGCGACCGGATGTGGGAGTTCCTCGACCGCCTCGTGTCGATCGCGCTGCCCCGTATCCGTGACTTCCGCGGGCTGTCGCCCAACCAGTTCGACGGCCTGGGCAACTACACGTTCGGCGTGAACGAGCAGTCGATCTTTCACGAGATCAACATCGACAGGATCGACCGACAGCGGGGCATGAACATCACGGTGGCGACAACCGCTGCCGACGACGACGAGGGACGGGCGCTGTTGCGGCTGCTCGGTTTCCCCTTCCGGGAGAATTAGGATCGGCTGAAGATTCATGGCAAAGACAGCATTGGTAAACAAGGCCGCGGCGAAGCCGAAGTTCAAAGTGCGCGGATATACGCGCTGCCAGCGGTGCGGCCGGCCACGCTCGGTGTATCGAATGTTCGGGCTGTGCCGCATCTGCCTCCGCGAGATGGCGCACCGCGGCGAGCTGCCCGGCATCACGAAATCGTCGTGGTGAGCCCCATCCCGGTGAGCAGCGTCCCCGTGAGCAGCGTCCCCGTGAGCAGCATTGTGAAGTCAGTCGCTGCGCCGCAGGCCCCCGGCCGGGGGAACCGCGGCGAGAGAGGTGGGCACGTGCCCGGAACGTCGTCATGACCATGACGGATCCCATTGCGGACATGCTGACGCGCATCCGC
This sequence comes from Frankiaceae bacterium, assembly GCA_017882765.1. Taxonomy (GTDB): domain Bacteria; phylum Actinomycetota; class Actinomycetes; order Frankiales; family Frankiaceae; genus JADGOW01. The sequence goes on from JADGOW010000024.1 coordinate 13,982, forward strand.
AACGCCAACTCGGCATACCACGACACTGTCGCGATCCCCTACAGCGGGATCAAGGCGCACATCGCCGCGATCCTCCAGCAGGAGGGCTACATCGCCGGGTGGCGCACCGAGGAGCCCCCCGAGGGCGCGGTGGGCAAGAAGCTCATAGTCGACCTCAAGTACGGCCCCAACCGGGAGCGGGGGCTCGCCGGGATACGCCGGGTCAGCAAGCCTGGCTTGCGCGTGTACGCGAGGGCGAACGGGCTGCCGAAGGTCCTCGGCGGCCTCGGTATCGCGATCATCTCGACCTCGTCGGGTCTGTTGACGGACCGGCAGGCCGGCAAGCGGGGCGTGGGCGGGGAAGTCCTCGCCTACGTCTGGTAGGGGTCACGATGTCGCGTATCGGCAAGATGCCGATTCAGGTACCCGCCGGGGTCACCGTCGACATTGACGGCCGCGACGTGACCGTGACCGGTCCCAAGGGGACGCTCAGCCACACGCTGGTCGAGCCGATCACAGTCGAACGGGGTGAGGACGGCACGCTGTTCGTGCGCCGGCCCGACGACGCGCGGGAGAGCAAGTCCCGCCACGGCCTGACCCGCACGCTGGTGGCGAACATGGTCACCGGGGTCACGGACGGCTTTGCCCGCACTCTCGAAATCGTCGGGGTGGGCTACCGGGTCCAGGCCCGCGGCTCTGACCTGGAGTTCTCGCTCGGGTACAGTCATCCGGTGCCGGTTCCCGCGCCGCCCGGCATCACGTTCGAGGTGCAGACCCCGACCCGGTTCGTGGTCCGGGGGATCAACAAGCAGCACGTCGGCGAGGTCGCCGCGAACATCCGCAAGCTCCGCAAGCCCGACCCCTACAAGGGCAAGGGCGTGCGGTACCAGGGTGAGGTCGTCCGGCGCAAGGTCGGGAAGAGCGGGAAGTAGCACATGCCTAGCAACGTTTCCTCACAGCGCAGAGTCGGGCTGGCGCGCCGGCACCGGCGCGTCCGCAATAAGGTCGCAGGCACGGCCGAGCGGCCCCGCCTTGTCGTGGTCCGGTCGGCGCGCCACATCTACGCCCAGGTCGTCGACGACGACCGCGGGCACACCCTCACGTCGGCATCGACGCTGGACGCTCCCCTGCGCGGGGACGCCGGCCCGGGCGTGGGCGACAAGACAGCCCGGGCCGCCGCGGTCGGCCGGCTCGTCGCTGAGCGCGCGCAGTCGCTGGGGGTGCAGTCCGTCGTGTTCGACCGCGGCGGCCGCCGCTACCACGGGCGGATCGCGGCACTTGCCGATGCGGCCCGCGAGCAGGGTCTGCGGTTCTAGTAAGCCATTCGACAGGAAGGAAAGAGGATGCCTGGACCGCAGCGCCGCGGTGGCGGCACCGGCGGAGAGCGCCGGGAGCGTCGCGACCGCTCCGGCGGCGCGGCCCCGGAGAAGACCGCCTATCTCGAGCGGGTCGTCGCGATCAACCGCGTGGCGAAGGTCGTCAAGGGTGGCCGCCGCTTCAGCTTCACCGCCTTGGTCGTCGTCGGCGACGGGGACGGGACGGTCGGGGTCGGCTACGGGAAGGCGAAGGAAGTGCCGGCCGCGATCGCCAAGGGCGTGGAGGAGGCCAAGAAGCACTTCTTCAAGGTGCCGCGCATCGGCTCGACGATCCCGCACCCCGTGCAGGGTGAGGAGGCTGCCGGCGTCGTGCTGCTCAAGCCCGCCAGCCCCGGTACCGGCGTCATCGCCGGGGGCCCGGTCCGCGCGGTGCTGGAGTGTGCCGGTGTCGCCGACGTCTTGTCGAAGTCGCTCGGGTCGTCCAACCCCATCAACATCGTGCACGCCACGGTGGCCGCGTTGCGCGGCCTCATGCGGCCCGAGGAGATCGCCGCACGCCGTGGGCTGCCGATCGAGGACGTCGCCCCGCCGGCGATGCTCCGCGCGCGGGCGGCGGCCGGAGCGGGGAGCTGACAACGATGGCCAAGCTGCGCATCACGCAGGTCAGGTCGGGCATCGGCGGCACGGCAAATCAGCGGGCGACGTTGAAGACGCTCGGCCTGCGCCGGCTGCACGCCAGAGTCGAGCGGGAGGACCGACCGGAAGTAATCGGGATGATTCGCACGGTTGAGCATCTGGTAACCGTGGAGCGAGTCGAGGAGAGCGGGTCATGAGCAACGACGCCGACGACACCGCGGCGAGCGCCGAGACAGCGTCTGCTGGCACGGGCGGCACAGTCGCCCCCGGCCGCGGGTTCCCGGGCTTGAAGGTGCACCACCTGCGCCCGGCCCCCGGGGCGCACCGGGACAAGACCCGCGTGGGCCGCGGTCAGGGCTCGAAGGGCAAGACCGCGGGCCGCGGCACCAAGGGTTCGAAGGCGCGCAAGCAGATCCCCGCCCGGTTCGAGGGTGGGCAGATGCCGCTGCACATGCGGGTGCCCAAGCTCAAGGGCTTCACGAACCGCTTTCGGGTCGAGTACCAGGTCGTGAACCTGTCCCGCCTCGGGGAGCTGTTTCCCGACGGCGGCCGGGTGGGGCCCGACGAGCTGGCCGCCGCAGGTGCGGTGCGGGCAGGTCACCGGGTGAAGGTTCTTGGCGACGGTGAGATCGCGACCGCGGTCGAGGTGACCGCGCATGCGTTCAGCGCCAGCGCGCGTGAGAAGATCGTTGCCGCCGGGGGTTCGACGACTGTCCTCTAACCGGAGGGCGTCCAGCCGTCCTGTTAGAGTCTCGGACGGGTTCTTGACCAATCGCAGGAGGACACGTGCTCGGTGCCTTCGCCAGGGCATTTCGCACACCTGACCTGCGAAAGAAGCTGCTCTTCACGCTGGGCATCATCATCTTGTTCCGGGCCGGCAGTTACCTGCCGGCTCCCGGGGTCTCGGTTGAGACCATTCACACCTGCCTGGCCACCACCAAGAACAACAACGCCTACTCGCTGATCAACCTTTTCAGCGGCGGCGCGCTGCTCCAGTTGTCGATCTTCGCTCTGGGCATCATGCCGTACATCACGTCCAGCATCATCATCCAGTTGCTGGTCGTCGTGATCCCGCGCCTGGAGGAGCTGAAGAAAGAGGGCAGCGCCGGCGAGCAGCGGCTGACCCAGATCACCCGGTACCTCACCGTGGCGCTCGCCGTGCTCCAGTCCACGGCGATCATCGCGCTGGCCCGCAGCGGGAACCTGTTCCCCAGCTGTCCGCAGGGCAAGGAGATCATTCCGGACACCAGCCTGTTCCGGTTGGGGACGATGGTCATCGCCATGACGGCGGGAACCGCGGTCATCATGTGGCTGGCCGAGCTCATCACCGGGCGGGGTGTCGGCAACGGCATGTCCCTGCTGATCTTCACTTCGATCGCCGCCCAGCTGCCGTCCCAGGGCGGCTCGATCCTGGCGGTCGCCGGCGGTGTCATCTTCGCCCTGGTCTGCCTGCTCGGCCTGGCGATCGTGATCTTCGTGGTCTTCATCGAGCAGGCTCAGCGCCGCATCCCGGTGCAATATGCCAAACGCATGGTCGGCCGGCGGATGTACGGCGGGACGTCCACCTACATTCCCCTGAAGATCAACCAGGCCGGCGTCATCCCGGTCATCTTCGCTGCGTCGCTGCTGCAGATCCCGCAGCTGATGTCGCAGGTCTGGCACAACGGGACGTTCAACGACTTCTACACCCGCTACCTGTCCCGCGGCGACCATCCGCTGTACCTGCTCGTCTACTTCCTGCTCATCATGTTCTTCACGTACTTCTACGTGTCGATCACGTTCAACCCGGTGGAAGTGGCCGACAACATGAAGAAGTACGGCGGCTTCATCCCCGGCATCCGCCCCGGCCGGCCCACGGCCGAGTACCTGGACTTCGTGCTGTCGAGGCTGACCCTGCCGGGTTCCCTGTTCCTCGGGATAATTGCGGTGGCCCCGCTTGTTCTGTTAGGTCTGACCAAGGGCATCCAATTCCCGTTCGGCGGCACTGCCGTCCTGATCATGGTCGGCGTGGGCCTGGAAACGGTCAAACAGATCGAAAGTCAGCTCATGCTCCGCAACTACGAAGGGTTCCTCCGCTAGTGCGACTCGTGCTTCTCGGCCCCCCCGGCGCGGGGAAGGGCACTCAGGCCACCGCCATCGCCGAAGCCTTCACCATCCCGGCCATCTCCACCGGGGACCTCTTTCGCAAGAACGTCGGAGAACAGACCGAGCTGGGCAAGCTCGCCAAGCAGTACATGGACAAGGGTGACCTCGTCCCGGACGAGGTCACGCTGGGGATGGTCTGGGACCGGCTGAGCGGAGCCGACGCTCGAGAGGGTTTCCTGCTCGATGGGTTCCCGCGCACCGTCCCGCAGGCCGAGCAGCTCGAGAGCGGGCTGAACGAGCGCGGGGGTCTGGGACTGAACGCCGCGCTGAATCTGGACGTCCCCAACGACGAGGTCATCCGGAGGCTGTCGGGACGGCGCACCTGCAGCAAGTGCGGGCACATCTGGCACGTCGAATTCGACCCGCCGAGGGCCGCGGGGGTCTGCGACGTCTGTGGGGGCGAGCTCGTCCAGCGCGACGACGACAAGCCGGACACGGTCCTGCGTCGGCTCGAGGTCTACCGCCAGTCCACCCAGCCGCTCATCGGCTTCTACGGGAAGCGCGGTTTTCTGATCGAAATCGACGCGACCGGCCCCCCGCGCGAAGTCCGTGAGCGCGCCATTGAGGCCTTGCGCGCGGGCGTCTGACCGCATTCAGCCCTGAGTCACCGCCGCTCGGCAGACACGACCGGTCGCGGCGCAGAGTGGAACAATAGAGTTTCCGCGCGGTCACGCGCACCTGTGGCGATAGGGACGAGGCGATGGCGCGCCGGGAGCATGTTCAGATCAAGTCGCGATCCGAGCTCGTGCACATGCGCAAGGCCGGATTGGTGGTCGCCCGCACCCTCGACACGCTGCGCGCCGCGGTGCGTCCCGGCGTCTCCACGAAGGATCTCGACGACATCGCCGAGCGGTTCATCCGCGGCGAGGGCGCCATCCCGTCGTTCCAGGGCTACCAGGGCTTCCCGGCCACGATCTGCACCTCGGTCAACGAGGAGGTCGTGCACGGCATCCCCAACAAGCGCAAGATCCTTCATGCCGGCGACATCATCTCCATCGACTGCGGAGCGATCGTGGACGGCTGGCACGGCGATTCGGCGATCACCGTGCCGGTCGGCACGGTGGACGCCGGCTTGCTCGCGTTCATGGCCGCTTGCGAGGAGTCGATGTGGCACGGCCTGGCGGCAGCCCGGCTGGGCGGGCGGCTCACTGACATCAGTCATGCCGTCGAGTCGGCGGTGCGTCCACACGGGTACGGCATCGTGGACCACTATGGCGGCCACGGCATCGGCACGGAAATGCATCAGCCGCCGCACATACTCAACTACGGGCGACCCGGCCGGGGGCAGAAGCTGATCTCCGGGATCGCGCTCGCCATCGAGCCGATGATCACACTCGGCGGCCCGGAAACGCGGGTGCTGGCCGACGAGTGGACGGTGGTCTCCGTCGACGGGTCCTGGGCCGCGCATTTCGAGCACACCGTGGCCGTGACCGAGCAGGGGCCGTGGGTGCTGACCGCGCATGACGGCGGGGCGGCCAAGCTGGCCGAGCTGGGGGTGTCCTGCGGCGAGCCGTCCGTGCAGAGCCGCGCGGTCAGCTGATCTGACGCGCCTTGCTGCGTCAATGCCGCGGGCTGGTCTGGGCTGTGGTCTGGGCGGCGGCCTGTGCTGCGGCTGCCAGCGCGTCCTGGCGGACGCTGCGGGCGTGCCGGCGGAGCAGGTCGGCGACGAGTGCCTCCAGATCCGTGGCCACCTGGGAAAGCCGCGCCTCGACGTAGGCGTACAGCTGGTCGGGCGCGGGCCCGACAGCGGGGCCGGCACTGGGGCTGGCTTCGAGGTTGGCTTGTGCCGGTGTACCGGATGGCGGAGTCGGGGCCGCACCGGCCTGCCCCATGTCCGCACCGGCCTGCCCCATGTCCGCGCCGGCCTGCCCCATGTCCGCGCCGGCCTGCCCCTGCTCATTGACGCCGCTGGCGACCTGGGCCGCGAGCGTCGCGACGCGGCGGTCGATGAGGGCGGCGAGAGCGGCTGTCCGCTCCTTCACGAGGGCATCGGCGTGACGGGACCCGGCCTCGGCCGCGCGGCGGGCCTGGACGGATACCGCAGCGGCGGTGCCGCTCACGAGCACCGCGACGACTGCCAGGACGATTCCCAGGACCACGGCCGCAGACATGCCCCGTGCTTACCGGACTCACGGCGGGGCCGCACGTGCTCCCCGCGTCCGCGCGTAGCGTCGCCGGATGTGACGGCAGCCGGGTTCGATCCCGAGCGCGTCCGGCAGCTGGCGTTCGGAGCGGAGCGCCCAGCGCCGGTCGATGAGATCCTGCGGTCCCACGGTGCCGAGGTGGACGCCCAGCTGGGCGAGCTGTCGGCGGCGCTGGCGGACCTTCGTCCCGGGCCGGGAACCCTGTCCACGGCCGCCGAGGCAGGCGCGGTCGCGGTGCTGGACGATCTCACCGCCGTGGTAGCCGACTGCCGGCGCCGGCTTGACCAGCCCCAGGCGGCCTTGCGGGTGGTCTTCATGGGCCGCACGCTGGCCGGCAAGAGCACCCTCTACGAAACGCTGACCGGCGGCGACGGGCGGCGGATCGGGGCCGGCGCGCAACGCGCTACCCGGGACTGTGCCGAACATTCGGCGGCTGCCCTCGGGGGCCTCGTGCTCATCGACCCGCCGGGGGTCGGCGCCTTCGACGGCGAGCACGACGTGGAGGCAGCGTTCGACGCCGCCAAGAGCAGCGACCTCATCGCCTGGGTGGCCACCACCGACTCGACGCAGGAGGAGACGGCCCGCGCTCTAAGGATGATCGCCGCGGCAGGGCGTCCCGTTGTCGTGATCGTGAATTGCCGGGCGGACATCGACACTCCCGCTCGCCGCCGGCGGTTCCTACGCGAGCCCGGCCGCGCGTTCGCCGAGGCGTCGGGCCATCTCGGGCCGGTCCTGCGGGCGTTGGACTCGGCCGGCGCCGCGCCCGTGGCCACCGTCGCGGTGCACGCCCGGGCGGCCTTCGACGGCGCCCGCGCGAGGGAGCAGGGCGAGCCCGCCGAGCGGGGCGAGGCAGCTAAGCCCGCCGAGCGGGGCGAGGCAGCCGAACTCTGGGCTGCCAGCCGCATCGACAATCTGCTGCAGGTCTTCCGGGCCCACGGCCTGCGGGGGGCGTCGCAGCGGCGCCTCCTGCGCAGCGCCGACCTCGGGCGCGACGCCGTGGACGCAGGAGCGGGGATGCTGGCGGACCTCGCCGACCGGCTCGCCCGGGACGCAGCCGTGGCCGCAGCGGCTGCCCGTGACCTCTCCGGGCGCGTCCAGTCGCTGTTCGACGACCACCTGGACCGGCTGCGGGTCGCGGCAGCACGGCTGGTCGACGAGCGCCGCTTCTGGGTGCACCAGCAGAACGTTCGCGACAAGCGGGCCGTCGAGCGGGCGTGGACGGCACTGCATCACGAGTTGGCCGCGGACGGGCGAAGCCTGCTGGGCGGGCACACCGCCCAGTTGCGCTCGGCGCTCGACGAGTGCCTGCGGGCGTTCGACCACGACTGGTCGGTACCGCTGACGGATCCGGCGAACCGGCCGTTGTTCTTCCAGCCGATGGCCAGCGCGTGGGTGCATACGGGCGTCAAGAGCGCGGGGGCCGCCGCCGGCGGGATCGTCGGGCTCTCGGTAGGCGGGCTGCCCGGAGCGGCCGTCGGGCTGGCACTGGGTTGGGCGCTGCCGCAGGTGGCCGACCGGCTCGCGAGCAGGTTCCGTAGCCGGGAGCAGGTCATGCGAGACCGCCGGGCGAGCCTGTCGGCCCAAGCGAATGCCTACCTGGATTGGGTGCGCGAGACGTGGATCCACATCTTCGTCGACTCGGTTCTGCGGCCCGCCTGGCAGCGTTTCCAGGCGGAGCAGGCCGTGCTCGACCGCCAGCTCGGCAGCGAGGAGCAGCTCGCGGCTGTCACCGGGGAAGCGGCCGGCCAGTGCGAGAGGCAGCGGGCCATCCTCGACGCAGCGGCTGCCCGCGCGCTGCTGGGCCTGACCGGCCGCCAGCGCGCTGCATCCGCCGTGGGCTGGGCATGCCGGGTCCCCGGCGTGGGCATCGCCGCGCTCGTCGGCGATGCCGACGTACTCGAAGAGCTGTCCCTGTTCCCGCCCGACATCGTCGAGCCCTGCACGGCCGTGCCGCCGGCGCAGCCGGCGGTTGCCGCGGTGCGGGTCGTCGCGGCGCACGTCCCGGCCGTCACGGGAGTCGGGGTCTGGTCCCCCGGGGTCGAGGTTGAGGTGGCGGCCCGGCCCGCCGCCGGACGGGTCGCGGCGGTGCAGGGGCTCGCGCGAGCCGTCGCGGCCGTGGACGTCCGCATCGTCGCCGCGGCTGGTGCGCCGTGACCGAACTGCTGGTGCGGCAACTGCCTGGCCGCGCGCGGGCGCTGGCGAGCCGGCTCGAAGGCGTGCTGGACAGCCAGGAGGACCCCAAGCTGCGCCGGCTCGCGGCCTCCGTCCGGCTGGGGGAGCCGGGCGAGCCCTACCGGATCGTGGCCACCGGCCAGTACAGCGCCGGCAAGTCGACGATCCTGCGGGCCCTGACGGGCGACGACTCCATCGTCACGGGCGCCGACGTGACCACCACGGGGGTCGCCGAGTACCGCTGGGGGGACGTCCTGCTCGTAGACACCCCCGGCGTCCAGGCGGGCCTGCCCGAGCACGACGACCGCGCGGAGCAGTCTTTGCGCGCGGCCGATCTCGTGCTGTTCGTCGTTACGGTCGACCTGTTTGACGAGCTGGGCGCGCGGCATCTGCGGCACGTGGCGATCGAGCTCGGCAAGGCCCGCGACATGATCGTGGTGGTCAACAAGAGCGGGACGCTGCG
>JADGOW010000143.1 GCA_017882765.1 Frankiaceae bacterium
GCTTCGGGGGTTCCTGCCGCTGGCGGCCGTCCCCGAGTCCCCGTGTGACTCGGCGGTGCTGGCCGCGCTGCTCTGGCACCGCCTGGGCCAGCCCGCCGCGGCGTTTCCCGAGGTCATCGCCCGCCTTGTCCTCGACGCGGCCGGCTGCAACCCGCCGGGCCGCGAGCAGGCGACCCTGAACGTCCTGGTCGCCGACGGGACCACGCTGTGCGCGACCGCCTGGGGGGCGAGCCTGCACCTGCGGCGCGCGGCCGAGGGGACCTTGATCGCGAGCGAGCCCGGCGACGCCGGAGGCGACTGGGAGCAGGTGCCGGACAGGTCCCTGGTCGTGGCGACCGCCGGCTCGGTGTCGATCACCCCCCTGTCCGCCACGCCGTTGAGTACTCGCCGTTGACTACGGGGGCATCGACCGTCGCCGGCCCGCCGCCCCCACGCCCCGTCCACGAGGAGGTCTCGTGACCGCAACTCCCACCGCGCGGCCCGCGCCGTCCGGCGAGAGCACGGCACGCGCCGCAAGCGCCCCTTTTCTGCTCGACCGGCACCTGACCGAGGCCGACCGGACGGCGGCACTGGCAGCAGACGTCCGGGCCGGCCTGTGCAGTGTGCCGAAGGAGCTGCCGCCCAAGTGGTTCTACGACGGGGCGGGAAGCCGGCTGTTCGACGAGATAACTCGCCTGCCGGAGTACTACCCGACTCGGCGCGAGCGCACGATCCTGCGCGCTCGCGCGGGCGAGATCGCCGCGTTGACCGGCGCCGAGACCCTCATCGAGCTGGGATCGGGGACATCCGAGAAGACCCGCCTCCTCCTCGACGCCTTGGCGGCGCGCGGAAGCCTGTGCAGCATCGTGCCGTTCGACGTGGATGACACGGTGCTGGCGGCCGCCGGCGCGGAGCTTGCCAGGGAGTACCCCGGCGTGGTCGTGCACGGGGTGGTCGGGGACTTTCAGCAGCACGTCGGTCTCCTGCCCGCCGGGGGGCGGCGGCTGATCGTTTTCCTCGGCGGGACGATCGGGAACCTGCGGGCGCCCGAACGGCACCACCTGCTCGCAGCCTTGCGGACCGGGGCGGGGCCCGACGACGCCCTGCTCCTGGGCACTGATCTGGTCAAGGACCCGTGCCGGCTCGTGGCGGCCTACGACGACGCGGCCGGCGTGACGGCCGCCTTCAACCGCAACGTCTTGGCGGTCATCAACCGCGAGCTCGACGGGAACCTGGACGCCGAGGCCTTCCATCACGTCGCAATCTGGGATCCGGACGAGGAATGGATCGAGATGCGGCTGCGGTCCTCGCTGGAACAGCGGGCCCGGCTCGGCGCGCTGGATCTAGAAGTCACGTTCGAGCGCGGCGAGCAGCTGCGTACCGAGATCAGCGCCAAGTTCCGGCGCGAAGGCGTCGAGGCCGAGCTCGCCGGCGCCGGCTGGCGGATGGCGCACTGGTGGCCGGACCCGACGGGAGACTTCGCGGTGTCGCTCTCCCTGCCGGCGTCGTCCCTGCCGGCGTCGTCCCTGCCGGTGTCGTCCGTCCCGGCAGCGTCCCCCTCGGCAGCACCCCCGGCGGGCTGACCTGGCCGTCCCGGCCGACCCCGGCCAAGCCTGGGTGGACGCCCGGGTCCCGGCACGGGTCAGGCATTTCGACGCCGCCGCGTGCGGGCGCCCGAGCCGGACGGTGCTCGCCACCCAGGCCGGCCACCTCGAAGCCGAGGCCGAACTCGGTGGCTACGTGGCCGAGGAGAAGGCCGAAACCCTCGTCTCGACCGGCCGTTCCGCGCTGGCGCGAATGATCGACCCGGACGGCCTGTCCGGCGATGACATCGCCCTGTTCGGCTCCGCCACGTCGGCGTTCGCCGCGCTGCTGGACGCCTGGCGCCTTCCCCCCGCTGCCCGGGTCGGCGTCGTCGCCTTCGAGTACGCCCGTAACGCCGCGCTGCTCACAGCGCGGGCGACCCGGGACGGGCTGCGCCTCGTCCGGCTGCCGGTGGACGGGATGGGACGGCTCGACCTTGACCGGCTCGACCGGCACGGGCCCGACCTCGGCGGACTCGATCTCGCGACGCTGCCTCATGTGGCGAGCCATCGGGGGGTCGTCCAGCCGGTCCGGGAGCTGGCCGCCCGGTGCGCGGCCGTGGGCGTCCCCCTCCTCGTCGACGCCGCCCAGTCGGTGGGCCAGGTCGACATCGGTGGGTTTGCGGCCGGGACCGGGGCCGGGACCGGGACCGGGGCCGGGAGCGGGAGCGGGCCCAGGTTGGGAGCCGTCGTCTGGGTCGGCACGTCCCGCAAGTGGCTGTGCGGACCGCGGGGGGTCGGGTTCGCGGCCATCGGGCGCGACGTCTCCTCCCGGCTGCACTTGGGGGCACCGGCGCTCACCGCCGCCCGGTGGCCGGCAGCGGGCCTGTTCGGCGGCGAGGCGGCGATCGCCGCGCGCACGGGCTGGGCCCAGGCAGTGCTCGAACTGGAAGCGGCGGGTCCGGCGGCAATCGCGCGGCGCATCGCCGATCGCGCGCTGGCGGTCCGGCGGCAGCTGGCGGCGATGCCGGGGTGGCGCGTGCGGGAGCCGCTCGTCGACGCCGGCGGGCAGCCCAGCGGCATCCTGACCGTGGAGCTCCCCGACGGCGGCGACCCGGCGACGGCCCGCGCGCGGCTGCTCGCCGATGGCGTGCTCACGAGCGCCGTCACAGCGGAACGGGCGCCGTGGGAGCAGCCCTCGGCAGCGCTGCGCCTCAGCGTGCACGCCTGGACTACCCACAGCGACATCGAGGGCCTGGCAGCAGCACTCGCGCGCCTGTGAGCGAGCCGCGATGCGCCTTCGCGCGCCCGTGACCGAGCCGTGCGATGCTGCCCTCGTGGCCGGGACGCCGCATGCCACGGCCCTGCGCCGGATGTCGCAAGCCGGTGGCCGCCTGGCCACCGCCGCGGTCGCCCGGATGCAGGAGACGCTGCCCTGGTTTCGCGACTTGCCCCCAGAGCACCGCGCGGCGGTAGGGCTGGTCGTCCAGGACGGAATCGACTCGTTCGTCGATTGGTCTGTCGCGCCCGGGGGGCGAGAGCCCTCTCTCGTGTTTCGGGGCGCCCCCCGGGAGCTTGTCCGCGCGGTGACGTTGCAGCAGGTCGTCGAGGCCGTCCGGGTCGCGGTGGAGGTCGTCGAGGGCGCCGTCCCCGACCTGGCGGAGCCGGGCGAAGAGCAGCTGCTGCGTGAGGACGTCCTGCGCTACTCCCGGGAGATCGCGTTCGCGGCGGCAGGGGTGTACGCGAATGCTGCGGAGGAACGCGGTGCCTGGGATGCCCGACTTGAGGCGCTTCTGGTCGACGCCCTGCTCTCCGGTGAGCCCGAGGACGCCCTGCTGTCGCGGGCGGCCGCCGTGGGCTGGCGGCAACCGGAGGTGGTCGCGGTCGTCATCGGGCCCACTCCCGCGCAGGAACCTGAAGCCGTCGTCGACCAGGCACACAACGTGGCCCACAAGGCAGGGCTGGATGTCCTCGCGGGGGTACACGCCGAGCGCCTCGTGATCGTGGCGGGAGGCACGCTGGGACCGCTGGAGATGGCCGGCGCTCTCCTGCCGGTCTTCGGCCGCGGGCCGGTCATCGCGGGGCCCGCGGTGGCTCACCTGCGCCACGCGACCGGGTCGGCATTGGCGGCGCTGGCGGGCGCGGCCGCGGTACGCGCGTGGCCGGGAGCGCCGCGCCCGGTCCCGGCCGACGCCCTGCTGCCGGAGCGCGCGTTGGCGGGCGACGACGAAGCAAGAGGACGACTCGTGGCGGAAACCTACAAATCCCTGCGTCATTCCGGGGATGCGGTAATGGAGACGGTTGCCACCTTTCTCGACCTGGGTGGCTCCATCGAGGCGACCGGCCGGGCGATGTTTCTGCACGCCAACACGGTCCGGTACAGGCTTGGCAAGGCTGCGAAGGCGACCGGCCTCACCCCATCCGATGCGCGGGATGCTTTTACCCTGCGAATAGCGCTCACACTCGGCCGCCTGCAAGGTCTGTAGCATCCCTACAAAGCAAGCAGCCTCGATTCGTTTGTTCCATGCAGGGACAAACCCCTGTCCGGGCACGCAGCCTTGACACGTGGTTGCCCTCCTCCAGCCCGCCCCTCCGGGTGGCGCCCGCCTGCTCGGCCTGGGCTCGTACCTGCCTGCGCGATCCGTGGGCAACGACGAGTTCGCGGCCAGGCTCGACACCGACGACGGGTGGATACGCACCCGCGTCGGTGTGTCCACACGCCGCTACGCCGGCAGCGAGTCGGTCGCGGACATGGCCGTGGACGCGGCGGGAAAGGCGCTCGCAGCGGCCGGCGTGGTCGCTACCGGCGTCGACCTGGTGCTGCTGGCGTCCTGCACCTTGCCGTCGGCCGTTCCCGGCCGGGCGGGCGAGGTGGCCACGCGGCTGGGGGCGCATGCCGCGGGGGCCCTCGACGTCAACGGCGCCTGCGCGGGCTTCTGCTACGGCCTGGCGATCGCGGCCGACGCGGTGCGTTCGGGCAGCGCCCGGCAGGTGCTCGTCGTCGGCTCCGAGCGCCTGACCGACTGGGTGGACCACGGCGACCGGGCAACCGCGCCCATCTTCGGCGACGGCGCCGGCGCCGCAGTCGTGGGACCAGCCACGCACGCCAGCACCGAGATCGGCCCCCCGGCCTGGGGACATGACGGCAGCAACCCGTCGATCATCGAGATCACCCGCGCGGACCCGCACCTGCGCATGGCAGGGCCGGCGGTCTACCGGTGGGCCATCGGGCTCGCCCCGGTCGCCCGGCGCGCGTGCGCGCTTGCCGGCATTGAGCCGGCCGACCTCGTGGCGTTCGTCCCCCACCAGGCGAACCTGCGCATCGTCGACGCGCTGGCCGCCGCACTGCAGGTACCACACGTCGCAGTCGCCCGCGACATCGTCGAATGCGGCAATACGTCCGCGGCGAGCGTGCCCATCGCGCTGTCGCGGCTGGTCGAGCGCGGCCAGGTGCGCCGCGGCGACCCCGTTCTGCTCCTCGCTTTCGGGGCAGGACTCACCTACGCGGGCCAGGTGGTCCGCACGCCATAAGAGCGGGCCACATCGTCCGCCGTCCATAGAAGGGAACGCAGATGACCGACAAGGAGATCCAGAGCAGCCTGGCCGAGATCCTTCAAGACGTTGCCGGCGTCAGCCCTGCGGAGGTCATCCCGGGGGCCAGGTTCGACGACGACCTCGAGGTGGACTCCTTGACCATGGTCGCGGTCACGACCGAGGCACAGGACCGCTTCGGCGTCGAGATACCCGACGACGCCGTCGTCGACCTGCGCACCGTGGCAGACGCGGTCGACTTCATCCGGCGCGCGAGGGCGGCGGCGTGACCGCCCGCGCTTCGTCCCGATCTCCCGTCGGGGTCGCGGTCACCGGCCTCGGTGCGACCACGCCTGTCGGCGGCACGGTCGAACAGACCTGGTCGGGGCTGCTTGCCGGGCGATCGGGGGTTCGCGGGCTGGACGCCCCGTGGGCCGCCGAGCTTGCGGTGCGCATCGCGGCCCCACTGGCCGAAGAACCGGCGCTCGACCGGGTGCAGGCCCGCACGTACGACCGGGTCCAGCAGCTCGCCCTGGTTGCCGCCCGGGAGGCGTGGGCCGACGCCGGCGCCCCGGACGCCGAGCCGGAACGCCTCGCCGTGGTGGTCGGTTCCGGCATCGGCGGCGTGCTCACCCTGCTCGGTCAGTACGACACGATGAAGGAGAAGGGGCCAGCCCGCGTCGGGCCGCACACCGTCCCGATGCTCATGCCGAACGGGCCGGCCGCGGCGGTCGGCCTCGCGCTGGGTGCCCGGGCCGCGGTCCGGGCACCCGTGAGCGCCTGCGCCTCGGGCGCCGAGGCCATCGCGATGGGGCTGGAGATGCTGCGTGCCGGGCTCGCCGACGTCGTCGTCGCCGGCGGCGCCGAGGCCGCGATCCATCCCCTGCCCATCGCCGGGTTCGCCGCGATGCGGGCGTTGTCCAAGCGGTCGGACGACCCCACGGCGGCGTCCCGCCCCTTCGACAAGGGACGGGACGGTTTCGTCCTGGGTGAAGGCGCCGGCATGGTCGTGCTCGAGCGGGCCGACCATGCCCGTGCTCGCGAGGCCCGGGTACACGCGACCCTCGCCGGGGCGGGGATCTCCGCGGACGCCCACCACGTGGCGGCCCCCGAACCCACGGGTGCCGGGGCCGCTCGGGCGATCAGCGCGGCGCTGCGTGACGGGGGTCTGCAGCCTGCCGACGTGACGCACGTCAACGCGCACGCCACGGCCACCCCGCTCGGCGATGTCGCGGAGTCGCGCGCCCTGCACGCCGCACTCGGCCCCGCTGTGACTCACGTGGCCGTCACCGCGACGAAGTCGCTCACCGGGCACCTGCTCGGGGCCGCCGGCGCGGTCGAGGCGATCGCGACGGTGCTCGCGCTCCGCGACGGTATCGTCCACGCCACCAGGAACCTCGAAGACCCCGACGACGAGATCGACCTCGATGTCGTCCGGATCGCCAACCGATCTGTGGACGGTGGGGCGGCGCTGTCCACCTCGTTCGGTTTCGGCGGCCATGACGTCTGTCTCGCCTTCACGAAGGGACAGCCATGACGGCCCTCTCCGCTGCTTCGTCCGTCGCTTCATCGCTGCGGACCGATGTCGACGGCCCCCGGGCCATCGGGCGCACCCATCTGCTCGCCGGCAAGCGGCTGCTGGTGACCGGGGTCATCACCGAGTCGTCGATCGCCTACTCCGTGGCCAGGGTGGCGCAGGAACAGGGCGCCCAGATCGTCCTGACCGGCTTCGGCCGCGGCCTGCAGATCACGGAACGGATCGCGAGGCGGCTGCCGGGCCGGGCACCAGTCGTCGAACTTGACGTGACAGACCCCGACCAGCTGACGTCGCTGCCCACGCGGCTCGGCGAGCACATCCACCAGGTTGACGGGGTTCTGCACGCGATCGCCTATGCCCCACCGACCGCCCTGGGCGGGCACTTCCTGGAGACCGACTGGGCCGACGTCGGCACCGCGCTGCACGTGTCGACCTACTCACTGGCGGCGCTGTGCCGAGCCGTCCTGCCGATGCTGGGCAACCCCGCGTCCGTTGTGGCGCTCGGGTTCGACCCGAGCGTCGCCTGGCCGTCCTATGACTGGATGGGGGTCGCCAAGTCGGGCCTGGAGTCCTGCGCCCGCTATCTGGCCCGCGATCTTGGGCCTCGCGGCGTGCGGGTCAACGTCGTGTCGGCCGGCCCGCTACGCACGATGGCCGCACGCAGCGTGCCCGGCTTCGACCGCATCCAGGACACCTGGGACGAGCGCGCACCGCTGGGCTGGGACGTGCGCAACGCCGAGCCGGTGGCCCGAACCTGCGCCGCTCTGATGTCGGACTGGCTGCCCGCCACGACCGGCGAAGTCATTCACGTCGACGGCGGCGCGCACGGGATCGGCGCGTGACGGCCGGGGCGGGCCGGGTCGCGGTCGTGACGGGCGGCAACCGCGGGATCGGCCAGGCCATCGCGAAGTCGTTGGCTGCGGGCGGCGACCGGGTCGCCGTGTTGTCCCGCTCGGGCGAGGCGCCGGCGGGGCTGTTCGGTGTGGCGTGTGACGTCACCTCAGCGGCTGACGTGGATGCGGCGTTCGGCAAGGTCGAGGCGGAACTCGGCCCGGCCGAGGTCGTCGTGTCCAACGCCGGCATCACTCGCGACACGCTGCTGGCCGTCATGAGCGAGGACGCCTTCGCCAGCGTCGTGGACACGAACCTCACCGCCGCCTACCGCGTCGCCAAGCGCGCCGTCCGCCCGATGCTGAAGGCCCGGTACGGCCGGCTGGTCTTCGTGTCGAGCGTGGCGGGGTTGTCGGGCTCGGCAGGCCAGGTGAACTACGCCGCTGCGAAGGCGGGGCTGGTCGGCCTGGCCCGCTCGCTCGCCCGCGAACTCGCCCCCCGGGCCGTCACGGCCAATGTGGTCGCGCCGGGGCCCGTCCGCACGGGGATGACCGACGCGCTGACCGAGGGCCAGCGCGAGGCCCTGGTGGGCGCGGTGCCGCTCGGTCGGATGGCCGAGCCCGAAGAGGTCGCTGCCGCCGTGGCCTTCCTCGCCAGCCCGGCGGCGAGCTACATCACCGGGGCCGTCGTCCCGGTGGACGGCGGGCTCGGCATGGGCCACTGACCCCGGCGACAGCGCCCGCGTGCGACGCTTGATGTTGCACGGCT
>JADGOW010000144.1 GCA_017882765.1 Frankiaceae bacterium
ACATGCGGGGGCACGGGCGGCACAAGGTGCTCTTCGGCACCAACTACCCGATGATCCTGCCGGACCGGGCGTTGCAGCACCTCGACGACCTGGGCCTGGGCGAGGAGGCACGCGGGCTCTTCCTCGCGGGCAACGCAGAACGCGTGTTCCGACTGCCCCCCGAGGGACGCGCCACCTGAACACGGCCACCTGGGCAGCGGCCACCTGACTTCCCCGGGGGCGCCGGCTTGACGACAGGCGCGGTAGCCGACTTGGCGACCGCCGTTCCCGTCATCGCGAGCGGGACGGCCATCAGTGCGGCGAGCAGCCCACAGCGCCGTACCACGTACCTCATGCTGTGTTGCCTCCCACTGCCGGGGCTGGCCGAACCCGCCGTCGCCCGACCAACCTGTTCACGACATCGGCAAGTGCCAGCCGGGGCGACAGGCCCGATCAGCCCCACTTCGGCTGGGCAGGGCGGGCGCGCGCGACGGTGCTGAGCCTGCGCCGATCGGAACGGGATGGTTCGGCCGCCGGGAGCAACCTCACCCGGTCCGGACGGCCCCGGTGCCGACGAGCAGGCCGCCGCCGGCAGGATCGACATCGACGACGACCTCGTCGCCGTCGCGGACCTGCCCGGCAAGCAGCGCCTTCGCCAGCTTGTCGCCCACCGCTGTCTGGACGAGTCGGCGCAGCGGCCGCGCCCCGTACACGGGGTCGAAGCCGTGCTCGGCGAGCCACTGCTTCGCGGCATCCGTCACGGTGAGCGACAGGCGGCGCTCACCGAGCCGCTTCGCCAGCCGCAGCAGCTGGATCGCCACGACGCCCACGAGATCGTCCTGGGTCAGCTGCTCGAAGACCAGGATGTCGTCGAGCCGGTTGAGGAACTCGGGCTTGAAGTGGGCGCGCACCGCCGCCATCACCGACTCGCGCCGCCCCGCGGGGGACAGGGTCGGGTCGGCGAGAAAGACCGAGCCCAGGTTCGACGTGAGGATCAGGATCGCGTTGCGGAAATCCACCGTGCGGCCTTGCCCATCGGTGAGCCGGCCGTCGTCGAGAACCTGCAGCAACACGTCGAAGACGTCCTGGTGGGCCTTCTCGACCTCGTCGAGCAACACCACACTGTAGGGCCGGCGGCGCACCGCCTCCGTGAGCTGCCCACCCTGCTCGTAACCCACGTACCCGGGCGGGGCACCGACGAGCCGGGCGACGGAGTGCCGCTCGGAGTATTCGCTCATGTCGATGCGCACCATCGCGCGCTCGTCGTCGAACAAGAAGTCGGCGAGCGCCTTGGCCAGTTCGGTCTTGCCGACTCCGGTGGGCCCGAGGAACAGGAACGATCCGAGCGGACGGTCGGGGTCGGCCACGCCCGAGCGGGCCCGCCGCACCGCGTCCGAGACGGAGGTCACCGCCGCTGCCTGCCCGATGAGCCGCTGGGCGAGCACGTCTTCCATGCGCAGCAGCTTCGCGGTCTCACCCTCCATGAGCCGGCCGGCGGGGATGCCGGTCCAGGCGGAGACCACTTCGGCGACGTCGTCGGGGCCGACCTCCTCCTTGAGCATCGCGCCCTCGCTGGGAAGGGCGGCCTCGGCCTGTTTGCGGGCACGCTCCAGGTCGGGGATGCGGCCGTACTTGAGCTCGCTCGCCCGCGCCAGGTCGCTGTCGCGCTCGGCAAGCTCCAGCTCGCGCCGGGCCGCCTCCAGCTCCTCGTTGACCCGCTGCAGCGTGCCGATGTACTCCTTCTCCCGCTGCCAGCGCCCGGTCAGCGCATTCAGCTCCTCGCGCCGGTCGGCAAGCTCGCGGCGCAACCGGGCCAGGCGGTCCTTGGACGCCTCATCCGCCTCCTTGCCGAGGGCCACTTCCTCGATCTCCAGCCGGCGAACCGCGCGCTCCAGCTCATCGACCTCGACCGGACGGCTGTCGATCTCCATCCGGAGCCGGGAGGCCGCCTCGTCCACGAGGTCGATCGCCTTGTCGGGCAGGAACCGGGCCGACACGTACCGGTCGGACAGCGCGGCGGCCGCCACGAGCGCGGAGTCGGTGATGCGCACGCCGTGGTGCACCTCGTAGCGCTCCTTGAGCCCGCGCAGGATGCCGACCGTGTCCTCGACGGAGGGCTCGCCGACGAGGACGGGCTGGAACCGCCGCTCCAGCGCCGGGTCCTTCTCGATGCGCTCGCGGTACTCGTCGAGTGTGGTCGCACCGACCAT
This sequence comes from Frankiaceae bacterium, assembly GCA_017882765.1. Taxonomy (GTDB): domain Bacteria; phylum Actinomycetota; class Actinomycetes; order Frankiales; family Frankiaceae; genus JADGOW01. Next base: position 2,190 of record JADGOW010000144.1, read on the forward strand.
GCGCAGCTCGCCGCGGGCGAGCATGGGCTTGAGCATGTTGCCGGCGTCCATGGCGCCCTCGGCCGAGCCGGCGCCGACCACGGTGTGCAGCTCGTCGATGAAGGTGATGATCTCGCCTTCGGATTCTTTGATCTCGTTGAGGACGGCCTTGAGCCGCTCCTCGAACTCGCCCCGGTACTTGCTGCCCGCCACCATGGACGCGAGGTCGAGCGCCACGATCCGCTTGCCCCGCAACGATTCCGGGACGTCACCCGCCACGACCCGCTGGGCCAGGCCTTCCACGATCGCGGTCTTGCCGACGCCGGGCTCCCCGATGAGGACGGGGTTGTTCTTGGTCCGCCGGGACAGCACTTGGATCACGCGCCGGATTTCGGTGTCGCGCCCGATGACCGGGTCGAGCCCGCCTTTGCGGGCGGCCTCGGTGAGGTCGATGGAGTACTTGCGCAGCGCCTGGTAGCTGCCTTCCGGGTCCTGGGTGGTGACGCGGCGGGCGCCGCCGCGGACTGTGTCGAAGGCTGCCAGCAGCTTGTCGGGGGTGACGCCGGCCCGTCGGAGCAGCGTCGCGGCGCCGTCCGGGCCGGCGCCGCCGGCGGCGGCGATCGCGACGAGGAGGTGCTCGGTCGAGACGTACTCGTCGTTGAGCTTGCGGGCCTGCTCCTGCGCCTTGCTGAGAACGGCGAGAAGCTGCCGGCTGGGGTCGGGGCGGCTCACGGTCACGCCACTCGCCCGCGGGATGCGGCCCAGAGCGTCGCCCACGGCCGACCGCACCTGGTCGGGGCTCGCGCCCGCCGCCTCCAACAGCGACCCGGCGATGCCCCCCTGCTGGTCGAGCAACGCCCAGAGAAGGTGCAGCGGCTCGAAGTCGGGGTGGCCCTCGGAGCTGGCGCGGCCCACCGCCGCGGACAGAGCCTCCTGGCTCTTGGTGGTCAAACGGTCAGCGTTCACAGATCGTGTCCTCGCAGGTAACAGTAACTCCCACTGACACAACGCTGGAGAACCTTGAGTGCTTCCCGCTCAACTCTGGTTTCGGCGCCTCAGCCAGATGGAGTGCCGGCGGCCGGCCGGCCAGAGAACGACATCCGCCTGGGTCATCGGCATGAGCTCGCCCCGGCGATGGCTGGCATGCGCTTCGGCGACCCGGTGGTCGACCTCCGCCCGAGCCCGCATCGCCTCGGCGGCAAGCCCGCGCGCCTGCTCCCGCAAGGTTGCGACGAGCCGCTCGAGCTCCAGGATTCTGCGGATGCCCTCAAGGTTGACGCCCTCCTCCTGCGACAGCCGCTGCACCTCGCGCAGCAAAGCGATGTCGCGGGCCGAGTAGCGGCGACCCCGGCCCGTGGTGCGTACCGGGACGACAAGGCCAAGCCGGTCGTAGGTGCGCAGGGTCTGCGGGTGCATCCCGGCAAGCTGCGCCGCCACTGAGATCACGTACACCGGCGTGGGGTCGGGCAGGTCGCCGGACAGCACCGACCGGCCGGGGGTCATGCCGGCTCCACCAGCCTGCGCAGGTGATCACGCGGGTCGCCCGGGGAGGCCGCGGCGTAATCCTCCAACGCCGACTTGGCCTTCGCCGACAGCCGCTGGGGCACAGTGACCTCCACCGTGACGATCAGGTCGCCCCGTGAGCCGTTGGACTTCGCGACGCCCCGGCCGCGCACCCGCAGCCGCCGGCCGCTCGCCGTCCCGGGCGGAATCCGGACGGTCACAGGCGAGCCGTCCAGCGTGGGAATGGACACCGACGCGCCCAGCGCAGCCTCCGGGAAGGTGACCGGCACTGTCATCGTCAGGTTGTCGCCGTCGCGACCGAACACGGGATGCGGGGGTACGTGGACCACCACCTCGAGGTCACCGGGCGGCCCGCCACGGTCGCCGGGAGTTCCGCGCCCACGCACGCGCAGGCGCTGGCCGCTCACGACGCCGGCCGGGATGCGAATCTTCTGCCGGCGTTCGCGGCGCCCTGTGCCGCCGCAGTCCGGGCAGGGCATCTCGACCTTCGAGCCCTTGCCCCCGCAGTCCAGACAAGGCGACGACAGCGCGAACCCGCCCTGGCTCTGCGACACGATGCCCAGACCCTGGCAGGTCGGGCAGGTCACCGGATACGTCCCCGGGCGCGCACCCGTGCCCCCGCACGTGTCGCAGGCGGCCGCATCCGGCAGCCGCACGGCTGCATCGAGACCGCGCAAGGCGTCCTCGAACGAGATCGTCAGATCGGCGGAGATGTCCCCGCCCCGCCGGGGCCCGCGCGAGCCGCCGCCGGCGCGGCCGAACAGCCCGCCGAACAGATCGCCAAGCCCGCCCACACCGCCCGCCCGGCCGAACAGATCCCCAAGGTCGACGTTGACCCCGCCGGGGCCGCCGCTGGGCGCCCCACCGGGGCCGAAGCGCGGGCCGCCGCCGGCGAACAGCGCCCGAGCCTCGTCGTATTCACCGCGGCGTTTCTCGTCCGACAGCACGTCGTAGGCCTCCGACACCTCCTTGAAGCGCTGCTCGGCCTTTGCGTTGCCGGGATTCTTGTCCGGGTGCAGCTCACGCGCCAGCTTGCGGTAGGCCTTCTTGATGTCGCTCTGGGAAGCCTCTTTACCGACGCCGAGAACCTTGTAGAAGTCCTTCTCGATCAGATCTCTCTGGCTCACGGCGCACCTCCCCTCGTCATGTCGTCTACGTCCGCACCGGTCACACGCCGGGCGGGCCGGGCGGGCCGGGCGGGACGGCGCCTGCAGCCTGCGCGCTGATCGCATCAGGCGGCTCGGGTACCTCCTCCGGCTCGGCGACCGCGACCTGAGCCGGCCGCAGCACCTTGCCGGCGAACAGATAACCGGGCCGGAAGACCTGCACGCACGTGGGGCCATTGACGTCGGACCGGTAGGAGTGCATGAGTGCCTCGTGCACGGTCGGGTCGAACGCGTCGCCCGGCGTGCCGTAGCGGGCCAGGCCCAGCGTGACCAGGGTGGTCTCCAGCTGCTCGGCGACCGCCCGGAAGGGCCCGTCGAGATCCCCGTGGGCCCGCGCACGCCCGATGTCATCAAGAGCCGGCAGCAGGCCCGCGAACACCCGGGCCGCCGCCTGCTCGCCGGCCACCGCCCGGTCGCGCTCCACCCTTCGCCGGTAGTTGTCGTACTCGGCCTTGATGCGCTGCACGTCCGCGGTGCGCTCCTCCAGTTGAGTGCGCAAAGCATCGAGCTCGGCGTCGACCTGCGCCGCCGCGCCCATCTCCGCAGCGAGCTCGGCCTCCAGCCCCAATTGCGCCGCGCCGGCGGGGGGACCGGGGGCGGTCGCTCCCCCAGTGCCCCCGACGTGCCGCACGGCACCGCTCACAGGGTCGATGCGCCGCTTGTCACGGACCACGACCCGCGGCTCTTCACGGTCGCCGGCCCGCTCGGTCACTTCTTCTCCTCGTCGATGACCTCTGCATCCACGACATCGTCCTCGGACCCGCCGGACGAGCCCGCACCCGGACCGGCACCCGGGCCGCCCGCCTGCGCCCCGGTGTTGGCGTACAGGGACTGGCCCATCGCCGAGCTCGCCTTCGCCAGCTCTTCCGTCGCGGAGCGGATTGCGGCGCCGTCCTTGCCGCCGAGGACGGCCTTCAGGCTCGTCAGCTTCTCCTCCACGTCGGAGCGCACCGACGCATCCACCTTGTCGCCGTTCTCGGCCAGGAACTTCTCGGTCGAGTAGACGAGCGTGTCCGCCTGGTTGCGGGTCTCCGCCTCTTCACGGCGCGACCGGTCTTCCTCGGCGTACTGCTCGGCGTCGCGCATCATGCGCTCGATGTCGTCCTTCGGAAGCGCCGAGCCGCCGGTGATCGTCATTGACTGCTGCTTGCCGGTGCCGAGGTCCTTCGCGTTGACGTGAACAATGCCGTTCGCGTCGATGTCGAAAGTCACCTCGATCTGCGGGATGCCCCGTGGCGCCGGCGGCAGCCCGGTCAGCTCGAACATCCCGAGCTTCTTGTTGAAGTGCGCGATCTCGCGCTCGCCCTGGTAGACCTGGATCTGCACCGAGGGCTGGTTGTCATCCGCCGTCGTGAAGATCTCCGAGCGCTTGGTCGGGATCGTGGTGTTGCGTTCGATCAACTTGGTGAAGATGCCGCCCTTGGTCTCGATGCCCAGCGACAGCGGGGTGACGTCGAGCAGCAGGACGTCCTTGACCTCGCCCTTGAGGACGCCGGCCTGCAACGACGCGCCGACGGCCACGACCTCGTCGGGGTTGACGCCCTTGTTGGGCTCTTTGCCGCCGGTCAGTTCCCGTACCAGGTCGACGACGGCGGGCATCCGCGTGGAGCCACCGACGAGCACGACGTGGTCGATCTCCGACAGGGAGATGCCCGCGTCGCGGATCGCCTGCTGGAACGGACCCTTGCAGCGGTCGAGCAGGTCGTGGGTCATGCGCTGGAAGTCGGCGCGCGACAGCGAGACATCCAGGTGCAGCGGCCCCTCGGGGCTTGCCGTGATGTACGGCAGGTTGATCGTGGTGTTGGTCGACGAGGACAGCTCGATCTTGGCCTTCTCGGCCGCCTCACGCAGACGCTGCAGCGCCATCTTGTCCTTGCCGAGGTCGATGCCCTGCTGGTTCTGGAACGTTCGGACGAGGTGGTCGACCACCCGCTGGTCCCAGTCGTCGCCGCCCAGTTGGTTGTCACCGCTGGTCGACTTGACCTCGATGACGCCCTCACCGATTTCGAGCAGCGAGACGTCGTAGGTGCCGCCGCCGAGGTCGAAGACGAGGATCGTCTGCTCCTTGTCGCCCTTGTCCAGCCCGTAGGCCAGCGCGGCGGCGGTGGGCTCGTTGATGATCCGCAGGACGTTGAGGCCGGCGATCTCGCCCGCCTCCTTGGTCGCGGTGCGCTGTGCGTCGTCGAAGTAGGCGGGGACGGTGATGACCGCGTCGGCCACGGGCTCGCCGAGGTAGCTCTCCGCGTCCCGCTTGAGCTTCTGCAGGATGAAGGCACTGATCTGCTGGGGGGTGAACGACTTGCCGTCGATCTCCTCCTTCCAGTCGGTGCGGCCCATCTCGCGCTTCACGGACCGGACAGTCCGGTCCACATTCGTCACCGCCTGGCGCTTGGCAACCTCGCCGACGAGCACCTCACCGTTCTTGGCGAACGCGACGACGCTCGGCGTCGTGCGGCTGCCTTCAGCGTTGGCGATGACATTGGGCTCGCCGCCCTCGAGCACGCACACCACAGAGTTGGTGGTACCGAGGTCGATGCCGACCGGTCGTGCCATGAGTAGGAACCTCTCCTCGTGTTGTGTCCGGGCTCAGGCCGCCATCCGCCGCGGGGAGTCCGCGCGGAAGTCATGACCCTGCCTGGCTTCCTGGTGCATGAACTGTTGCGTGAGGACACAGTTGGGTGCCGACATCAGAGTCCCTCGGCTTCGCTGTGCTCGTCAAGCATAACTGAGCGGCGTGCGCTCAATATTCCTGCCACCGAGGCTGTTTCCGCACCACCAGCCGCGTCGCAATCCCCGGTAGTGATGGTCCTTGCCTCGCTGCTGTAGCAGAAGCTGGTGCCGTCCCCGGCCACAGCGACGGCAACGTACGCACGCTGGATGCTGCTGCCCGCCGGGGCAGTCACGCTCACGGATCGGACCGAAACCGACTTCGACCAGTTGAACTGGGGGTTGACCGCCAGTGTGGTCGCGGTGCCGGCCAGATAGGTGTTGTGGTCCATGTACCAGGTGTCCTCCGCCACGGCCAACCCGCGCAGGTCGGACTTGGCGCTCATTTCGGCAGCCTGATCCACCTTGTCCAGCTGAGTCTGCACGCCGGCCGTGAACGGAACCGCGAGCCCGATGAGGAGCACCAGCAGCAGGCTCAGTGCGACGCCGACAGAGCCGGTCACGATGCCGGCAACGGCCACCCCGCGGTTGTCGGCCTCGCCCTGGCTCACGCGCCGGTTGCCGATGATCCCGAAGACGAGCGCCGGCAGTCC
>JADGOW010000145.1 GCA_017882765.1 Frankiaceae bacterium
CCGCCTCACGTGGGGGGCCCCACGTGAGGGGCCCCACGTGAGGGGCCTCGCTGTGGAGCCGGGCGTGACCGGTCTCGGCGGGCGGGGCCGCGGCGGGAACCGTCTCGGCGGGTGCGTGCGATCGTGACGGCCCGCGGCGGGAGCAGCTGGGGCGGGCGGCCTCGGCGGAGGTTTGCGGATCGGTCCGGACGTCCGACATCGCGACCTTTGCCGGACCTGGAGTTCTATCTCGCCGACTGGTCCGCCCTGCACGGCGGATACGACCCCCGGAGCAACCCGCTGGTGCGCCGCTGGCTGGGCGGGACGTATCGCCTGGCCCGCCCGCTAGCGCGCGGCGGCGTCCGGCCGGGGCAGGTCACGGCGGCGGGCGTGGCCCTCAGCGGCGTGGCGGTCGTGCCGGCTGCTGGTGGCGGCCGGTGGCCACTGGCCGCCGCGGGCGCGGCACTCGGCGCGGCCATGCTGGACAGCCTGGACGGCTGCGTCGCCATCTTGTCCGGCCGGGTGAGCCCGTCCGGCGCTGTGGTCGATCACGTGGCCGATCGTGTGAGCGACGCCGCCATGCTCGGCGCGCCCGTTGCCGCCGGCGCACCACGGTCGCTCGCGGTTGCCGGAACGGGCACGCTGATGGGGCTGGAGTACACGAGAGCTGTGGCCCGGGCAGCGGGGTTCACCGAGATAGGGGTCGTGACCGTCGGCGAGCGTCCCACCCGCGTGATCGTGACTGTTGCCGGGCTGGTCTGCGCCAGCCTGTTCCCTGGTCGGGCGGCGGCCTTCGCGGCCGCGGCTGCGGCCGCGGTTGCCGGGCTGTCCCTGATCGGGCAGGCGCAGTTTCTTGCGTTCGTGCGCCGGGAGCTGCGCTGATCAGCCGGTATGGCACTCATGAACACCCGCTCGGTCCGGTTTGTCGGTTCCCAGCACACATGAACAACAGATCGGCAGCATTAGCGAAGATTGCCCCGTCTTAGAAACCGGGACAAATCGCTCTCGCGGTGCTGATGTGTGCGACCGGGAACGTCGAGAAGGTTTGGCCGCAGCCGCAGCCGCAGCCGCAGCCGCAGCCGCAGCCGCTGCCCGCTGCCGGCATCGGTGCTGCCGCCGGCGCCGCCGCCCCTGGCGCAGCCGCTGGCGGCATCGGTGCCATGCGGCAACGTCCGGCCGTTGGACCCGGATCACGGGCCCGAGGTCCCGCGAGCTGGCGATCATGGGCCGTTCACCCGCCCGAACCGCGCGCGGGCCGGCTGGCGCGGTCACGCCGGCCCGATGAGGTCGGCGACGATCTTCGCCGAGAGTGCGACAAGGGGGAGACCCCCGCCGGGGTGAACCGATCCGCCGGCCAGGAACAGCCCTTTCACCGGCGATCGGTTCGTCGGACGGAGCAGGGCGGAGCGCCGGCCGTTGGCAGAGACGCCGTAGATCGAACCGCCCGGCGAGCCGGTGTCGTGCTCGATGCGGGCTGGGGTGCGGATGTCGCGCGTCACCACCCGGTCCCGGACGTCGACCCCATGCTGCGCGAGCCGGTCGAGGATGAGGTCGCCGTAGCGAGAGGCCAGCCCAGGCGCCGTCCAGTCGACCTGGCGGGATCCCGTCCCGTGCGGGGCGGCGTTGACGAGGACGAACCACGACTCCCGGTCTGGTGTCGGGACGAGCGAAGGGTCGTCCGGCTTGCTGACGTAGATCGTGGGGTCCTCGGCCAGCCGCCCGCCGAAGACCGCGTCGAACTCCGCGTCGTAATCGCGCGAGAAGAAGACAGTGTGGTGGCCGAGCCCGGGGGTGCGTCCCTGCAGCCCGAGCAGCAGGACGTATCCAGACATTGAGGGGGCCAGGCCGGCCAGTCGGGACAGGAGGCCTGGTGTGCGGGCGCCGAGCATGCTGCGGTAGACGACGTCGGCGTCGATCGTCGCCACGACGACATCGGCACTGAGCCGCCCCCCGCTGGCCATGACCACGCCGGTCGCGCGTCCGCCCGCCGTCTCGATGGAGGCAACCGGCGACCCGCAATGGATCTCCACGCCGTGTTCGGTCGCGCGGTCGCGCAGGGCCAGCCCCAGCCGGTGCAGGCCGCCGGGGATGTACCAGGCCCCTGAGGCCTGCTCCACCCAGGGGATCATGGCCAGGGCAGCGGGCGCCCGCCGGGGGTCTGAGCCGCTGAACGTGGCGTAGCGATCGAGCAGCATCTGGAGCCGTTCGTCCTTGAGCATGCGGCGGCCGAGCCCACGCAGCGTCGCGGCGGGCGAGATGACGCGAATGTCGCCGGGACGGCGCACGGCGAGCCGGGCCAGCGATGTGGGGCCGGCGAAGGGAGCTTCCAGGAGCGGCTGGCGGGCTGCCGCCTCGATGCGGGCCCCCCTGTCGAGCAGGCGCAGCCACTGGGCCCCGGCGCCGGGTCCGAGGGCGGCGTCGAGTGCCGGCCCCGTCGCGGACCCGTCGGCGGGCAGGTCGAGCACCGTCCCGTCCGGCCAGCGGTAGCACGTCAGAGGATCGACTCGGCGCAGGGGCAGCACTCGATCGAGGGGGTCCCCGGTGTCAGCGAAGAAGTCCTCGAAGACCTCCGGCATGGTGAGAAGCGAGGGCCCGGTATCGAACAGGTAGCCGGCCCGGACGTGCCGGCCGAGTTTGCCCCCTACCTCCGGCGCCTGCTCCAGCAGCATGACCCGGTGGCCGGCCGATGCGAGCCGGGCGGCTGCTGCGAGGCCGCCCACCCCGCCGCCGATGACGGCGATTCGGCTCACGCTGGCCGAGGCCGCTGCGAGCTGGGAGCTGCCGGGCGACGGAGAGGGTTGGCAGCCACGGCCGCACTGTAAACGGGAGCGAGGGTGGCCGTCCCGGCGGTCGGAATGGGTGACGACCCGGAGCCGAACAATGCGAGAGGGTGGCTGTCCCTGAAGGACAGCCACCCTGGGTGGTGCTGTTTGTCTGGCCCGCACCTGTGTGTCGGGTCAGGGGCGGAGGGTCAGGGCAGGTACTTCCCGCACACCGGCCACGGCTTGCTGCCGAGCTGGTTGTACAGGTTCTGCGCCCGCGCGGTCTGCTCGGCCGCGGAGGCCTGGCTCGGCAGGCCGGTGCCACCGGCGGCGTGCCACGCGTCCAGCGTCATCATGTACATGCCGTAGAACTGGCCGGCGACGATGCTCGGACTTCCACCGGTCTCGCATTGCGCGACCTGTGCCCAGGCACCGCTCATGCCCGAAGACGCGGCCGGGGCGGCACGCGCTGCCGGGGCGGCAGGCGCCGGTGCAGGCGCGGGTGCCGGCTTGGTGCCGACGGCGACGACTTCGGTGACAGGCTGGACCGTCACCTTGCGGCTGAGCACCTTGATGTGATCGAGCTTGCCGTCGACCCAGTCGACCTTGACGACGCGGTGCTCGACGCCGTCGTGCCCGGCCTGGACGACCTTGGTGGTCCCCTGGATCAGCCCGGCGTCCGGCACCTGCTGGACATGCTTGTCCAGAATGACGCTGAGGTTCATCTCCTTGACCGTGCCCCGCTTGATGACCACGGTCATGTTCTTGTGGCCGGAGGTGAGCGGGACCGACACCTTGTCGTTGGGGCCGACCTTGATGCCCATCTCGTTGAGGGCGGCGCCGACGCTGTCCGCGGTGGTCCACTTGCTCTGCGTCTTGCCGGCGACCTTTACCGTGATCTTCCAAGCGTGGTCGACCTCGATCTGCTGGTGCGCGTAGATCGGCACGTTCAGGCCGGGCTTGACCTCAGTCCCGGCGGCGTGGCTGATGTGCTCGCTGTCGAGCAGCTCGCCCACGCTCCCGGCGGTGGTCGAGACCACCGCGGAGTGGCCGTCGACGTCGAGTGTCACTTCGGTGGTGGTGGGGGTCGCCAACGCCAGGCCGGTGGCTGCGGCGCTGAACACGCCGACTGCGGTGAGTGTTGCGGCTGTCTTGGTGGCGGTCATATTTGTACCGTATAGACACAAATAGCAGTACACAAGGCTAACCAGCTAACTGTGCCCCGCGTCACGAACAGCGCATATCCACACACCGTGACGGCTTGATTGCATTAGCACAGCAAGCTTGGTCGCCGATCGGCGCAGTGATTGGAACCTGTCGGCTGCCCGAACGCGCGCACGCCGTCGCGTGGGGGACGTTGCGGGGAAGACTGCCGGGCATGACGCCCCGCTGGGGGATGACGATCCCTTCGACACCGTCCCGCGGGCCGCCGGCACCCCGGCCGTAGGGCCAATCCGCAGCTTCCCGCCGCGGCGACCCCGTGGCAGGACCCGGAAGGCCCGAGCCGTACGGCCAGAAGTCCCGCCACGCGAGCCAGGGGGGTAGGCGGCCGCCCGATCCTGGCGAGGCAGCCAGTCGGCGCGCACCAGCCGGCGTGCACGAGTGCGCACAGCTCGTGAGCGCTCAGGTGCCGGGCCCGCGGGTGGCCAGCTCTGCGACCCGTTTGGTGAGATACCGGCGCTCCACCTCGTTCGTCGCCAGGACGAGCGCTTCTCGGTACGCGTCGGTTGCAGCGTCCCGCCGGCCGAGACGGCGCAGGAGGTCTGCCCGGGTCGCCGCCAGCAGGTAGTAGCCGTCGAGCGCGCCGGAGGCGTCGATCGCCTCGACCAGACTCAGTCCCGCGGCGGGGCCGTCAGCCATCCCAACGGCGACCGCCCGGTTCAGCTCGACGACCGGCGACGGCGACAGCCGCGCCAGTTCGGCGTACAAGCCGGCGATCTCCACCCAGTCGGTCTGTTCGGCGGTGGTGGCAGTGCAGTGGCAGGCCGCGATCGCCGCCTGCACCTGGTACGGCCCGGGTTGCCTGCGCCGCAACGCGCCGGCGAGCAGCGTGGTTGCCTCGGAGATCTCCGGACGGTCCCACCGCGAGCGGTCCTGCGCTTCGAGGAGCACCAGATCGCCGGAACCGTCGACCCGGGTGGACCGGCGCGCGTCCTGCAGGAGAAGCAGCGCCAGCAGCCCTTGCGCTTCGGGCTCGTCGGGCATGAGCCGGACGAGGGTGCGAGCGAGGTGAATCGCTTCGCTGCACAGCCCCGGCCGTATCAGGTCGGAGCCGGCAGTCGCGGCGTACCCCTCATTGAAGAGCAGGTACAGCACCGCGAGCACGCCCGACGTGCGCTCGGGGAGCAGGTGGGCCGGCGGCACCCGATACGGGATACCCGCGTCGCGTATCTTTCGTTTCGCGCGTACCAGCCGCTGGGCCATCGTGGCCTCCGGCACCAGGAACGCGCGGGCGATCTCGCTGGTCGTGAGCCCGGCGAGCGTCCGCAGCGTGAGCGCCACGCGCGCCTCGACCGACAGCGCCGGGTGACAGCAGGTGAAGATCAGGCGCAGCTGGTCGTCGTCGATGCCGCTGTCGTCGTCGGGGTCGGAAGGCAGCGAGCGCATCCCAGCCTCCTGGATCTTCGCTGCCCCCACCGCGGCTCTCCGCAGCCGGTCGACGGCTCTGTTGCGGGCGGTGGTGGTCAGCCACGCGCCGGGATTGCGCGGGACGCCGGTGACGGGCCAGCTTTCCAGCGCCCGTTCCACGGCGTCCTGCGCGCATTCCTCGGCGAGGTCCCAGTCGCCCGTCACGCGGATCAGGGTTGCGACGACCCGTCCCCATTCGTTCCGGAAGGCGGTGGCGACAGCAGCCGCTACATCTCCCAGATCGGCCTCACTTCAATCGATCCGTGCCCGGCGGCGGGGATCTTCGCTGCGACCTCGATCGCCTCGTCCAGGTTCCCGCAGTCGACCAGGTAATAGCCACCGATCTGCTCCTTGGTCTCGGCGAAGGGCCCGTCCGAGGTGAGGACCTCGCCGGCCCGGACGCGGACCGTCGTCGCGTCGCTCGTGGGCCGGAGTCGGGCGCCGTCGCGCAAAACGTCGCGCTGGGTCATCTCCTCGCCGAACGCCATGTATCGGGTGAGGACCTCCGCCTGCTCGTCGGCGCCGAGCGCCTCCTGGGCCGACTCGTCGTTGCAGATCATCAACAGGTACCGCATGTGCTCCTCCTCGGTTCGGCCTTCCTTTCACCACAACGACGAACCGGGACCCCCGGAATCGACACCGGCGAAGAACCGCCGAAGGCCGACGGACCTGAGCCGTGGGGCGACAGCCCATAGGCAGCGGCCGATGCCCCCAGCGACCCTGGTCGGGGGAGGTGCGTCGTGCAACGGCTCAACGCGGCGGATCTGAGCATGCTCTGGCCGGACGACTTCGGCTCACGACGGGCCGGCCCCGCCACGTGAGCTGTCCCCGCCGGGCCAGAGCCGCCGACCGAACCGTCAGCCCAGCGAGCACCGCAACCGAGGCGGGGTGCGCGAGCGCGTCGGGCCAGGCGCGCCCGCCTGTCCTGCGCGCGGACACGACCCGGCCCGCCACGGCGCCCAGGTAGGCCCAGCGGCCCGCCCGTGACCCGCCGGCCGCCGCGACCGGCGGCAGGACGTAGAGCGTCACGAGTCCAGCCGCCACGGTCAGCGATCGGCTGGGCGTGGCAACGGCTGCCCACAGTGATTTCGTGTAGCCGTCCCGCAAGTCCGGCCAGGTGCGATACATCCGTGTGGTGGCCAGGGCCGTGCCGTCGGCAACCGTCCCGCGCCCACCGGCCCGCTTCATCGCGCGGGCCAGGGCGAGGTCCTCGAGAACGGCGTCCCGTACCGCTTCGTGGCCGCCGGCTCGTCGGTAGGCCGCCGCGTCCACGCACAGCAACTGGCCGTTGGCCGCCGACAGTGACGGGCGTCCCGACCGTTCGGCGGCCCGTAGCGGCAGGAAGGTCAGCCACGACCACTGCAGCAACGGCTGCACGAGACGCTCCGCGATCGTGACCGCCTCCTGGCGGGGGTATGGGCTGACGAAGTCGAGCCCGCTCTCGCGCAGCAGGCCGACCGTGCGGGCGACCCCGTCGGGCGCAACGACCACGTCGGCGTCGGCGAAGACGAGGACCGTGCCGGTCGCGGCCGCCGCGAGCTGCCCGCAGGCGTGCGGCTTGCCCAGCCACCCTGGCGGGACGGGTCGGCCGGCGACGAGGCGCACCCTCGGGTCACCGCCGGCTGCTGCGTGCACGACGGCCGCGGTGTCGTCGTCGGACTCGTCGTCGAGCACGATCAGCTCAAGGTCGGGGACGTGGCCGGAGCGCAGCAGCGCACGCAGGCACGGGGCGATCCGATCCGCTTCGTTGCGCGCCGGCAGCAGGACGCTGACGCGCTCGGCGACGTTTCGCGCCGGCGGCGGGTTGCGCAGGAGCATCGCGTTGACCGCGCAGTGCACACTCAGAGCTGCCACCGACCACGACGCGGCTCGGACCGCGCGGGCTGCCGTAGTGCCTGCCGTGGTCAGGGTGTCCCGCGCCGGAAGGCCCTGACCAGTAGAAACACCGGCACCCCCATGGCGAGCCCCCCGGCCAGCGCCACTGCCGGACGGGCGAAGAACACGGCGTTGGCCAGCACCGAACCGGCATAGGTCCACAGGTACAGGGCGAGAGGGAGCGCGTCGTCACCTGCCGGGTGGTCCCGCGGCACCAGCGCCGACAGCAGCGCCATCATCGCCGCGGCGGTCACGAGCCAGCCGGCGAAGTTGACCAGGGGAATCCCGGCGAAGGCCGGCCCGGACGGCGCCCACCGCCAGTACCCCTCCGCAGCCATCTGCGGGTCGAGGAACACATCCCAGGCTGCCAGCGCGACCGCGCCGACAAGCACCTGTCCCCACCGCCGGCCGGTGACCCGACGGGCCGCCACCAGCGCCGGGTACGACATCATCGTCCACGCCAGGGGGATGACGGCGGGGACGCCCAGCAGCGTCGGGCCGAGCGCGTCCGAGTATTCGTAGCTGCCGAACGGCACTCCGCTCCGGGTGGCGAGCCCCTCCACGAGCAGGCCGGTGCCACCGGCCACCGCCACCCACCGGGCGGTCCAGCCCGGGCCCCGGGTCGCCAGTGCATGCAGGACGCAGGCGCAGAAGAAGGCGACAACGGTGCTGATGGTGAGCGCCGCCCGGGCGTCGCCGGTCACCAGCGGGTAGGCGATCTGCGCCGCGACGAC
>JADGOW010000146.1 GCA_017882765.1 Frankiaceae bacterium
GAACCGGCGATGGGGTCCGGCGAGCCCTGGCGAGCCGAACCGGCGATGGGGTCCGGCGAGCCCTGGCGAGCCGAACCGGCGATGGGGTCCGGCGAGCCCGACCGGTCACCCTTCGCCGCGAGCGATCGCCGCGGCTGACAGCGTCCCGATGAACGGCAGGCTGCGGTAGTGCTCGGCGTAGTCGAGCCCGTACCCGACGACGAACACGCTCGGGATGTCGAAGCCCACGTACCGGACCAGCAGGTCGGCGGTGGCGGCGTCACGCTTGCGCAGCAACGCGCACACCTCCAGGCTCGCGGGGTTTCGGCTGGCCAGATTGCGCAACAGCCAGGACAGGGTGAGGCCGGAGTCGATGACGTCCTCCACGACCAGCACGTGCTGGCCCTCGATGGACCGGTCGAGGTCCTTGAGGATGCGCACCACGCCCGACGACGACACGTATGAGCCGTAGGAGGAAACCGCCATGAACTCCATCGAGGACGGAACGGTGATCGCCCTGGCCAGATCCGCCATGATCATCACCGCGCCCTTGAGGACGCCGACGAGGAGAACTTCGCGACCAGCGTAATCCTTGCTGATCTGCGCCCCGAGGCTGGAAACCCGGGCGGCGATCTCAGCGGCGGACACGAGCACCTCGTCGACGTCCGGATGCCCGGTACCGCCGTCGGCGGCCGCGAACGCGGCTGTCATGCGGGGGCCGACGTCATGCGGGGCCGACGTCATGCGGGGGCCGACGTCATCCGGGGGCCAGCGGGCCGCGTCGATGCACGAGCCGAATCTTGCCATCCCTGCGGGAGGCCTCCCAGCCGTCCGGCAAACTGACCGGGCCCTGCCCGCGCCAGTGGGTCACGAGGGCGTCGACGGCCAGCAGGTGCCCGGCCGCCAGCGCTCCGGCCGGCACGCCCGCCTCGATCGCGACGCGGCGGAGCACCCGGAGGCGGATCGCGGTCGCAAGCGCTGCCAGCCGGTCCACCCGGAGGTCGGGTCCGGCCGACGCGACCCGCAGCGCGTCGGCGGCAAGGTCGTCCAACGCCTCGTTGTCAAGCCTGAGCAGGTCGGCGCTGCGGGCAAGGCCCAGCGGCACGCCCGGCCCCAGGGCGGCGACAAGAGCGGGGAGCCCGTCGCGGCGAACCCGCACACGGGCGAAGGCCGGATCGGCGTTGGCGGGGTCATCCCAGGCGGACAGCCCGGCCTCGCGGCATGCGTCCCGGGTAAGGGAGCGCGGCAGGCCCAGCAGGGGACGCCGGAACAGGCCGGACCAGGGAGCCATACCGGCCAGCGCCCGGGCGCCGGCTCCCCGGGCAAGCCGGAGCAGCACGGTCTCCGCCTGGTCGTCGAGGGTGTGGCCCAGCAGGACGGTTACGGCCCCGAGCCGGACCGCCGCCTCCGTGAGCGCCTGCCGGCGGGCGTCGCGGGCCGGCCCCTCCCGGCGCGGAGCATGCGCGGTGACCCCCTCCACGGGCGCCAGGCCCAGGCCGTCGCATGTTTCGCGCACGGATGCGCTGTGCTGGGCGGAGCCCGCCGTCCACCCGTGGTCCACGACGACTGCACCGGCCCGCCAGCCGTGCCGGGGCGCCACGAAGGCGAGCCCCGCCGCCAGCGCGAGGGAATCCGCGCCGCCCGAGCAGGCGACGAGCACCAGCGATCCCTCGGGTAGGTCGGCAAGCCCGCGCCGCACCCCGACCCGGATGGCGGCAAGGGCCGGCGGCACCCTTCCCATCAGGCTGCCCCCCAGGCGGGCCCCCGCCGCACGACCGTCACCGCAGGGTCGAGTCTCAGGCGCTGGCCGGGGGCGCGATGCCGAGCACACGATCCATCCACAGCGGCGGGTCGGTGAACTCGGCGAGCGTGGGCAGCGTCTCCGGAGAAGTCCACACCCGGTTGAACGCCTCGACCCCGACCTGGTCGACGACCGCGCGGACGAAGGCCCCGCCCTGCCGGTACTGGCGCAGCTTCATGTCCAGGCCGAGCAGGCGCCGCACGAGCCGTTCGATAGGCGACGCGGCATCCCGCCTGTCCTCGAACCGGCGGCGAATCTCGCCCACCGACGGGACGACCTTCGGCCCGACCGCGTCCATCACCTGATCGGCATGGCCTTCGAGCAGGGTCATCAGCGCCTGCAGCCGGTTGAGCACCGCACGCTGTTCCGGCGTCTGAATGGCTTCCAGCAGGCTAGTCGGCCCGTCTCCGCTGCGGAGCACGGCACCGCGCACCGCAGCCATTCCGTCCCGGACCCGACGCATGATCTCGCCCGGCTCCAGGTCGGTGACCTCGGCAAAGGCGTGCACCTCGGCTTCGAGATGCTCGCGCAGCCAGGGAACAGCCGAGAACTGGAGCCGGTGCGTCTGCTCGTGCAGGCACACCCACATGCGGAAATCGGTCGGGTCGACGCCGAGAACCCGTTCCACCTCGACGATGTTGGGGGCGACCAGCGACAGGCGGCCGGTGCCGCCGTCGGACTCGGGCAGGAACACCTCGTACTGGCCGAGAACTTTGGTCGACAGGTACGCGAGGGCCACGCCGATCTGCAGGCCGGTCACGCGCCGCCCCACCGACGTCGTCCAGCCCTGGCCGGCGCGTTCGGACAGCTTCCCCAGCAGGGGCCGGGTAATCGTGCGCAGCCCGGCGACGTTGGAGCGCGCCCACTCGTTCCTGTCCACGACCACGACCGGCGGCGGGGCGCCCTCCGGCGTCAGCCGGGTGTAGCGCTCCACATGCCCCCCCGCCTCCTCGGCGAGGCAGCGCAGGTCCAGCACGACCGCGTCGGCCTCGGCTCGCTCGACCCGTGGCCCGGGCCCGGCGAGCCGCTGCGCGGTCGACAGCGCGAGATCCCAGTCCACCAACTCGGTCGGCATGCGGCGAGGGTACGTCGGGCGGTGCACCACGGGGGAACTGCCGGGCACCGCCCGGGCTTTCGCTGTCAGCGACAGCCGCAAGCGGCCAGGGTCGCCGCCACCCGGTCGAGGGCGACCTCGCCCGGGGTGACTTTGGGGGCCGGAGCGAGGACGGCGAAGAACAGCAGCCGCCCGTCGACGTCGACGACCTGGCCGGCGAGCGCGCCCACGCCGGCGAGATGGCCGGTCTTGGCCCGCACCACCCCGGCGCCGCCCCGCACCGGAGGATCCCGGAACCGTTTGATCAGCGTGCCGGTCAGCGCGGCGATGGGGAGGCCGGCGAACATCGGACGCAACTCGGGATGCTCGGCGGCAGCGGCGGCGCGCAGGACAGCGAGCAGTGTCGCGGGCGCGATCCGGTCGTCGACGGACAGCCCGCTGACGTCGCGGAGCACCAGCCCGGCGGTGGGGATGCCCAGCATGTCCAGCACCCGGAGGTCCGCCTCGGCTGCGCCACTGAAGCTCGCCGGCAGGCCGAGCCTGCTGGCGACGAGGCGGCCCAGCGACTCGGCCAGCTCGTTGTCGCTGTAGGTCAGCATCTCCTCGACAAGGTCGTACATCGGCGGGCTCGTGACGGTGGCCACGACAGGCGAGCCCGCGGGGGTGACCCCCTTCGTCACCTGGGAGGACGAGACCGCCACCCCCGCGGCTGCGAGCATGTGGACGAAGTCCTTCCCGGCGGCGACGGCCGGGTCCGGGGAGCGGGGGGCGTTGCGCACGCCCGGGCTCTCCCGCCCACCGTCGACCTCCAGCGACTGCACCGGCGCGACATTGCCCTCCGTCACGTAGCTGGTCTTCCACCCCGGAGCCAACTCCGGCCCGGTGAACAGCGAGGTGTCGACCACCACCCGGGGCACCGGTCGCGCACCCGCCCGGGCGACCCCTACCGCCAGGTCCTGCAGGCGCGCCCGCGGCGGCGATCCGGCCGCGCCGGTGGTCAGGGTCGCATCGCCGCCGCCGGTCAGGTACAAGGTGCCGTCGGATGCTCGGTAGACCTTCGTGTCGATACGCGCCTCGGGCCCGAGGACATGCAGCGCCGCGGCGGCAATGATGATCTTGGCGGTGCTGGCCGGGGCCGTGGGATCCTGACCCCGCAGGTCCATCAGGACGGCGCCACTCAGCGCATCCACGACGAGAGCGGCGGGCAGGCCGCCCAGTGCCGGCGACGACAGCAGCGGTGTCAGGATGTCGGTCAGCCGGGCCGCACTCGGTAACGGGGCGGCCACGTCGAGTTGGGGCGGCGCGACGGCGCTGGCCTGCACATCCGCGATCGCGGCCGGCTGCGAGGCCGCGCCGCCGAACGCGACGGCGAGGGCGGCGACAGCGGTGACTAATCCCCTGGCGGGCCCCCGGCGCACCTGGGAGACACTAGGGGACGCGGAAGGCGAAAAGGTGCGGGGGAACCGGCCCTGATGCTGCTCGGATGCTGCCAGGAGCTCAACGGGCGGCAGCCGGGGGGCACTCAGGGGGCACAGAAACAGCGGAGGTGTGTGAGCTGATGGCCCGAGATCTCGAGTTCGACGTGACCGTCGAGATTCCTGGTGGTACGCGCAACAAGTACGAGATGGACCACGAGACCCACCGCATCCGGTTGGACCGGATGCTGTTCACCTCGACGCGCTACCCCGCAGACTACGGCTTCATCGACGACACTCTCGGCGGCGACGGCGACCCCCTGGACGCCCTCGTGCTCCTGCAGGAGCCGACATTTCCGGGCTGCGTCATCCGGTGCCGGGCCATCGGGATGTACCGGATGAAAGACGAGCAAGGTCCCGACGAGAAGGTGCTGTGCGTCATGGCGGAGGACCCGCGGGTCGAACACATCCGCGACATCCGGCATGTGGCCGAGTTCGAGAAGCGCGAGATAGACCACTTCTTCGGCATTTACAAGAACCTGGAGCCCGGCAAGATGGTCGAAGGCTCTGCGTGGGCCGGGCGCTCGGATGCGGAGAAGGAAATCCTCGCCTCCTACCAACGCCGCAAAGACTATGAGGCCGCCCATCCCAAGTCGGCCGAAGAGCCCGAGGACGACGGGGCCGAGTAACAGCGCGGCCGATGCCAGCCCGGCCCGGTACCGCGGGGTACGCCCGCCGTACCCAGGCGCGCTGGCCCGGCCGGTTGGAGCCGGAGGCGGGGATTGAACCCGCGACCTATCGCTTACGAGGCGATTGCTCTGCCACTGAGCTACTCCGGCACTGCTACTCGACGCCCCCCGGCATGGCCGCTCGGGACGGGGCACCGGCACGCAACGCTACCCCGGCGGCCGCGTAGGCCTCCAGGAGAAAACCCGACCGGGTGACCTTAGCCAACGGGGGTACCGGCCGATGAACCTACGGTCCGCGCCGGAGTCGGAGGGATTTCACATGCTTGAGTGGACGCAAGAAGGCTTCCTGTCGCAGTTCATGTCCCAGTCGGACACGCTGGCCTGGAGCATGGAGCAAGACCCGCTCCTGCGCTCGACCATCGTCGCAGTCAGCCTCTACGAGGGCACCCCCGACTGGGAGGTCGTCAAGCGCAAGGTCGACATCACCAGCCGCAAGATTCCTGGCCTGCGCCAGCACGTTGTGAACCCGCCGCTCGGGCTCGGTAATCCGCGGTGGGTCTACGACCCGCACTTCGACCTGTCCTACCACCTCCGGCGCATCGGCGCCCCGTCGCCGGGGCGCATCGAGGACGTACTGATCATGGCCCGCACGATGGGTATGCAGTCCTTCGACAAGGACCGGCCGCTGTGGGAGTTCACCGTGGTCGAAGGCATCCAAGGCGGGCGCTCCGCATTCATCTGCAAGATTCACCACTCCATGACCGACGGAATCGGGGGACTCCAGCTGGCGCTCGGGATCATGGACATGTCGCGGGATGCCGCCCCGCCGACCCAGGCCGACGTCCCGCCCGCGCCGCAAGGCCAGCAGATCAGCGAAGCCAGCCTGCTGGCGGGCGGCGTGGCCAAGGAACTTCTGGACGTCTTCGGATTCGCCGGTGGCCTGCCCAAGCAGGCGGTCTCGGCCGTCAAAGACACGGTGACCAACCCCGTGAAGGCAACCAAGGACACGGTCAACAAGGTGATGTCGATCGTCAAGCTGGTTCGCCCGATCGACAGCCGGCTCTCCACCGTCATGGTCGGCCGCGAGCCCCAGTGGCGGTTCCACATCATGGACGTCCCCCTCGGCGGCCTCAAGAGCGCCTCCAAGGCCAATGGCAGCACGCTCAACGACGCCTTCGTCGCCGCCATCCTGGGTGGCCTGCGCAAGTACCACACCCGCCATGGCGTGAAGGTCGACGGCCTGCGCATGACGCTGCCGGTCAGCTTGCGCAAGCCCGGCGACACGGGCAGCGGGAACCGAATCACCCTGCTTCGCATGGAGCTCCCGGCAGGCGAGACCGACCCGCGCGTGCGGATGCACGAGGTCGGTGCGCGCATCAAGGCCTGGCGTGCCGAGCCGTCGCTGAACTACACCCAGGAGGTCGCCGGCGTCATCAACAAGCTGCCCGTCGAGCTGCTCACCCCGATGCTCAAGTACGTCGACTTCCTCGCGAGCAACGTGCCGGGCTTCCCGTTCCCCGTCTACCTCGGGGGCGCGAAGCTCACCGGCGTCTACCCCTGCGTCTCGCCGACGGGGACCGGCGTCAACGTCACGCTCATGTCCTACTGCGACAAGTGCTGCATCGGCGTGAACATGGACCATGGCGCCATCCCGGACGCCGCCGAATTCCTGGCCGACCTGAAGGCCGGCTTCGAGGAAGTCATGGCCGTCGGCGGGCCGCACGAGCCGATCGTGATGTACGAGCCAGGGTCCCCCATCCCTGAGCAGCGGCCCAGCAAGGCGGCAGGGGAGGCAGCGCGTGCCGCGCCCGCATAGGTGACTCAAGCTCACAGTTCCCGCTGTATGCACTGGGCCGCAAGATGACTGCGGGACACGGGCGAGCGCGTCCTGGCAAGCTGAGGCGAACCTGGCGCCCCGCCGCCAGAATCCGCGAGTGCGGACCCGCCGGCGAGCGCCCGCCGGACTGAGCCGCCAGACTGGGGGGTGTGACCCCGAGGAAGGAGTCCCACCTTGCGCGTCGAGGAACTCATGACCTCGCCCGTGCACACCGCCGCGCCCGACAGCAGCCTCAAGGAACTGGCCCGCAATCTCGTCGAGCGCGGCATGGGCTGCGTCCCCATCGTGGACGCCGCCGGTGCACTGATCGGGATCGTGACCGAGGCGGACCTCATGCGGCTCGAGCTGCACCGCGATCCCCGCCGCCACCTGCGCCCCGACCGGGACGAGCGATCCAGCCCGCCGCCCGCGACGGCTGCGGAGATCATGACCACTCCGGTAGTCGCCGTCCCGGTGGACTTCGACGTCGCGGACGCTGCCCGGATCATGATCGAGCAGCACATCACCCGGATCCCGGTCGTCGATGGCGAGGAGGTCGTCGGGATCGTCAGCCGCACTGACCTGCTTCGGCTGCTCACACGCGAGGACAGCAGGATCGCCGCCGACGTCGCTGCCCGCCTTGCCGACGTGCCCGGTGAGTGGACGTCCCGCGTCGAGGAGGGTGTCGTGACGCTGGTCGGCAGCGGCCCGCACAACGCCGAACGGATCGCCCACACCGTGGCCTGGGCCGTGCCCGGCGTGGTGGGTGTGCAAGTGACCCAGGAGGCGGACCCGTGAGGTCGTGCCACCGCTGGTAGCGGCCGGTCGGGAACGTTCCCGACGAGCGGCACCACCTGGCACGTCCACGAAGTGTTTCAGATTGTATTCATCGGGCAGCAGTGGTCATCCGGCAACAAGGGCACGCACCGCCAGCGGCCCTCATAGGCTCAACACCATGGGGGCCGTTCCCACAGACAGCGTTTCTGACAGCCGGCCGGCGCCGGCGGGCACATCCATCCGTTCCCTACCAGAAACGCCCATACCAGCCCCAGCGGCCGTCGCCCCAGCGGCGTCTGACCGGTCGGGCGGGGCGCGCATCCTCATTGTCGAGGACGACGAGCCATCTCGCTCGGCGCTGGCCCGCAGCCTCGAGCGGTACGGATACACGGTGGTGGAGGCCGCTGAGGGTGCAGCGATGTTGGCATATGTGGGGGCCGGCAA
>JADGOW010000147.1 GCA_017882765.1 Frankiaceae bacterium
CAACAACGCCAACGGCAACAACGCCAACGGCAACAACGCCAACGGCAACAACGCCAACGGCAACAACGCCAACGGCAACAACGCCACAGGCAAAGACGCCGAACAGGACTGCCCCGAAGGTGCAGCCGACCCCGACACGCGCGCCGATCCACGCAGGTACGCAGCAGGCGATCCCGAGACAGGCGCCGTCCCGGGCCCCCGCGCCTGCGCAATCCGTTCCGGCGCACCCCGGGGTCCGGTAGCCGGATGACGACGACCACGCGCCGCCCGTCCGCCTCACCGGGAAGGTTCTCCCACATTCCCACGACCGCACTGCGGGGCACCGAGCGCCCGTCCGTGGGGCACGCCCGACCTCCTTCCGAACCCCTGCCCCACCACCTGGCCGGACGGGGGCGCCAGTGGGGGCGTCTCGGCGACCGGCGGCTGCGCGGTGTGGCGATCGGCCTGGCCGTGCTTCTGGGCCTGCTCGGGGTCCGGTTCGTCCAGTTGCAGGGCCTGGATGCCGCGAAGTATCGCGAGCAGGCGATGAGCCAGCGGGCACGCACCATCGATCTGTCCGCGACCCGGGGGCAGATCCTCGACCGCCACGGCGTCGCCTTCGCCTACAACGTCGATGCCCGCGACGTATACGTGAACCCGAAGCACGTGCAGGACAAGGTCGCCACGGCGGCGGCGCTCGCCCAGTTGCTGGGCCAGCCCATGGAGGTCGTCTTCGAGAGCATGGTTGCCCCCGGGTCGTTCGGCTACGTGGCCCGCGCCGTCGACCGGGACGTGGCGGACCGGATCATGGACCTGCACCTGCAAGGGGTGGGGCTGCTGCCGGCCACGCGGCGGATCCACCCGGGGCGGGACCTGGCCGCCAACGTGATCGGGTTCACGGGCACCGACGGTCGCGGCCTCGAGGGCGTGGAGGCGGCCTACGACCAGTTGCTGGCGGGCACCCCGGGGTCGCTGACCGTCGAGGAGGACCAGGCGGGCCGCCGCATCCCTTCGGGGGAGCGGCGGGAGACCACGCCGGTCGCGGGCCGCGACGTACAGCTGACCCTGGATCGAGACTTGCAGTGGCGGGCGCAGAGCACGCTGGCCAGGGCGGTTACCGCCACCCAATCCCGCGGCGGGGTCGCGATCGTCATGGATCCCCGTACCGGCGACCTCCTGGCCATGGCCAACGCGCCGGCGTTCAATCCCGACGCAATCTCCAAGTTCGATCCCGCCGCACTGGGCAACCCAGCGACGAACCAGGCGTTCGAGCCGGGCAGCGTCAACAAAGTGATCACCGTTGCCGCAGCGATGGAGGCGGGGCTCGTCACCCCGGACACGCCGGTGACGGTGCCACCACAGCTGAAGGTCATCGACCGGGTCATCAATGATGCCGAGCCGCATCCCACGGAGCGGTTGACCGTGGCGGGAGTGCTGGCCCGGTCGAGCAACATCGGCGCCGCGCTGATTGCTCAGAAGCTGGGCGCGCAGCGACTGCATGCGGCGCTGCAGGCCTTCGGCATGGGGCGCACGACGGGTCTGGGCTTCCCAGGTGAGAGCTCAGGACAGCTTCCCCCGGCGGAGACCTGGTCGGGGGTCAACACCGCCACGATCGCCTACGGGCAGGGCATTTCCGCCACAGCGATTCAGATGGCCGACGTGTACGCCACGATCGCAAACGGGGGAGTGCATGTGACGCCCCGGCTGATAACGGGCACCCGTGGCAGCGACGGAGCCGTGCACCCGGCTCCGGCCGGCCCCACCGGGCGCGTCGTCAGCCCGGGCACCGCAGAAACGCTGACGCGGATGCTCGAAGAGGTCACGACGACAAACGGAACGGCCCCGAAAGCCGCGATCCCGCCTTACCTCATCGCGGGCAAGACCGGGACGGCCAACCGCGTCGACCCCCGATGTGGCTGTTACCGCGGGTACGTCTCGTCGTTCATCGGCTTCGCTCCAGCCGACAAGCCCCAGCTGGTCGTCGCGGTCGTCCTCGACGATCCGCAGGGTTCGCATTTCGGCGGGCAGATCGCAGCGCCGGTTTTCCACGAGATCATGTCCTACGCTCTCGCGCAGTTGCGTATCCCGCCGACGGGCGCCCCGCCGGCGAAGCTGCGCTTGACGCCGTGACCGCCCGCCGCGACCGGCTAGCCTCAGCCCTTGTGACGCCTGAGCTGCGACCGTTGCGGCCCGTGGCGCACCCGCTGTCCCTACTGCTGGACGGTCTCCCCGGCTGCCCGGCGGCGGGCCGGGCCGACGGGCCCGACGAGGCCGGCCGGCCCGACCCCGCCGTGAGCGGGATCGCCCATGACTCGCGTTCCGTCGTCCCCGGCGACCTCTATGTGGCCCTGCCCGGGTCGCACACGCACGGGGCCCTGCACTGTGAGCAGGCGGTCCGCGCGGGGGCAGTGGCCGTGCTCACCGATCCGGGCGGCGCGGTTGCGGCCCTGGCCTGCGGCGTGCCGGTTGCTGTGGTGGACGATCCGCGCGCCATCCTCGGTGTGCTCGCCAGTGCCGTATACGGGCACCCCTCCCGCCGGCTCCGGCTGTTGGGGGTGACCGGCACCAACGGCAAGACCACAGTCTCCTACCTGCTGGAGGCGGGGTTGCGGGCCGAAGGGCAGCGCACCGGGCTCGTCGGCACGGTGGAAACCCGGGTCGGCGACGACGCCGTCCCCAGCGTGCGCACCACACCGGAGGCCACCGACCTGCACGCTTTGTTCGCCGTCATGGTGGAGCGGGGGGTCACCGCCGCAGCGATGGAGGTCTCCAGCCACGCGCTGGCCCTCGGCCGCGTCGCCGGAGTGAGCTTCGCCGGGGCTGCCTTCACCAATCTCAGTCAGGACCATCTCGACTTCCACGCGGGCATGGCTGACTACTTCCAGGCCAAGTCGTCGCTGTTCCGGCCCGAGGTCACTGCAGTGTCGGTAGTCAATGCCGATGACCCGTACGGGCGGCTGCTGCTCGCCGCCCAGCCACCGCATCCGGTTTCCTTCGGGATGAGCGAGCTGGCCGACTGGCGCGCGGTCGACGTGCGCAGCGACGCCGCGGGCAGCCGGTTCGCGGTGCGCGGGCCGCAGGGTCTGCGCACTCAGGTATCCGTCCAGCTGCCCGGCGCGTTCAACGTCAGCAACGCGCTCGCAGCGCTCGTCCTCCTTGTATGCAGCGGGACACCCGTCGAGGTCGCAGTGACGGGAATCGCTCACCTGGCCGGGGTCCCTGGCCGGCTGGAGCGGGTGGACGCCGGCCAGCCGTACGCCGCGTTCGTGGACTACGCACACACACCGGCTGCCGTGACCACACTGCTGGACGTGGTCCGGGGGATAACGCCGGGCCGGGTCATCGTGGTGCTGGGCTGCGGGGGTGACCGGGACGCGGGAAAGCGGCCGCTCATGGGGGCCGCGGCGGCGCGCGGGGCGGACGTGGTCGTGCTGACCAGCGACAACCCCCGCTCGGAGGACCCCGCCGCGATCCTGGCCGCCATGTCGGCGGGGGTGCGCTCGGTGCCGCAGGTCGCACGGGCGGCGGTGCTGACCGAGCCCGATCGGGCGGGCGCGATCGCGCTGGCTGTCTCCCAGGCTCACCGGGGCGACACCGTGGTGGTCGCCGGCAAGGGTCATGAGCGGGGCCAGGAACAGGGCGGCGTGGTCACGCCCTTCGACGACCGCGAGGTGCTCCGCTCGGCACTGGTGTCCGGGAGTGCGGCGTGAGCAGATCGTCGACAGTGGGGGCGAGCCTTCCGCTGGGCAGGAGGCGCGCAGCGTGATCAAGCTGCCGCTCGCCGAAGTCGCGCGGGTCGTCGGCGGGACGCTCGCAGGTTCGGCCGACCCGGGCGCGATCGTGTCGGCGGTTGTCGTCGATTCCCGCGCTGTGGTGCCGGGGGCATTGTTCGCGGCCTTCCCGGGTGAGCGTGCCGACGGCGCGGATTTTGCCGCGGAGGCCGTGGTGGCCGGGGCGGTCGCGGTTCTTGCGACCCGGCCGTTGCCTGTGCCCACCGTTGTCGTCAGCCCCGAGCCCGGGGTCGACGAGCCGGGGTCCGGGACGGCCGGGCCGCAAGCGCGGGCGCTGACGTCGGCGCTGGGACGCCTGGCCCATGCCACCCTGGACCGGTTGCCGCAGGCCAAGGTCGTCGCGGTCACCGGCTCCTCGGGCAAGACCACCACGAAGGACCTGCTCGCCAGCGTGCTGGAGCCCAGCGGGCCGACCGTGGCTCCCGTGGGCTCCCACAACAACGACCTGGGTCTGCCGCTCACGGTGCTGGGCGCCGACGAGCGCACGTCGTACCTGGTTCTGGAGATGGGAGCCCGCGGGATCGGTCACATCTGTCGGCTGTGCGCCGTGGCCCCACCCTCCATCGGGATCGTCCTCAATGTCGGGACCGCACACCTGGGAGAGTTCGGCGCCAAGGAGATCGTGGCGCAGGCGAAGGGCGAACTCGTGGAGGCTGCCCGCGACTGCGCCGTGCTCAACGCGGACGACCCGCTGGTACGTGCCATGCGGGCGAGGGCGCAGGTCCCCGTCGTGACCTTCGGGGAGTCGCCGGGCGCCGATGTCCGTGCCGAGGGCGTCCGCCTGAACGCCGCGGCGCGGGCCAGCTTCCGGCTGGTCGCTGCATCCGGCTTTGCCGAGGTGGCGCTGCAGCTTGTGGGGGCGCACCAGGTAGGCAATGCTCTCGCCGCCGCGGCCGCGGCGCTGCGTCTGGGGGTCGGCATCGACGACATCGCGACGCGGCTGGGAGAGGCTCGCCCGCGCAGCCGCTGGCGGATGGAGGTGGATACGAACGCCGCGGGGGTGACGGTCGTCAACGACGCGTACAACGCCAACCCCGAGTCGATGCGTGCAGCCCTGAAGGCCCTTGCGGAGATGACCCGCGCCCGTCGGGGTGCCGGAACGCCGGGAGCGCCGGGAGCCCGGTCGTGGGCGGTTCTCGGCGAGATGGCCGAGCTGGGCGAGGCCGCCGACGCCGAGCATGACGCCCTCGGCCGGTTCGCGGTTCGGCTCAACATCGACACGCTCGTGGTCGTGGGCCGCCCGGCGGCGCGCATCCACAGCGGAGCCTGCCTAGAAGGGTCGTGGTCCGGCGAGTCCGTCCAGGTCGCGGGCGCGCAGGAGGCCAGCGAGCTCGTACGGGCGCAGAGCCGGCCGGGCGACGTCGTGCTCGTCAAGGCAAGCCGGGTGGCCGGGCTGGAGCGGGTCGCCGCCGCCCTGCTTGACGATCCGGTGGGAGCGACGTAGTGATCGCAGTACTGATCGCCGGTTCGGTCGGCCTGATCGTGTCCCTGCTCGGCACCCCGTTCGTGATCCGCCTCTTCCGCAGCCGGGGGTACGGGCAGGAGATCCGCGAGGACGGGCCGACGACCCACCAGACCAAGCGGGGCACCCCGACGATGGGGGGCACCGTCATCATCTTCGCGACGCTGCTCGGCTACGCCGGAGCGCACCTGGCCCAGCAGCGGGGGCCGTCCGTGTCGGGCCTGCTCGTGCTGCTCGTGATGACCGGGTTGGGCGCGGTGGGCTTTCTCGACGACTACATCAAGATTCGCAAGCAGCGCAATCTGGGCCTGACGGTACGGACGAAGTTCGTCGGCGAGGCCATCGTCGCCGTCGTCTTCAGCATCTTCGCGTTGCGCTACGCGAACATCCACGGTTGGACTCCGGCGTCCGGCTACATCTCCTTCATCCGGGACACCACGCTCTCGGTGGGGCCCTACCTGTTCCCCCTCGTGGCCTTCCTGCTCATCGCTGCGGCGTCGAACGCGGTGAACCTCACCGACGGTCTCGACGGGTTGGCGGCGGGCAGCTCGGCGATGGTGTTCGGCGCCTACACCGTCATGGCCTTCTGGATGTACGGGAACGTGTGTTTCGGTCCCCGTGCCGCAGAGGGCTGCTACGTCATCCGCGACCCGCTCGACATCTCCTTGGTGTCCGCGGCCGCGATGGGTTCCTGTTTCGGGTTCCTCTGGTGGAACGCCGCCCCGGCAAAGATCTTCATGGGGGACACCGGGTCCCTTGCCCTGGGCGGGGCGTTTGCCTCCATCGCGATGGTCACCCGGACCGAACTGCTGCTCATGATCTTGGGCGGGCTGTTCGTGATGGAGACCCTGTCGGTCATCCTGCAGGTCCTGTCGTTCCGAACGACGGGACGGCGCATGTTCAATATGGCCCCCATCCACCATCACTTCGAGCTTGCCGGCTGGCCGGAAACGACCGTCATCGTCAGGTTCTGGATATTGGCCGGGCTCGCGGTGGCCTTCGGCTTGGGGCTGTTCTACGCCGAGTTCCTGTCCCGCGGGGGCCCGTAGCGGCGACACGCGCCCAGGTCCCGGTGTTGCGGGCTGCGGACCTGGAGACTGCCATAGGCCTTGCCGACGAGGGCCACGAGGGCCGCCAGGGGCCGCACACCTCGGGCGACACGGTCCTCTGCTGGCCCAGGCGGCGGCGCCGTCCGGGCTCAAAGCGAGCCTCCACCGGAGGAACGGGCACAGCTGGAGGAGCCGTGACACGCAGCCGCCCGACCGGCCTCACCCTGGTCGGGCACACTGCAGGGTCCCGCACCGGCCACCGGAACGACCACTCGGAGCACGCTGGCGATCGGCACGGCAGTCAGCAGGCGGGCAAGCAGGCGGAGGCGCGGGCCCACGCGCGGCGCGGGGAGACCAGGCAGGGGGAGACCAGGCAGGAAGAGCGGGCAGCGCTGCTGTCGCGACCGCTGGCCTCCTACTACCTGCTGCTGTCCACTGCCGGGCTCCTCGTTGTGTTCGGCCTGGTCATGGTCCTGTCCTCGTCCAGCGTGACCGCCTACGCGGCGAACAAGTCGCCCTACTACTTCTTCTTCAAGCAGGCTCTGTGGGTCGGCCTCGGTGTCCCGCTCATGTTGCTCGTCAGCAGGTTGCCCCTCCGGTTCCTGCGCGTGGTCGGGCTGCCGCTGCTGGTGGTCACCACCGCGCTTCTGGTGCTGTTGCTCGTGCCCGGCTTCGGCCGGTCGGTGAACGGCTCGACGCGCTGGATCGGGTTCGGCCCGGTCGTCATCCAGCCGAGCGAAGTGATCAAGCTCGCGCTGGCCTTGTGGGGGGCCGGGTTGTTGTCCGCCCGGCGCAGGCAGGCCGACAACAGCTGGCGCCCCCTCCTCGTCCCGCTCGTCCCCGTGGCGACCCTGTGCGCCACGCTCGTCATGCTCGAGCCTGATATGGGCACGACCGTGGTCATCGTCTCGATCATGCTTGCCCTTCTGTGGGTCGCGGGCGCGCCGTTGCGGATGTTCGGGGCGCTCAGCCTCGTAGTGCTGGCGCTGGCGGGCCTGATGGCGATCCGCGAGCCATACCGATTGGAGCGCCTGTACAGCTTCCGCGACCCCTTCAGCGACGCGCTCAACACCGGATACCAGGCGGTGCAGGGACGGTTTGCGCTCGCATCGGGCGGATGGTGGGGGCTCGGCCTGGGGGCCAGCCGGGAGAAGTGGTCCTATCTGCCCAACGCGCACACCGACTTCATTCTCGGGATCATCGGCGAGGAGCTCGGCCTGCTGGGCACCCTGCTCGTCGTCGCGTTGTTCGCCGCGCTCGCCTGCACCGGCATTCGCGTTGCGGCCCGCACCCTTGACCCGTTCTCCCGGCTGGTCGCCAGCGCGATCACGGTGTGGCTGGTCCTGCAGGGCGTGATCAACATGGCGGCGGTCGCGGGGCTGGTGCCCATCACCGGGATCCCCCTTCCGCTGATCAGTTTCGGCGGCTCGTCGCTGGTCCCAACGTTGATAGCTGTCGGGGTGCTGGCTGCAGTCGCGCGGTCCGAACCCGGCGCGGCCCTCGCCCTCGATCAGCGGCGAGGGCGCCGGCTCGAGCAGAGACAGGCTGCGCGTGCTGCCGGGAGAAGGCGTGGGGGACGGCTCGGCGCGGTCCCCGGGCGTGTGGGGATCAGGCGGTGGCTCCCGCTGCCCGGTTGGGGCCGCATGCGGACTCGCCGGCGGGCGCATCGGCTCGCCGCCCGTGAGGCCCGGG
>JADGOW010000025.1 GCA_017882765.1 Frankiaceae bacterium
CGGTGCCACGGGCCCAGACCTCAAGACCACCGCCGGGCGCATCGCGGACCTGCGGTCCCGCTCGCACGACGCTCTGCACGCCGGCAGCGAGATCGTCGTCGAGAGGCGGCACGGCGAACATCGCATGACGGCTCGGGAACGGGTCGAGGCCTTCCTCGACCCGGGCTCGTTCGTCGAGCTCGATCAGTTCGCTCGCCACCGCGCCCACGACTTCGACGTGGGCAAGAAACGCCCCTACGGCGACGGTGTGATCACCGGCTTCGGGACCGTGGACGGCCGGCCTGTGTGCCTGTTCAGCCAGGACTTCACCGTGTTCGGCGGCTCCCTCGGCGAGGTCTTCGGCGAGAAGATAATCAAGATCATGGAGCTGGCCCTGAAGATGGGGTGCCCGGTCATCGGCATCAACGACTCGGGCGGCGCGCGAATCCAGGAGGGCGTGGTATCCCTCGGGCTCTACGGCGAGATCTTCTATCGGAACGTCATGGCCTCCGGGGTGGTGCCGCAGCTCTCGCTGATCATGGGACCGTGCGCGGGCGGGGCCGTCTACTCGCCGGCCATCACCGACTTCACCTTGATGGTCGACCAGACCTCGCACATGTTCATCACCGGTCCCGACGTGATCAAGACGGTCACCGGGGAGGACGTCGGCTTCGAGGAACTCGGCGGGGCACACACCCACAACAGCAAGAGTGGCGTCGCCCACTTCATGGCCGCCGACGAGCCCGACTGCCTGGACCTGGCCAGGGCCATCCTGTCCTACCTGCCGAGCAACAACCTGGAGGAGCCGCCCGCCTACGACGAGGTGGCCGACGTGACGCAAGAGCTGGTCCCGCCGCTGGACTCCTTCATGCCGGACAGCCCGAACGTCCCGTACGACATGAGGAAGATCGTCGAGCTCGTGGTCGACGACGGCGAGTTCCTGGAGGTCCATGAGCAGTTCGCGCACAACATCGTGTGCGGCTACGCACGCGTGGACGGCCGCAGCGTCGGCGTAGTGGCCAACCAGCCGCTGAGTTTCGCGGGGACCCTCGACATTGACGCCTCGGAGAAGGCGGCCCGGTTCGTGCGCACCTGCGACGCGTTCAACGTTCCGATCCTGACCTTCGTCGATGTCCCCGGCTTCCTCCCGGGTACCGACCAGGAGTGGCAAGGCATCATCCGGCGCGGCGCGAAGCTCATCTACGCCTACTCCGAGGCGACGGTTCCGAAGGTCACGGTCATCACGCGCAAGGCATATGGCGGCGCCTACGTCGTCATGGGCTCCAAGCACCTGCGATCGGACATCGAGCTCGCGTGGCCCACAGCCGAGATCGCCGTCATGGGAGCCGCAGGGGCCGTCAACATCATTCACCGCAGGTCACTCGCCCGGGCCAGCGAAGATCCCGAGGTCGTGGAGGCCAGGAGGGCCGAACTCATCGAGCAGTACTCCCGGGCGTTCGCCAACCCCTACCAGGCGGCGGAACGCGGTTACGTGGATGCGGTGATCGCCCCCGCCGAGACGCGCCGCGAGGTCATCAAGGCCCTGCGGCTGCTGCGGACCAAGCGGGAGAGCCTGCCGCCCAAAAAGCATGGGAACATTCCCCTGTGAACGCGGCCGGCAGCGATCGACCCGCCGAGTCGAAGCCCGTTCGCGTCGTGCGAGGCGAACCCAGCTCTGAGGAGCTCGCTGCGCTGCTCGCCGTGCTGGCTGCCGCCCGCGCACCAGAGGGCGCTCCCGGCCGCTGGGCACCACAGGCCGGCTGGTCGTCGCGGAGCGCGGCGTTGCGCCGCCCGATTGTCCAAGGCCCAGGCGCCTGGCGCCTGTCCGGGCTGGACAAAGGCACCCGAACCCGCGCCAGTTGGTGAGGTCCCCGCCGTTCGTCCGTCCACCTTGTGACCTGGGCCCCCCTAGACTGCGCCTGGGTCGTCCGCCATTAGATCCGGAGCCGCACGTGCGCAAGATCCTCATCGCGAACCGGGGCGAGATCGCCGTCCGGGTCGGTCGCGCCTGCCGGGACGCCGGGATCGGGTCGGTCGCGGTCTACGCCGAGCCTGACTTGGAAGCCCTGCATGTCCGGATGGCCGATGAGGCGTACGGGCTGGGCGGCTCGACCGCAGGCGACAGCTACCTCCGCATCGACAAGATCATCGAGGTCGCGCGGAAGGCCGGAGCGGACGGGGTGCACCCCGGGTACGGGTTTCTCGCGGAGAACGCCGACTTCGCCGACGCTGTGATCGGCGCCGGCATGCACTGGATCGGGCCGCCGCCCGAGGCCATCCGCAGGCTCGGCGACAAGACCCAGGCCCGTCACATCGCCCTTGCTGTGGGCGCGCCCCTAGCGCCCGGCACCGCTGACCCGGTCAACGGCGTGGACGAGGTGCTCGCCTTCGCCGAGAAGTACGGTCCGCCCATCGCCATCAAGGCCGCGTTCGGCGGTGGCGGGCGTGGGATCAAGGTCGCCCGCGCCCTGGACGAGGTGGCTGACCTCTACGAGAGTGCCGTCCGCGAGGCAGTGGCGGCCTTCGGACGCGGGGAATGCTTCGTGGAGCGCTTCCTCGACCGGCCCCGGCACGTCGAGACCCAGGTCCTGGCGGACAGGTTCGGCAAGATTGTCGTCGTCGGGACGCGCGATTGCTCCTTGCAGCGGCGCTACCAGAAGCTCGTCGAGGAGTCCCCGGCCCCGTTCCTCACCGACGGGCAGCGCGAGTCGCTCTACTCGGCGTCCAGAGCGCTGTGCAAGGCTGCCGGCTACGTCGGGGCGGGCACGGTGGAGTTCCTGGTCGCCGCGGACGGCACGGTCTCGTTCCTCGAGGTGAACACGCGCCTGCAGGTGGAGCATCCGGTCACCGAGGAGACCGCGGGCATCGACCTCGTCCGGGAGCAGTTCCGGATCGCCGACGGCCAGCCGCTGGACTTCGACGACCCCGAGCCGCGCGGGCACGCCATCGAGTTCCGCCTCAACGGCGAGGACGCGGGCAGGGGCTTCCTGCCCAGCCCGGGCACGGTGACCAGGTTCGTCGCCCCGGCCGGCCCCGGGGTCCGGGTGGACGCCGGCGTCGAGGCGGGCAGCGTCATCAGCGGCGCCTTCGACTCCCTGCTGGCGAAGGTGATCGTGCACGGGAGGAACCGCCGGGAGGCCATCGAGCGTTCGCGCCGGGCGCTGGACGAGATGGTCGTCGAGGGCATGCCGACGGTGCTTGCCTTCCACCGGGCGCTGCTCCGGGAAGCGGACTTCACCGACGAGCCGTTCCGGGTGCACAACCGCTGGATCGAGACCGAGTTCGCCAACACCGTCCCACCGTTTTCTGCCGGCACCGATGCGACGCAAGCGCAGGAGCCTGCCGAGCGCGAGAGCCTCACGGTCGAGGTGGACGGCCGCCGCATCGAGGTCGTCCTGCCGGGCGGGCTCGTCGTGGGAGCTGCTTCCGGTGGCCGCGACGCTCGGGGGGCCGCGCCCAGGCGCCGCTCCGGAGGCACCTCGGCCAAAGCGGTCAGCGGCGACGCGGTCACGAGCCCCATGCAGGGGACGATCGTCAAGGTTGCGGTCGCTGAGGGGACGCCGGTCGGAGCCGGGGATACGATCGTGGTGCTCGAGGCCATGAAGATGGAACAGCCGATCACCACTCACAAGAGTGGAACGGTATCCGGCCTCCATGCCAAGATCGGCGATGTCGTGACCAGCGGGGCTGTGCTGTGCGAGATCAAGGACTGAACGCGGGCGCGCAGGGCGCGGAGAGCGCGCAGGGCGCATCGCAGGCCGAGGTCGTCCCGCCCTCGTTCATGGGCCGGATCTACAACGCGGCCGGGGGCGCATTGCCCCCCGAACACCGCGAATGGGTTCGTCAGGACCTCACCGGGCCTGGATGGCGGCGCCGCGTGGTACTGCGGCCGGTGCTGCTGGCCATCCCGTTTTCCGTCCTGTTCATGGCCGTACCCGGGAGCCTCCAGCTGCGCATCCCCATTGCGGTCGGCATCCTGCTGTGGACTGCCGGGCTGTCGCTGGCGATGAGCGGTTCATTCCGGAACCGCCGCCTGCGCATCAACGGGCTGCCCCCGGTCGTCGACTCGTGCGCTGACGAGGACGAGTGGGACGAGGAAGCCCGCGCAGCCGAAGCCCGCGCAGCCGACCCCACCGCAGCCGACCCCACCGCAGCCGACCCCACCGCCGCCGAGCCAGCCGACTCCCACGCGTCCTGAACGGCGCACACACTGCACCTGATCGGTCACTACTGCACCGTGACCGACGCGCCCCTCAGTGCAACGCCGGCCCCGGCCCGTGCCCCATGAGTTGCCGGGCCGCCTCGGTGATCGAGCCCGACATGGACGGGTAGATCGCGAACGTGTGGGTGAGCTGCTCGACCGTTAGCGCGTTCTGAACGGCAATCGTGACCGCCAGGATCAGTTCGCTCGCCCGCGGCGACACGACGACGCCGCCGAGCACCGTCCCGGTCCCCGGTCTTGCCATGATCTTCACGAACCCGTCCCGCAGGCCCTGCATCTTGGCCCGAGCATTGCCGGAAAGCGGCAGCTTGACCACGTTCGCGGTGACTTCGCGTTTGTCGACCTGCGCCTGGGTGACCCCGACGGAGGCCACCTCCGGATCGGTGAACACGCTGGACGAGACCACGTCGAGCCGCAGCGGCTGCACGGCCTCCCCGAGCGCATGCCACATCGCGATGCGACCCTGCATTGCGGCAACCGAGGCCAGTGGCAGCACGCCGGTGCAGTCGCCGGCCGCATAGATCGATGGCACCGAGGTTCGGGAGACCCGGTCCACCCCGATGTAGCCCCCGCGATCGAGCCGCACCCCGGCCGGCTCCAGTCCGATGCCGTGGGTCCTGGGCACCGAGCCGATCGCGAGCAGGGCGTGGGAGCCCTCGATCGTTCGGCCGTTGTTGAGCCCGACCTGCGCCCCGGTGGGGGTGGACTGGGCCGACACGGCGCGGGTCTGACTGATGACCTTGATACCCCGCCGGCGAAAGACGTCCTCGATGACCTCAGCCGCGTCGGGGTCCTCACCGGGCAGGACGCGCTCACGCGAAGAGACGAGGGTGACCCGGGACCCGAGTGCGCGGAAGGCGGAGGCGAACTCGACGCCCGTCACCCCGGAGCCGACCACGATGAGGTGCTCCGGGAGCCCGGGCAAATTGTAGATCTGCGTCCAGTTGACGACGCGGTTGCCGTCGGGCTCCAACCCGTGAATGACCCGGGGCTGGGTTCCCACGGCGAAGAGCAGGAAGTCGGCCTCGACGCGCGCGCCAGTGTTGAGTACCACGCTGTGTTCGGAGATGAGCAGGCCCTCGCCGCGGACGACCCGAACACCCGCGCGGCTCAACCCGCCTTCGATGTCGCGCGACTGGGCGGAAGCCAGATCGAGCACCCTGCGGTACACGTGCCCCATGTCGACGCAGAAGAAATCCGGCGGCGGCAGGGAGCCGCCCTCCTCCCAGGACATCGGGCGGGTCAGCCCGTCGGGGCCGCGCAGCGACACCCCAAGCCCGCCGGCTGTGGACATCCTGGTGATCAGATTGGCGGTGGCGATGAGAGTCTTCGACGGCACGCAGTCGGTCAGGACACAGGCGCCGCCGATCCCGTCCCGGTCGACGATGGTGACATCGGCACCGAGTTGAGCCGCGACCATCGCCGCCTCATACCCGGCGGGGCCCCCGCCGATGATTCCGATTCGGGTCACGGACACCTCCCGCCGTCCCCGCGCTGCGCCTACCGCGCCCGCCGCCGCGATCCGGACGCCGCAACAGGCTCGCTGGCCAAACGGGCACAGGCGTCCCGTGGCCCGCTCTAGTGTGCCTGCATGGCCTTGTACGCCGCGTACGGGACCAACATGGACCCGGACCAGATGGTGCAGCGGTGCCCGCACTCCCCCGTACGGGGGTCGGGATGGCTGGCCGGGTGGCGCCTGACCTTCGGGGGGGAGGAAGTCGGCTGGGAAGGTTCGCTCGCGACGATCGTCGAGGAACCGGGCAGCGCCGTCTACGTCATGCTCTACGACGTGACCCGCACCGACGAGGAGCAGCTCGACTCCTGGCAGGGTGCGCCGCTGAGCACCTACAGCAAGATCAAGGTAAGGGTCTCCACGCTCGACGGGGACGTCCTGGCCTGGACGTACGTGCTCAACGCCTACGAGGGCGGGTTACCGTCGGCCCGCTTCCTCGGCTTGATCGCCGAGGCTGCGGAGGCCGCAGGCGCGCCGGACGACTACGCGGCCGACTTGCGTTCCCGCCCCTGCCGAACCGTTGGCGAGACATGACAGTCCGCATTAGCCTTGCCTAAGCAAAGTAAGCGCGTCCTGGGCCAAGTCGCCCGGGCCCCGACCATCGGGAGATATCAGGTATGGGACGCCTTGCCCGCTTCGTCTTGCATCATCGCCGACTCGTCCTGCTGGCCTGGGCGGTCATCCTCATCGCCGCCCTGGCCACCACCCAAAAGACCGTCGACCGGCTGAGCTTCGACTTCTCCCTGCCCGGCCAACCGGGGCACGAGACCTCGGTCAAGGTCAACGAGATCTACGGCAACGGCGGCGAGCAGCAGCCGAGCATCCTGGTGCTGACCAGCAAGGACGGCACCCCGCTGCCGCAGGCGGCGGTCACCGCGACGTTCGCCAAGGTCGGTGCCGCGGTGCCGCAGGCCCGCATCGTCGACTTCGCGGACACCCGCGACCAGAGCTTCGTCGTCGCCGGCGGTTCCGTGCAGTACGCCTTGGCCTTTACCCCGATCCCGCGGAGCTTCTCCTCGCCGGAGTCCAAGCAGCTCGAGGCGGCGTTGATCGCGAACGCACCGCCGGGAGCCACCGCGGCTATCACCGGCATCGGAGAGCTGTCCACCAACGGGCAGAACAGCGGGCCGGGCGTCCTGCTGGAGACCATGCTGGGGGCCCTCGGCGCCCTGGCGGTACTGGCCTTTGTCTTCGCCTCGTTCCTGGCGCTCGTCCCGCTCGCCATCGCGGCGGTGTCGATCCTGTCGACCTTCCTGATCCTGCTCGGGGTCACCTACCTCACCGACGTCTCGTTCATCGTCCAGTTCCTGGTCTCGCTCATCGGCCTGGGCGTCGCGATCGACTACTCGCTGCTGGTCGTCACCCGATGGCGCGAGGAGCGGGCGTACGGCCTGGACAATTCGTCCGCGGTCGTCGCCTCCATGCGCACCGCGGGCAAGGCGGTCGTCTTCAGCGGCGTCACGGTCGCGATCGGCCTCGCGGCACTCATCGCGCTGCCGGTGCCGTTCCTGCGCTCGATCGGCTTCGGGGGCATGCTCATTCCGCTGGTGAGCGTCATCGTCTCGCTCACGCTGCTGCCGGCGATCCTGGCCGGCATCGGCCCGCGGGTGGACTGGCCGCGGATCCGCCACGAGGCCGAGGCGAGCCGCAGCTGGACACGCTGGGGCATCTGGATCGTGCGGCGCCGTTGGTGGGCGGCTGCCCTCGCGATGGCCGTTCTCGTCATCCTGCTCATCCCCGTGTTCAATATCAAGATCGGGCTGGCAAGCTCCGCGTCGCTGGCGAAGAGCGGCCCCGCCTACGAGGCCCTCAAGACCCTGGAAGACAACGGAGTGCCGACCGGCATCCTGACGCCGATCGAGGTCCTGACGGATCGCGCCGCGGCGGCGCCTACCGTCCCGACCCTGCAGGGCGTGCCC
Source organism: Frankiaceae bacterium (assembly GCA_017882765.1). GTDB lineage: Bacteria > Actinomycetota > Actinomycetes > Frankiales > Frankiaceae > JADGOW01. The sequence continues at coordinate 7,634 of JADGOW010000025.1, forward strand.
GGCGTCGTGGACGCCTACCACCCCCTCGGCCCCGGGTCGAACCGCGAAGGAACGTCGGTACTCATCGCGATCCCCGACCAAGAGACCTCGACCGCCGACAGCGTCCAGGTCGTCAAGGACGTCAAGAGCGCCGTCGACGGGCAGCCTGGGGTCATCGGCGTGACCGGCGTCGGGGCACTGCAGATCGACTACCTGAAGGCGGTATACGGCAACTTCCCGCTCATGCTCGGCCTGATCGTGCTGCTCTCCTACATCCTGCTGGTCCGCGCCTTCCGATCGGTGTTGCTGCCGCTCAAGGCGGTCGTGCTGAACCTCATCTCGGTAGCCGCGACCTTCGGCTTCATGGTGATGTTCTGGCAATACGGCTGGGGGTCGGAGGCCATCTTCGGGATCAAGGCGACCGGAGCGATCACGTTCTGGTTACCCCTGATGGTGTTCGCGTTCCTGTTCGGCCTGTCCATGGACTACGAGGTGTTCATTCTCGCCAGGATGCGGGAGGAATACGACAAGTCGGAATCGACCGACATGGCCGTCGTAAGGGGCCTGGCTCGAACCGGACGCCTGGTCACCAGCGCAGCCCTGGTGCTGTTCCTCGCGTTCCTCTCGCTGGCGAGCGGGCCGCAGACCGACATCAAGCTGTTCGCGACCGCGCTCGGTTTCGGCATCCTGCTCGACGCGACGATCGTGCGCGCCCTGCTCGTGCCGGCGCTCGTGTCTCTGTTGGGCCGGTGGAATTGGTACCTGCCCGACTGGGTGGCGAAGGTGCTGCGCGTGCCGCCGTCCAAGGCGCACCCGGAGCCGGCCCGAGAGATCGCGCTCGCGCACCTGGTGCCGCCGCCGCGGCGGCGGCGGGGCGCGGTTCCGGCGGAGCCGGAAGCGGAGGCGTACGCGGGAGCCGAGCCGGAGCGCCCGGGCACCCAGACACCAACTGATCGGGGGGCGGCCAGCGAGCAGTCCGAGAGCGAGCGCATCCGGGACTGATACCGCTGGGCAGTTGGCAGCCGGGCGGTATTCGAGCCCGGGTCGCGTTGGTCGGAATGCGTGAAGCCGATCGTGGGCCACCGACTCCTGTGAGGTGGCCCACACCTGTGCCGTGGCCCACAAAGGCTTCTGGATGTCCGGCCGAATGATGATCCAAATGAATGACGGCTCCCGGTCCCGGGGACGGCTTTCACGCCCTGCCTGGTCACGACGCCTGGATCCGCGGAGTGCCGTGCATGATGCTCTTCTTCGCCTCCGGCGCCGCCACGTACGCGAAGAAGAGCTAAACGGTCCGGCCGGCGCAACGGCCAGTCAACTCCTCTACCCCCCAACAACTCCCTGCGGGGCGGGGTGCATAGTTGCCGCGGACAGGTCACGCAGGGCGGCACCGCGTCAGAGGTGCCGCCAAGCTCACACCGCTCCATGGAATCAAATCACCAGGATCCCGGCCGACAATGCATATGGGGCGGCGTGTCCGCACCATCGAGGGGGTAGCGATGCGGGGAGCTCGACAGGCCCCCCGAGCGCGTCGCCCCGGCACTCAAGTCGCGGACGGCGAGCGGGACCGGCCCCGACCGTCCCCACCGTCCCGGACCTCCCGATTGTCCCGGGCGACCCGACTGCCGATGGGCGCGGCGGTCCGCCGGCGAATGGGCGCAGCGGCAGTGGCGCTCCTGGCTCTTGCGGCGCTGGCGGCCTGCGGCCCCGGCGGGAGCGGTAACGCGCCTTCAGGGGCCCCCCATATCGAGCCCGGCGTTCCGCCGACCATGACGATCACCCCAGCCGACGGCACCTCGAATGTCCGCCTCGACGTACCCGTTCGCGTCAGCACAGCGAACGGCACCCTGCGCGACGTACGCGTGACCTCGGAAATGGGCTCCCTGAACGGCACCTTCGACACCTACCGCACGACCTGGACCAGCTCGGACGCCGTCCAGCCTGGAACCCGATACCAGGTTTCGGCAACAGCAGCGGGGGCGGGCGACCTCGTCACAACCTCGATCGCAGCCTTCACGGCCATGTCCCCGCAGCACGTCCTGACCACCGATGTGCAGCCATACGGGGGCGCCGTCGTCGGTATCGGGACGCCTATCGTGGTGAACTTCAACCGGCCGGTACTCAACCGGGCAGCCGTGCAGAAGCGGCTGGAATTGACGCTGAGCCGGCCGGTCGAGGGCGCCTGGAACTGGTTCAGCTCGACCCAGGTGCGCTACCGGCCGCGCCTGCCGTGGCCGAGCGGCGAGAAGGTGACCCTCCGGCTCAACCTGGCCGGGTTGGACGCCGGTGACGGCGTGTGGGGCACCCAAACCCGGTCGGTCGACTTCTCCATCGGGGACGCCCACGTGAGCATCGTGGACCTGGTGGCCCACACCATGACCGTGGCAAGCAACGGCCAGGTCGTGCGCACGTTCCCGATCAGTGGCGGGCGCCCGGAACGGCCGACCATGGGCGGGCCGCACAACGTCCTGTTCAAGTCGCCATCCATGGTCTTCGACACGACGAACACAGCGACCAACCCGGCCGACAGCTACCGTCTCACCTCCGAGTGGGACGTCAACTTCACCAGCGGCGGCGAGTTCGTGCATTCGGCTCCGTGGTCTACGGGGTCACAGGGGTATGCCAACGTCTCACACGGCTGCGTCAACGCTTCACCGGCCAACGCCGAGTGGTTCTACTACTTCAGCCAGGTCGGCGACATCATCAATGTGATCAACTACACCCGCGCCCCCGAGTTGGACCAGGACGGCACCGACTGGGCGCGGCCGTGGGAAAAGTGGGTGGCCGGCGACGCCTTGCTGTCCCAGCACCCGACGACCGCCACAGTCCCTCGGGTGACCGGCGGCTCCGAGGGCCCCTGATTTCGCACCCCCCCGCAACAGACGGCTCGGAACGTTCCGTGCCAGGTAGCTGTGCCGACTGCCGACACGGTGCGATGGTTACGTTACGTGTTGGAGGCTGGCGGTCAGCAGGTGCCCGTGGGGTCCCGACCGTGGATACGGACGAGGTCTACCCAACGATGAGGCACGCCGGCGCTCCCGGTCATGAGTCCTGCCGGACAGGCAGGTTCTGGGGTCCAACGCCCGCCCTTGCATCGAGAGCAAGCAAGGCGGCGGCGGTGAGCAGGTGCACCCCGACCCCCAGTGCGCGCTCGTCCACGTCGAAACGGCCCTGATGCAGGTCGTAGGTCGGCCCGCCGGGGGTGCGCGTGCCGAGTCGGGCGAGCGCGCCGGGGACGTGCTCCAGGTACCACGCGAAGTCCTCCCCGCCCAGTGACTGGCCGGTGCTCACCACGGCCTCCGGCCCCAGTGAGGCGACGGCCGCGCGCTCGAATAGGTGGGTCACGCCGGGATCGTTGACGACCGGCGGGACGCCCCGCGTGTAGGACAGGCTCACCTCGGCGCCGTAGGGTGCCACGACCTGGTGGGCCACCCGCTCGACGAGGTCTGGCGCGCTCCGCCAGGTGTCCCGGTCGAGCAGCCGGACCGTGCCGCGCGCGAGTGCGGTCCGCGGGATCGCATTGGGTACCGAGCCCGCGCTGACCTGGCCCCACACCACGCACATGGCAGTGCGCGGATCCACCAGGCGCGTCAGCGTCGCCGGCAGCTCGGTGACCAGGCGGCCCAGCGCGTAGACGAGGTCCACGGTGTTCTGCGGCCGCGACGTGTGGCCGCCGGGCCCGCGCAGGGTGACCTCCAGCTGATCGCTCGCAGCAGTCACCGGCCCGACCCGCAGGCCTACCTTCCCGACATCTATGGCCGGGTCGCAATGCAGCGCGAGAGCGCACGACACGTTGGCAAGCGCGCCAGCGTCGATCGCGTCGAGCGACCCACCTGGCATGAGCTCCTCGGCCGGCTGGAAGAGCAGCCGGACAGTGCCGGGCAGCGGGGTCCGGGCATGCCGCGCGGCGAGCGCGAGCCCGGTTCCGAGCAGGATCGTCGTGTGCACGTCGTGGCCGCAGGCGTGGCTCACGCCGGGCGTGACCGACCGGTAGTCCGTCTCGGTCTCGTCGTCGAGCGGAAGGGCGTCGATGTCGGCGCGAAGCAGGAGCGTGGGACGGCGCCGACCGGGTGCCGTCGCGTCGGCCAGGGCGACGTCCGCCCGCGGCCCCACGTCCACCCACAGGCCGCAGCCGTGCGGAAGCAGTACCGGCCGCAGTCCCACCTCGGCCAGCCGGGCCGCCAGATAGCGCGTTGTCTCGAACTCCTGCCGCCCGAGCTCAGGGCGCGCGTGCAGGTAGCGCCGCATCCTGCCGAGCTCGGGCTCGTGGCGGGCCAGCCAGCGGCCGGCGACATGGTCCAGCGCTTCCGGTGTCGACGACTCTCGAGTGGGGGAGCTGCTCACGCCCGCGGAGCCTCAGGAGCAGGCGGGATGGGCGGGGACGCGCCCGCCCCGGGGGCGGCGTCTGTCGATGCGCGATCGGCCGCACCGGGCTTCCCGCAGACCGAATCGAGATCGATGACGTCGGACACGTCGCTGGGGGTATCGGTGCGCATCTCCTGCAACAGGCTGTCCACGACTGCGGTCATAGCACCCCCGGACGCCGCCGCGGCCGCCCGCTGCCGCTCATAGCTTGCTCCCCCTTGCAGGATCAGCCGGGTATCGTGCAGCTCGGTCAGGCAGCCCAGCCGCTCGGCGACCGGCCGCAACTCCTCGACGAGTTCCTCGATCGCGTCCCGCAGGCACTGGGTCTCCCCCGAATCGGCAGAGATGATCTGAGCGTCCAGACCGTAGCGCGCCGCCCGCCACTTGTTCTCCCGGACGATCCAGCTCCGTGGGGTGGGCAGCCGGTATCCGCGGTCCAGCTGATGGCTGAGCTGGTCGACCAGACACTGCGAGAGCGCGGCCATCGCCCCCACTTCCCGCAGAGTCGGCAACCCATCACAGATCCGCAGCTCGACGGTCCCGAAGTTGGGATGCGGCCGGATGTCCCACCAGACCTCCCGGATGCTCTCGATCGTCTTGGAGGAGACGAGAGTCTGCATGAACTCCTCGAACTCCTCCCACCCGGAAAGCTGGTACGGCAGTCCCGCGGTGGGCAGGCTCTCGAACACCTTCGACCGGCAGGACGCCAGCCCGGTGTCGCGCCCCTTCCAATACGGTGACGACCCGGACAGCGCCAGGAAATGCGGGATGTAGTCCGTCAACGCATTGACGATCGGAATCGCCTTCTCCGGCCCGCGAACCCCGACGTGCACGTGGACGCCGAAGATCTGCAACCGCCGCGCCGGCCACTGCATGTCGTCGATTAGCTTCGCGTACCGCGGGTCCGGACTGATCTTTTGCGCCGCCCAGTCGCTGAGCGGGTGCGTCCCGCTGCACATCATCGCCAGGCCCCGGTGGCCCGCCGCGGCGGACACCTCCGCGAGCGTACCCGCGAGGTCGGCCTTCGCCTCGTGCACGGTCTGGCACACACCTGTGATGATCTCTACCGTGCACTGCAGCAGCTCGTATTTGGCCTTCGGGTGTAATCCTTGCGAGTGGCCCCGGCCCAGTTCCTCCAGGATCGCGGTGGCCTCGCTCGCGAGCTGCCGGGTCGACGGGTCGACGATCTCCAGTTCCCACTCGATGCCCACGCTCGATCGCGGCGACGACTGGAACGGGATCCGCACCCCGCACCTCCCCGGCGGTCGGCGTGCCCTGCCAGACGATCAGCAGGCCAGCAGCTTCAGTGTGCCGCAGCAGCCGATTCGGCGGGCGGGCTGCAGCCGGTCACCCCGAAAGCCCGCCCCGGCAGGACGGCTCGACGTGCGGTCACGGCCGTCCCAGCCAGTACCCCAGCCAGGGTCGCCCCCAGCCAGCATGGCCCCAGCCAGGGTCGCCCCCAGCCAGCATGGCCTCAGCCGATTTGCTCCCGCAGCGCCGCGCCCTCCGGGTCGAGCTGGACCAGGATGCCGTGCAGCGTATCCCGTCGGATCTTGAGCAGGCGGCGGTAGTCGTGACCCTCGGTACGGCGCAGTTCGACGGCCAGATCGTCCAGGACCGTGACCAGCGTCTCCTTGAGCTCAGCGGCCTCAATGTCAGTCAGTGTCAGGCGCACCGGAATCACCTCCATTCACGGTCATTCTCGTCCCGGCAGCCGGTATCCGTCAGGGCCGACCGTCCCGAAACGCGGGACCTGCTGCCGCGCAGGCGCTTTCCGCGCGAACCTGGATACGGCAGTCAGTGCAGGATCGGCCCCGTCAGTCAGGCGCACCCAACGCGCGAGCGAGCACGATCGCGTCCTCCTTGCGTTTGAAGGCCGCGGTCTGAGTGCGCACGCTCGTCATGAGCTTGACAGTGAACAGGGCGCCGCCGTGCTCGCGCACGACGTCGGCGCGCACGCGCCTCCGGTCGAGCTGCACGTCGAACCAGTCGTCCGCGGTCGCCGCCTCACCCGCCCGCAGGATCAGCAAACGCTGGTTGGTGAGGACGATGACGCGCCGCCGCGACATCAAAACGCCCAGGAACCGCTCCAGCCGGGGTCGCAGCTGCAGGCGGCGCAGCGGCGGCCGAACCGAGGCCAAAACGGCGAGCTCGACCCGCTCGTACGGATCCAGATGGTCCGCCACGAGCACGACCCCACGATCGAGACGCTCGGACACCCCTGATCCCGGCCCACTCTGGGCCCGCCATCGCTGACCGGCCCCGCATCACTGAACCCCCGCCCGTCAGCCTAGGGGCCCCGCAACGGAGGAGCCCCCGTCAGCCCGGAGCAATCGTGCCGATAGGCCAGCATGCGTTCGCCCAAATAGCCGGCCCTCGGGCTGACGGTCATGGTGGTCCTGGGTCTCGCGACAGCCTGCGGCAACGGCCCTGCCGTGGCGACCACCACGTGCGAAGACGTCGGCCACGTGGTCCTCGCGATGCCGCCGGCGCTCGCCGGCGTCAGAACGCGTCGTTCGGCACGTGCACGCCCCAGACGTCCCGCAGCGCGTGGCAGACCTCGCCAACCGTCGCCAGCGAGCGCAGCGCGTCCCGCATCGGGAACATGACGTTGTCCGAACCGGCAGCCGCGTCGCGCAGATCCTTCAGAGCCTGATCGACGGCGGCGTTGTCGCGCCCGGCCCGTAGCCGGCTCAGCCGTTCCCGCTGCTCGGCCTCGATCAGCGGGTTCACCCGCAGCGGGACGTAATGTTCCTCGGACTCGGACCGGAACTGGTTGACGCCGACCACCGTCCGGCTGCCGTCCTCGATCTCGCAGGCCACCTTGTAGGCGGACCGTTCGATCTCGCCCTTCTGGAACCCCTGCTCGATCGCGGACACAGCGCCACCACGGTCCTCGACCATGTTGATCAGGTCTATCGCCTGGCGCTCGACGGCGTCGGTCATGGACTCCACCGCGTACGACCCCGCGAACGGGTCAACAGTGGAGGTGACGTCCGTCTCGTACGCGAGCACCTGCTGGGTGCGCACCGCGAGGGTTGCGGCCTTGACGGTGGGCAGCGCAATGGCCTCGTCGTAGGAGTTGGTATGCAGGCTCTGCGTGCCCCCCAGCACGGCCCCCAGCGCCTGCACGGCGACCCGAATCAGGTTGACCTCGGGCTGCTGGGCAGTGAGCTGCACGCCGGCGGTCTGGGTGTGGAACCGCAGCATCAACGACTTCGGGTTCTCGGCGCCGAAACGCTCCCGCATGATCTTGGCCCAGATGCGGCGGGCGGCCCGGAATTTGGCGACCTCTTCCAGGAACGTGGTGCGCGCCACGAAGAAGAAGGACAGCCTCGGCGCGAAGTCATCGACGTGCAGGCCCGCCTTCATGGCGGCTTCGACGTAGGCAACCCCGTTCGCCAGGGTGAATGCGATCTCCTGAGCGGGGGTGGCGCCCGCCTCGGCCATGTGGTAGCCGGAAATGGAGATCGTGTTCCAGCGCGGCATTTCGTCCTGGCAGTAGGCGAAGATGTCGCTGACCATCCGCAACGACGGCCGGGGCGGGTAGATGTAGGTGCCCCGGGCGATGTATTCCTTGAGCACGTCGTTCTGGAGCGTGCCCGTGAGTTTGGGACCCTCGACGCCCTGTTGCTCGGCGGTCAGTTGGTACAGCAGCAGCAGGACGCTGGCCGGGGCGTTGATGGTCATCGACGTCGAGACCTTGTCCAGCGGGATGCCGTCGAAGAGAATCCGCATGTCCTCCAGCGAGTCGATCGCCACCCCGACCTTCCCGATCTCCCCGGATGCGACCGGGTCGTCGGAGTCGTAGCCCATCTGGGTGGGCAGGTCGAAGGCCACGGAGAGCCCACCGGCGCCCGCCGCCACGAGGTCCTTGTAGCGCTCGTTGGACTCCTTCGCGGTTCCGAACCCGGCGTACTGACGGGTGGTCCAGGGCCGACCCGTGTACATGTTCGGGTAGACACCGCGGGTGAACGGGTAGGAGCCGGGCTTGCCCAGCCTCTCCGCAAGGTCGGGCGGCAGGTCGTCCGGCCCGTAGACCGGCTTGATCGGTTCGCCGGACTCGCTCAGTCGATCCGTCATGGCAAGAGACTACGAGTCGGGGGCCCGAGCGCGTCACCACCCGGAGCTGTTGGCGGGTTCCCGGGCTGGGAAGCGGGCATCCGGGGGGACGGGCTTGGCGTCAGGCCTGGCGCCCCGTTGCCGCCGGCCTACTGTGAGTTCAAGATCACACCCCGCGGTTCACCCGAGTGGTGCACCCTGGAGAGGTGGTTGACAAGGGCGCCCTGAGATTGCGCGACGGAAGGCCTTGCTCGGTCCGGCCGCTGGTCAACGCGGACCGAGGGGCACTGCGGGCGGGAATCGAGCGGCAGTCCCCGGAGTCCCAGTACCGGCGGTTCTTCACCACCTTCGCGCATGGCGTCCCCGAGAAGATCATGGATGGTCTGATCGACCCCGTCGACGGTGTGAACCACATCGCGCTCGTCCTGCTCGGGCCGGACGGCAGCCCCATCGGCGTCGGGCGCCTCGTGTGCAATCAGCACGTCCCGGGCAGCGCAGAGATCAGCTTCGCGGTGGACGACGACTGGCACGGCACCGGCGCGGGCGCCGCGCTGGGCCTCGCCCTTGCCCGGGAGGCCCGCCGGCAGGGCATCGACTACCTGACCGCATCGGTGCGTGTGAACAACGACGCGGCGCTGGCCGTGCTGGCCTCGCTGGGAGTCGTGCGCTCCCGGCGGGTGGCCGAGCCCGGCGTCTACGACCTGGAAGTCTTCATTGAGGGCGGAGATCACGACGACGGACGCGCCGCCGTGCGCTTGGGAGCCGGGGCGGACGAGGAACAGGCCGGTGCGGCGAACGACGGCGAGGAGCCGCCCGACGAGGAAGAGCATCCCGGCCCGATCGGCCTCGCGGAAGCGGTCGCCGACAAGGTCAGCAACACGCTGACCCGGGAGAAGTAGCCCGCCTCACGGCCTCCCACCGCGGGCAGCGGCGGTGACGAACGGCCGGGCCGTAGTCCGGCCAGACAAGCTGGGGCAGGCGCCCGGCGGGCCCGGAGGCGTCCCTCACCGGCGGTGCACGAATCGCCCCACGTGGCAGGAGGGCTATCCTCGACTGGTCCCAGCGCTTGGCGGATGGGATCACGACAGGACGACACGAGATGGCGGAGGGTGCGAGTGGCGAAGATGCCGGCAGGCACGCTGTATCGCGGCCGGGAGGGCATGTGGTCCTGGGTCGCGCACCGCATCACCGGCGTGCTGATCTTCTTCTTTCTGTTTGCCCACGTTCTCGACACAGCGCTCGTCCGCGTGTCCCCGAACACCTATGACAAGGTCCTCGACCTCTACAAGAACCCCCTCATCAACGTGATGGAGGTGGCGCTGGTCGGCGGGGTGCTCTTCCACGCGCTCAACGGCCTGCGGATCACGCTGGTCGACTTCTGGGCGAAGGGGACGCGCCACCAGCGGGCCATGCTCTGGATCGAGCTGGCCGTATTCGTCGTGCTCATGGTTCCCGCGGCGTTCTTCATGCTTGAGCACACCTTCTCCCGGTACTTCGGAAGCTGAGGCCGATGAGCACCGACGTAGAAAACGCGAGCGTGATGAGCCCGCACGACGCGGGCCCCGCGGAGGTCATCGAAGCGCCCCGGACGACACGTCGTATCGGCAAGCGCAGCCGGACCAACTTTGAGATGTACTCGTGGCTGTTCATGCGGATGAGCGGCCTGCTGCTCGTCATCCTCGTCCTCGGGCACCTGCTGATAATGAATGTCCTCGACGGCGGGGTGAACCGGCTCAACTTCGGCTTCGTAGCCGGTCGCTGGGCATCGCCCTTCTGGCAGATCTGGGACCTGCTCCAACTCGTCCTCGCGGAACTGCACGGCACCAACGGAATGCGCACCATCATCAACGACTACTCGAAGAATGACGTGACGCGGTTCTGGCTGAAGATGCTGCTGTACCTTTCGGCGGGCATCGTGCTGGGTCTCGGCACCCTGGTCATCTTCTCCTTCAACCCCAACATTGGCGATTGACATGCAGGTTCACAGATACGACACGGTCATCGTCGGGGCGGGCGGCGCCGGGATGCGCGCCGCACTCGAGGCGGGCAAGCGCTGCCGCACTGCCGTTCTTACCAAGCTCTACCCGACGAGGTCACACACCGGTGCCGCCCAGGGCGGCATGTGCGCTGCCCTCGCGAACGTCGAGGAAGACAACTGGGAGTGGCACACCTTCGACACGATCAAAGGTGGCGACTACCTGGTCGACCAGGACGCTGCCGAGATCATGTGCAAGGAGGCCATCGAAGCCGTCCTCGACCTGGAGAAGATGGGGCTGCCGTTCAACCGGACGCCAGCGGGTCGTATTGACCAGCGCCGTTTCGGCGGGCACACCCGCGACCACGGCAAGGCTCCCGTGCGGCGTGCCTGTTACGCGGCCGACCGCACCGGGCACATGATTCTGCAGACCCTTTTCCAGCAGTGCGTGAAGCACGGCATCGAGTTCTACAACGAATTCTATGTGCTGGATCTCCTGCTGGCCGAAGTCGACGGCATCCGGCACACCGCCGGTGTCGTGGCCTACGAGCTGGCTACCGGCGAGTTGCATGTCTTCCAGGCCAAGAGCGTGGTGTTCTCGACTGGGGGTTTCGGGAAGGTCTTCAAGGTCTCGTCGAATGCGCTGACGCTGACCGGTGACGGTATGGGAATCGTGTACCGGCGCGGTTTGCCTCTCGAGGACATGGAGTTCTTCCAGTTCCACCCCACCGGCATCTGGAAGATGGGAATCCTGCTCACGGAGGGCGCCCGGGGGGAAGGCGGCGTCCTGCGCAACAAGGACGGCGAGCGCTTCATGGAGCGCTACGCCCCCACAATCAAGGATCTGGCGCCGCGGGACATGGTGTCGCGCGCCATCTACACCGAGATTCGAGAAGGGCGCGGCTGCGGCCCGGCCGCAGACTACGTCTATCTCGACCTCACGCACCTGCCGCCCGAGCAACTCGACGCCAAGCTGCCCGACATCACCGAGTTCGCCCGCACCTACCTGGGCATAGAGCCCTACACCGACCCGATCCCGATCCAGCCCACGGCGCATTATGCGATGGGTGGCATCCCGACGAACGTCGAAGCCGAGGTCCTCGCGGACAACTACGAGATTGTCCATGGGCTGTACGCGGCGGGCGAGGCTGCCTGCGTGTCCGTGCACGGCGCCAACCGGCTCGGGACGAATTCGCTGCTCGACATCAACGTCTTCGGGCGACGAGCCGGGATCGCGGCCGCCCACTACGCCAACCATCTGCCGGCCCACGTGGAACTGCCGGCCGACCCCGCAACGTTTGTGAGCGACATGCTGGTGCGCCTGCGCGACGGCGGCGGCACGGAGAACGTCGCCGCGATCCGCAGCGCCCTGCAGCACACAATGGACGTCAATGCGTCGGTCTACCGTACCGAGCAGACCCTCAAGCAGGCAGAGGTCGATATCGCCGGCCTCAAAGAGCGTTACCAACGAGCAAGCATCACCGATCGTGGCTTCCGCTACAACACCGACCTGCTGGAGGCCGTCGAACTGGGCTTCCTGCTCGACCTTGCCGAGGTGCTGGTCGTGTCGGCGCGGGCCCGCAACGAATCGCGTGGCGGCCACTTCCGCGAGGACTTCCCGCACCGCGACGACGTGAACTTCATGCGCCACACGATGGCCTTCCGGCAGGGACCTAGCGGGGCCGCGCCGGGACAGCCCTTGCCCCCCGCCGCCCCGGGCGTGGAGATCCGGCTCGACTACAAGCCGGTGTCCGTGACCCGCTATGAGCCGATGGAGCGGAAGTACTAGTGAGCATCGCCGAGGCCCCCCCAGCCGAGCCCGAGTCGCAGGCCCGGCCCCAGAGCGCGCCACCGCAAGAGCGCATGATCACATTGAAGATCCGGCGTTTCAACCCGGAGCACGACACGGACCCACACTGGGAGAGCTACCCAGTGCCGTTCGACCCGAGCGATCGACTGCTGGATGCCCTCAACTACGTCAAGTGGAACCTTGACGGTTCCCTGACCTTCCGGCGGTCGTGCGCCCACGGAATCTGCGGGTCCGACGCGATGCGGATCAACGGGGTGAACCGGCTGGCCTGCAAGGTGCTGGTGAAAGGTCTCGGCGACACCATCCTGATCGAACCGATCAAGGGGCTGCCGGTCGAGAAGGACCTTATCGTCAACATGGAGCCCTTCTTCGAGGCGTACCGGGCGGTGCAGCCCTACCTCATCTCGCACGGGCACGAGCCAACGAAGGAACGGCTGCAGTCAGCGACGGAACGGGCTCGGTTCGACGACACGACCAAGTGCATTCTCTGCGCTGCGTGTACGACGTCCTGCCCCGTCTTCTGGAATGACGGCAGCTACTTCGGCCCCGCGGCCATCGTGAACGCGCACCGGTTCATCTTCGACAGCCGGGACGAGGGCGCAGAAGAGCGCATGGAGGTGCTCAACGACCGCGAGGGCGTCTGGCGGTGCCGGACGACCTTCAACTGCACCGATGCCTGCCCCCGCGGCATCGAGGTCACGAAGGCGATCGCCGAGGTGAAGCGGGCGCTACTGTTCCGGCGTTTCTGACCCCAGGTCGGCCATTTCCTCGCCCAGTCGGCTGCGGTCATGCCGGACTGTTGACACCGGGCCGAAACGGGCCGGGGGACTCTTGCCAAGCGGGGGCCCCGACGCGCACAACGAGTAAGCACATAGGTCCCGCCAAAGATTGGTGTCCGAGGCCGCTGCCTGGGCCAACGCCCTCAGCACGGACCAGCGGTTCCGCTGGAAAGCGCACGGCGGGTTACGTCGCCTCAGTGAGCCTGCGGCGGCACAAGAATCCCACCATCTGTGTCGTGACTCCCGCTGCGCCAGGAAGAAAGCGCCCAGGCACGTCCAGTGCCACCTGACCGCGCTCCCAAACGCACGAGGAGATGTCGCTTGACCCAGAACTGGCCGACCTGCTGTTACGGTGACCAAGACGGTGCCTGGACCAACGGTTACGGTGACAGAAGCAGCGACCCCGGTCCACACCCCACTGCCAGGCGACTCCCAAGGTGGCCGCGTAGGGGCAGGCGGGCGGCGCGCTGACGGTGCTGATTTCCGTGGGGATCTTCGTTTCGGTGGCAGGTGTTGGTGTGCGGCGACACCGTGACGAGAAACGGTGCGGCCCCCTCTGATCATCCTGGCGAGGATCACGCTTCGCGCGCCCGGAGGCCCGCGTGCTCATGGTAAGTCCTGATCTTGCAGTGGTGGGCCGTCAGCTTGAGGCGGGCGAGCTTGCCTGCGACGCGTGCCTGGGGTCGGCTCCGCCCGTGGGGGTGGGCCCGGGAGCGCGTGGTCCGGTTCCGCGATCTCGATGAGCGGGTGCGGCCGCGCCGGTCCCGGTGTCCGCGATGGCGCGCGGACCCGAGTGGCGTGAGGCGGCCGGCCAGCGGGTCCAGCAGTGGACGGCGATGCCGCTGCTCGTCCTGTCCCTGCTCAGCATCCCGATCCTGCTCATCCCCAACCTGGGAGAGCCGGGGATTGAAGGGCTACGCAGCGTCACCACGCCGAGGAACGGGACCGCAGCCACCAGGGCACCCCGTATGCGATCAAGCATGGCTCACAGGCTGGGGTCGTCCTCGTGGTCCTCGACGGTGTAGTCCCCCGGCCCCGGCCTGGATTCCTCAGGCTCGGTGAACACGGCGGGCGGCGCCCGGCGCTGCGTCTGCTCCGGTGCTCGGCCGGCCAGGTAAGCGGTCAGTGCCGCGAGCACCACCGCGGTGTTGGTGGTGCCCTCGGTGGCGGCGCGAGCCTTGACCAGATCCCAGATCTCGCCTGGGACCCGGATCGCACGCAACGGCGTGGGCATGAGACCTGTATAGCACCCCGCTATACAGGCTGTGCAGTTTGCTTACAGCGCACTAGATCGCATCCGCGGGCCCGGCCGACGGGCACGGGCGTGAGGGCGGTCGTGCCAAGCCTCGTGATCGGTACACGTGTCGCCGGAGCAGGCCCGGATGAGGCCCCAGGGGCGATGGCGGCGCGGGCAGCCGCCGGGCTCGGTGCCGGCGGCTGCCCGCCCTGCCGCCACAGCGGCCGTTGCTTGGGCCCGGCCGGCGTGCGCGTCGTGGGCTTTGTCCTTCAGCAGCGCGGGGCCACGGCGCCGTTGGGGTGGCCCGACGAGCGTGTGTCGAAGAACACGTCCGGCACCCACTCGGCGAAGAGCGCGGTTACATAGTCCCAGTTGGAGCTGCTCCCGGCGTAGGTGGTGGAGACGGTCGTCCCCTGGACGCTGC
>JADGOW010000148.1 GCA_017882765.1 Frankiaceae bacterium
CCGGGGGAAGATTCCCCAGCGACCGGTGAAACTCTCGCCGGGCTGAAGAACGATGACCCCTTCGCCGCTGGCGAGCGCCGCGGGCGGGCAGGTCATCGGTTCCACGGCGAGACCCCGTCGGCGCTCCTGCGCGCCGAGGGTGTCGCCGGTGAACACCTGCAGGTAGGGCCAGGCCTCGTCCATCCAGACCTCGACCGTGCCATTGCTGCCCGTAAGCCGCACCCGGCACAGACCATCACCATCACGCACGAGGTCGGTGAAGGGGGTGTCCAGCGCCGTTTCGCGCAACGGCGCGAACTCGGTCTCGACCACCTCGGACCGGCCCGTGACCCGCCCCTGCCCGTCCATCGCGAGCACGGTGCGGGCCGGAATGCGCAGCGTCTGGCTGTCCAGCGTGCCGGTGTCGGCTGTGACGTAGGGATGGTGGCCGACCCCGAACGGGCACGGGACGTCCGCGAGATTGCGGGCAGACGTCGTGACCGTGAGGCCGGCCTCGCTCAACTCGTAATCCACGCGGCAGGCCAACTCGAACGGCCAGCCGGGCTGCGGCGGCAGCTCGTGGGTGGCGGAGGCGAGGTGGGAAGCCGGATTGTCGACGTCCCACCGTGCCCAGCGCACGAGGCCGTGTATAGACGTGTTGCGCTCGACCTCGTTGATCGGAAGCTGGTAGTCGTCGCCTTCGAAGCTGTAGCGGCCGTCCGGTACCCGGTTGGGCCAAGGGATCAGCACCTGGCCCCGGCCCGCCGGGCAGATCTGCGCGTCGGTGTATCCGTCGAGCACCGGGACGCCGGCGACGTCGTAGGTGCGCAACCCGCCGCCGACCTCGACGACGGTCGCCCGGTGCGAGCCGTACCGCAAGAGAACCTGACGCCCCGAGGGGACTGGCATCGCGCCTCCGCTCGTCGACCTCGCTCCGCGGGACCATCCGTCCCAGCAGGTCGCCCGGGCGGAGCCCAGGCGCGGACCGCCAGTCTTCCAGGCCCGCTTTCCGAGCGCGGCGCCGGTCAGTCGAGGTAGTCGCGAAGCACCTGGGAGCGGCTCGGGTGGCGCAGCTTGGACATCGTCTTCGACTCGATCTGGCGGATCCGCTCCCGGGTGACGCCGTAGGTCTTGCCGATCTCGTCAAGGGTCTTGGGCTGGCCGTCTGTGAGCCCGAAGCGCAGCGACACCACGCCCGCCTCGCGTTCGGTCAGCGTCTCCAGCACCGACCCCAGCTGCTCCTGCAGCAGCGCGAAGCTGACCGCTTCGACCGGGACGACCGCCTCGCTGTCCTCGATGAGGTCGCCGAAATGAGTGTCGCCCTCCTCCCCCAGCGGGGTGTCGAGGCTGATGGGCTCGCGCCCGTACTTCTGGATCTCCAGAACCTTCTCGACGGTCATGTCCATCTCTTTGGCGAGCTCTTCCGGCGTGGGCTCGCGGCCGAGATCCTGGATCATCTGGCGCTGGACCCGGCCCAGCTTATTGATCACCTCGACCATGTGCACGGGAATCCGAATGGTGCGGGCCTGGTCGGCCATCGCGCGGGTAATCGCCTGGCGGATCCACCAGGTCGCGTACGTCGAAAACTTGTAGCCCTTGGTGTAGTCGAACTTCTCCACCGCCCGGATCAGCCCGAGATTGCCCTCCTGGATGAGGTCGAGGAAGAGCATCCCGCGGCCGGTGTAGCGCTTGGCCAGGCTGACGACGAGGCGAAGGTTCGCCTCCAGCAGATGCGTCTTCGCCCGCTCCCCGTCCTTGACGAGAAACTCCAAATCACGGCGCAACTCGGGGGCGAGCCTGCTCTTGCGCCCCTTGCCCCCCCGGATCCAGTCGTCGTCCTGGCGCAGCTTCTCGCCGGCGTACAGGCCGGCCTCGATGCGCTTGGAGAGCTCGACCTCCTGCTCGGCGTTGAGGAGCGGGACCTTGCCGATCTGGCGGAGATAGTCGCGAACAGGGTCAGCCGTGGCGCCCGCCGCTGTGATCTTGCCGGTCTCTTCCTCTTCGTCGTCGAGGACGACGATGTCCTCTTCGTCCGGGGAAGACTCGTCGCCCGTCGGGGCGGCAGCGGCGACCGGCCCAGCCGGGGTCGCGGGGGTAGCCGTCGCCGGGGCTGCGACAAGGACGACCTCCTCGGCAAGATCGTCCGGCTCGTCGGCGATGTCGGTTTCGGGGTCGGTTTCGGGCTCGGGGTCGGTTTCGGGCTCGGTTAGGATGTCCGCGTCCGCCAGGGCGTCGACCGCCAGCTCGTCCTCCATAAGTTCGTCGTCGAGTGCGGTGCCGGTCAGCCCGTCGTCTGCTGCCTGGTCGTCAGTCACCTCGTCGCCGGCAGGGTCCGTAGCCGGCTGACCGGCCGACGCCGGCTGACCGGCCGACGCGGTGGCCGCGGCCCTGTCGACGCCACCGTCAGCGCCCCCGGCGGCGGCCCTGTCGACGCCCCCGTCGACCGGGTCACCGGTGTTCGTGCCAGCCTGCGGCTCCTCGGCGTCCACCGCGTCACCCGGATGCGGTTGCGCGCGGGAAATCCTGCGCAGACGGCCCTTCTTGGTAGACCCACCCGACTCGGGGCCGTCGGCCGAACCCGTCTTGCGCCGGGCTCGAGTTCGGGGCTCCGAAGGCTCACCCTCGGGTCCGGCTGCGTGCAGAACCCCTACCGCGACGTCTTCGTCCACCAGGCTCACCCCCGACATCGCCAGCTCAGCCGTCAGCTGCCGTAGAACGCGCCGCGCTCTCGACATCGGAACCTGCGCAGCGGCCAGGGTGGAGCGCAGCCTGGCCACAGACAGTGAACCGGTGGATCGGGCTTGCTGGAGCAGGCCCACCACTTCTGGGAGGGACGTGACGTCGGCGCTAGCGCTGGCGGACGGCAAGGACGACCTCTCGAACAGCTTCTCGGACACGACAACAAACGCAACCCGGGTGCATTGCATGCGCTGCACTCGCGCACTGCCTTCCCAACAACTCTGCCACACAGGAACGGGATCCGACCCTTGTCAGGTCACGTCACGTCAATGCCAATGAGCTGCCCGATGACGAACGTGGCGCCTGCGGCGAGCCCGCCGACGATCAACTGACGCCCGGCGCCCCGCAGCACCCCGCGCCCCGCGAGCACGCGATTGCCCGCCGGCGGCGATTCGGCTGAGCGCCCGCGCGTGCGAGCGCTCCTCCCGTGCCATGCCCAGCGCGGCCGCCGGGACGCGTTCCCCGAGCTCGACGAGCCTTGTCGCCCAGTGCTGGGCGTGCCGTTCCTCCATGCCGGCGAGTTCGACGAGGGCAGCGCGCCGATCCCCCGTCGAGGCGTCCGCAAGCCGCCGGTAGAGCTCGGCGGACTCGCGCTCGGCCTTCGGGTACGACCGGTAGCGCTCGGCTGCCCGGCGATCCTCACGGCCGGACACCGGAGGAGCTTTCACTCATGCCACCCTCTCGTCGGCCCCGTGCCTCTTGCCGGCCCGGGTCGCCAGCAGCCCCGTGCCTCTTGCCAGCCGCGAGCCTCATCCCGGCGATGCCTCTTGCCGGCCCGGGCCTCCACCTGTCCCGTGCCCTCGACTTCGGGGCCGTCCACAATGCGGAGGTGGCCCGACAACCCAAGTCCTTCTTCCTCTCCCCCGACCTCAACGAGTATCTGCTGGCCAGCTCCAGCCCGCTGGATCCCCTGCTCGCCGAGCTGGCCAGGGAAACGTCCGAGCTCGGGCCGGTGAGCCGGATGCAGGTGCCCCCCGAGCAGGGCGCGCTTCTCACAGTCCTCGCGGCCGCCACGGGGGCCCGGCGGGCCGTGGAGGTGGGCACGTTCACCGGCTACTCCGCATTGTGCATCGCCCGGGGACTGCCGGCCGACGGTCACCTGCTGTGCCTGGATGTCAGCGACGAGTGGACGTCGGTGGCGCGCCGGTACTGGGCACGGGCAAACCTGTCCGATCGCATCGAGTTGCGGCTGGGCCCGGCTGCGGACAGCCTCGCGGCCCTGCCCGCAGAGCCGATCTTCGACTTCGCCTTCGTGGACGCGGACAAGACCGGGTATTCCGCCTACGTCGAGCTGCTGGCCCCGCGGCTGCGGCCCAACGGGCTGCTGCTGCTCGACAACGTCCTGCAGTCAGGGCGCGTGCTCGACCCGGCGGCGCAGGACGCGAACGTGCGGGCCATTCGAGACGTCAACGCCCGGCTCGGCGCCGACCCCCGCTTCCAGGTCGTGGTGCTGCCCGTCGCCGACGGGCTGACGATGGCCCGGCGGATGTAGCGGCTGGGCCGGCTCGCCCCTTGCCAAGATCAACACACGTCCGATTTGTCTGCCGGAAATGTCGGCAGGAAACGGACTGATGGCGGTGCCGTGTGTTGATCTTGGGCCACGGAGGCGGGTCGTTGGGGCCCGCATTCTCGCGGACCCTGCGCGGGCGGGTTGAGAGGCGCGCGGTGTGCGCCGATCGGTACCCGACGGCTCGGTACCCGACGGCTCGGTACCCGACGGCTCGGAAACCGACCAGGACGGCGAATCGGACGGGATGGCTGGACTCACCGGTGGCAGGCGGCCACGCGGGGCGAGCGACAGGCGCCCGCGTCGGTCGTCCACGGGAGCCTGGGCGCTCGCCGTCGCGGCCGCCGCGACCGGGCTGATCAGCGGCGCTGGCCCCGCCGCCGGCACGGGCGAATCCGGCCTGACCACAACCGGGCCCGCAGGTGCGGCGGCCCCGCCCAGCCCCGCAGCCGCCGACCCACTTCCCCCCAGCATCGAGCAGCAGGTCGCCAACTCCGATTTCGAGCTCGACCAGAGCGAGCGCGATGCCCTCGCCGCCCGCGCCCGGCTCGCGGACACCCGCGCCCGCCTCGCCGTGGCCGAACAGACGGCGACGGCAGCCGCCCGACAGTGGCACGCCGCCCTCGTCCAAGCCGGCGACCAGAAGCGGGCTCTCGCCCTGGCAGCCTCCGGCGTCGTTCGCCTACAACGCGAAGTCGACGAGTTGGACCAGCACGTGCGCAAGAACCGCAATGCTGTGGGCGAAGCAGTCCACCTCTCCTACGTCGCCGCCCCAGCCAGCAGCCTGGAGGCCTTCGCGACGGCCACCGACCCCAGCCGTCTCATCGACGGTCTCGGCCTGCTCGACCGGGTCGTCGCCACCCGCCGCGCGAGGCTGGTTACCG
Source organism: Frankiaceae bacterium (assembly GCA_017882765.1). GTDB lineage: Bacteria > Actinomycetota > Actinomycetes > Frankiales > Frankiaceae > JADGOW01. Next base: position 5,110 of record JADGOW010000148.1, read on the forward strand.
CCCGGACCACCCGCTCCGCCCTCGACGAGCGCGGGGCCGTGCTTGCGAGGGCGCAGGGCCAGCTCACCGCGGCGACCCGCTCCGCCCAGGCGAAGGAACGCGAGGCACAGGCGCTCTACGGGCGTCAGCGGGATGCCCGTTGCGACGTCGCGCGCCTTGAGCGCGACCAGGCGGGGCTTGCCGACGAGGCGCAGGCTGCCCTCGTGTTCGCCCGGCAGCGCCAGCAGCAGATCTCCGCCGAATCCGACGCGCTGAGCGAGATGCTGCGGGAGCGGGCCGCGCGGGCCAACCACGCGGGGCTGCCCGCCGGCCCTAGCTCCTGGGCAACCGGACCGCGCCCCTCAGGCGGCGAGCTCCTCTGGCCCGTGGACGGCACCCTGTCCAGCCCCTTCGGCTACCGGCCAGACCCGATCCTGGGCGGCCGCAAGCTGCACACGGGCCTGGACATCGGCGCTTTGAACGGATCCCCCGTCTTCTCCGCTGCCGAGGGGATCGTGACCTGGGCCGGGCCGAGCGGGGGATACGGCAACTTCGTCTGCATCGCCCGCGACAGCGTCCTGACCACGTGCTACGCCCACCTGTCGGCCATTCGGGCCAGGGAGGGCCAGTGGGCCGACACGGGGGCCGTGGTCGGGCTGGTCGGCAGCACCGGCATGTCGACGGGCCCGCACCTGCACTTCGAGGTGCGCCTGCGCGGGACTCCCGTCGACCCCCTGCCCTACCTGCGCTGACGGCCCGCTCGGGAACGCATCCAGCGACTGAGCACCGGACTCGGCCGTTCGGCTCAACCGCCGTACGCCGCCGCGATCCTGAGCACGAGCCGGACGTAATAGTCGTCATGGTTGTACTGGTAGATCGCCCGGTAGAGACCGCCCGGGCCGTCCTGGGCGCCGCTCTGACACAGCAGGTGCGCCGCAGAAAAGATCGCATCCGCCGGATTCATGATGTCGCGGACGCCGTCTCCGTTGCCGTCGACCGAGACCGCGTACCAGTAGCGGTACTCGAAGGCCATGGGCCCCATCGCGCCCGCCGTCGAGGTTCCCATCGCCATCCCGTGGCCGGTCTCCACCTGGCCGATTGCTGCCAGCACCGTCCAGGACAGGCCCGGGCAGGTCGGCGCGGCCACGTGATAGAGCTGCATGTAGTCCGGCGGCGGAGTGATGATCTCGACGTTGCCGACCCGGTTCGTCGTGACCTTTCGGTACTGGTCCGCCTGGCGCAAGTACGTCGACTGCGCTGCCGTCACTGCCGCCTTGGCCTGCTCCAGCTGGCCGGCCCCGGCAGCCTGGGCGGCCGCAGCCGCCTGCGCCTGGATTTGGAGGCGCTCCTGCTCGGCGGCTGCCGCGTCGGCGGCTGCCGCGGAGGCCGCGGAGGCCGCCGCGGCCCGCCGCGCCGCTTCCGCACGGCGCGCCAGCTCGGCCTCCTGCGCCTGGATGCGCCGCAGCTGCTGGCGGGCCCGCGCCAGCAGGCCCTGCTCCTCGGCGAGGGTCTGCTTGAGCGCGGCGTAGACCTCGGCGATGTCCCGCACCGTGTGCACGCGGGTGACCACGGCGCGTGCGGCCTTCGTGGCAGTGCGCCGGGCGTCGTGGGAGTTGGTACGCCAGCCCGCCTCCCTGGATCGGTCCGAGTTGAGCACCCGCTCGACCATCTCGGTCCGGTTGGCCAGGTCCACCACGTTTCCCGCGCCCAGCAGGGTTCCGTACACGGCCAGGGGCCCGCCCGACATGTAGAGGCCGCGGACGCGGTTCGTGGTGCGGTCCGAGGCGTGGCGGGTCGCGCTGTCCAGCTCGTCGGCGCGCCGCCCTGCCTCGATGTTGGCGCTCACCGACCTTTCCACCCCGGTGAGCGCCTCGTCGTAGGCACGGGTCAGCTGGGCGGCCTTCACCTGCAGGGTCCGGACGCGGGCGAGGGTGGCCGCAACCTCGCGGCGAGCGTCCGCGGAGTTCCGCACGGGCGCGCCGGCGCGGGCCGCCGCCGGAAGGGCAGCCATGCCTGCCAGCAGGACGGCGAAGACGGCGGGCACCACCAGCAGCCGCACCCAGGGTGGGGCGGACGAACTGCTCACAGCAGATGTCTCGGCATCGCGGCGGCGCAAATGGAGTCTCGGCCTACTCCGGACGCCGTAATCACGGCGATCTGCCGCCCGGCACGGCACGATGAGAGCCAGAGACCACCAGCGCAGGAGCTCGCGTGCCGACATCCCCTATCGCCACATCCCCCACCGCCACAGCCGCCACCGCCGGGGCCGCCACCGGCGGGGCCGTCGTCGACGAGGCCGTGGAATGCGTCGTCCTCGTCGACGACGACGGCCGTGCCGTCGGCACCATGCCAAAAGCTGCCGTCCACACCCGGGAGACCCCGCTGCACCTGGCGTTCTCCTGCTACGCCTTTGACCGGCGCCGGCGGCTGCTCATGACTCGGCGGGCCGAATCCAAGGCCACCTGGCCAGGGGTCTGGACGAACACCTGCTGCGGTCACCCGGCCCCGGGGGAGCCGGTGCAGACAGCCGTTGCTCGGCGGCTGCGCCAGGAGCTGGGGCTTTCGGCGCTGGTGCTGGTGCCCGTCCTGCCCCTGTTCCGCTACCGCGCCGTGATGGACAACGGGATCGTCGAGAACGAGATCTGCCCGGTCTTCGTCGCGGTCGTCAGCGATGTCCCCAGCCCTGACCCCGCAGAGGTGGCCACCACCCGATGGGTCGACTGGAAGGGATTCCGCGACCTCGCGACGGCGCCGCGGCCGTCGGCCGCAACGATCAGCCCATGGGC
>JADGOW010000149.1 GCA_017882765.1 Frankiaceae bacterium
GCCGCCGCCCCAGCCGCCGGCGCTGCCGCCGGCTCTGCTGCCGGACCGCCTGCTGGCGCTGGTGTCGGTCTCGCTGAACCTGCCGCCGGCCCCACTCGCGATCCCGATGCCGGCCCGCCTGCTGGCGCTGGTGTCGGTCTCGCTGACGATCTCGCTCGTAGGGTGGCCGCGTACCGGGGCGGTTACCTCCCCGAAGAACGGCGCGACCTCGAGGCCGCGTTCCGCGCCGGGGCTCTGCGCGGTCTCGCCGCGACAAATGCCCTCGAACTGGGCATCGACGTCTGCGGCCTGTCCGCGGTCATCCTGTCGGGCTTTCCGGGCACCCTCGCCTCGCTGTGGCAGCAGGCGGGCCGGGCCGGGCGGCGAGGTGACGAGGCCCTCGCCGTCCTGGTCGCGCGCGACGACCCGCTGGACACCTACCTGGTCCACCACCCCCACTCGATCTTCGGGCGTCCGGTCGAGGCCGCGGTGCTCGATCCGGACAACCCCGTCGTGCTCGCCCCGCACCTGGAGATGGCAGCGGGTGAGAGCCCGCTGACCAGCGACGACCTGGAACTGTTCGGCCCCCGCGCCCGCGAAGTGCTGGCCGGGCTGGTCCGGCTGGGCAGGGTGCGGGCCCGGCAGGCCGGCTGGTTCTGGACGCGGCGGCACCGGCCGGCGGCAGATTTGCGGGGCACGGGCGCCGGGCAGGTCCACATCGTGGAAGCCGAAACCGGCTGCCTGCTGGGCACGGTGGGCTCGGGCTCGGCGGCGGCCACAGTCCACCCCGGTGCGGTGTACCTGCACCAGGGCGAGACATACGTGGTCGAGCACCTCGATCTCGACGATGCCGTGGCCCTGGTGCAAGCCCAGCAGGTCGACTGGACAACGACGGCACGCGACAACACCGACATCCGCATCGTCGCGACCTCGGCACGTACGGCCGGTGACGGCGTCCGGCTGGGTACCGGAACCGTCGACGTGACCAGTCAGGTGGTGGGATACGCCCGCTGGCAGGTCATGACCGGCCAGTACCTCGGTTCGTTCCCGCTCGACCTGCCACCGCAGCAGCTGCGTACCCGGGCGGTCTGGTACGACGTCGATGAGGCCGTGTTGGCCGAAGCCGGCGTGCCCGCCGACAGCGTGCCGGGGGCCACCCACGCTGCGGAGCACGCGGCGATCGGGCTGCTGCCGCTGTTCGCGACCTGCGACCGGTGGGACATCGGAGGCGTGTCGACGTCGTGGCATCCCGATACCCGCGCAGCGACGGTCTTCGTCTACGACGGCAGCCCCGGGGGCGCCGGCTTCGCCGCTCGCGGCTTCCAGCGCGGGCCCGAGTGGCTCGCCGCCACCCGCGACGCGGTTGCGGCCTGCGCATGCGCCGACGGGTGTCCCTCGTGCGTGCAGTCCCCCAAGTGCGGCAACGGCAACAACCCTCTGGACAAGCCCGGCGCGGTCCGGTTGCTCAGCGCCGTCGCGGGACGGCTGCACCCCGCCTGAGGATGTGCCGGCTGTACCAGGCTCGGACGCCTGGCCCGCTCGCGATCGGGCGTGCACCGTGACCTGCCGGAGCCCGGGGATCACAAGCCACGTCCCCACCATGACGCTCACCTGCGACCCGACCTGCACACATGCCTCCAGCCGGGCGCCGTTGCGAGCTGCGATCTCACCTGCGGCGGGGCACGCCAGTTCCCCTCGCATCACCGCGGCCGCGCCGCCGAGCGCGGCGAGGTCAGCCGCCGTCGCCGCGTGGTTGCGGGCCACGCCGACCGCGCCGCGCGTTCCGGCCACCAACGCGACGAGGGCGATAGCGCCACAGCCGACGACCAGCAGGATGCTTGCGGAGCCGTGCTGCGCTGCTCGCCCGCGCCACCGGCGGGCCGGCCACGCGGGAGCGGACAGAGGTGCGGGCCGGGGAACCGGTCCCGGACCGGGCATCGGTCCCGGACCGGGCATCATGGCCGGCCACTTGCTGCCGGCAGCCCTGCCTCCGTCGGGGCTTCTGCCGTTGCCGACACCGACAACCGGGGCAGCAGGCCGGCGAGTGCACCTGCGGGCTGGACCGACAGGCTCGCCCTCACGCTGACCGTGCCCGCCGACCCATTCCCGACGGCAACGACGGCGCGCGCGGGCAGTTCGCTGCGGACAACGTCTCGAACCACGTCCGCGGGCTCGCCCCGCGCCGCTGCCCGGGCACCCAGGCGCACCGCCTCGGAACAGGCCGCCTTCAGCGAAACGGCCGAGACGGCCCAGATGCCTGCCAGGACGACCAGCACAAGCACGGGAAGGGTGAGTGCCAGCTCGGCAGTGGCGTATCCGGCCTCGCGGGAAGGCCGGAGGGGGCGGGACGAGACAGGCATGGCGGCGGTCAGAACGGAAGGTTCAGTGCGCGCTCAACCACGGACTGGACCAGGTGGTGGACCGCACCGCTGTGCACCACCGCCCACAGCACGGCGGCGAAGCCGCACGCGGCGACGGTTCCCAGGGCGTACTCGGCAGTGGTCATCCCGGCGTCGCCCGGCGCCACCCCGCGCCGGGCGCGGGCATGCCCCCGGCTGTGGGAGGTCGCCCCTCGATGCTGCCCCACCCTGAATGGGCGCCGCGACCAAAGGTCCTCCGTGCGTCCTCCAGCTGACCCTCCCGGCGACATGGACTCTCCTCCCCGGCGCTTCAGCACCGTCCTCGGCGGCAATGGCCCCACGCTCGCCCGTCCGCTGGGGCCACGGAACCTCCGGCGATGGCTTTGGGGACAAGCGCCCGTCCGCCCACAGATCCGTGCCGGGGCTTGCCTCACGCGCCCCAGGCGGGTAGCGCCGTCAGGACGGCCGGGGCGACGCACAGCAGCCCAAACGCCGGCAGCAGGCACACGACCAGGGGGAAGACCGCCAGAACCCCCACTCGCCGCGCTGTCGCGAGCGCCCTGGCCTGGGATGCGGCCCGCAGCGCTGCCGCCTTCCCGGTGAGCAGCCGGGCAGCGGGGACGCCGCCGTCCGAGACGCGCGCCAGCAGGCGACCGATCTCGGGAAGGTGCGCCGAGTCGGGGCCGAGCGCACCCCACGCCCGCTCGGCTGGCAGGCCGAGACGCAGGGCCGACGCCACCGAAGCCAGCCCGGGCCCGAGCGGGCCGGGCATTGCCGACCCCACGGAGGCAAGCGCCGCATCAAGCGGCTGCCCGGCCAGCAGACCCACGGCGATCAGTTCGAGGGCGAGGTCGACAGAATCACTCGGACTGGGGAGCTTTTCGGGGGCTATAGCCCCCATAACGCTCCCCACTCGCCACCTGGCCCCGCCTGCCCGGACACCACCGGCGGTCAGCGGCCCAAGCCGGTCCATCCGCCGGCGCCCCGGCGCCGGCGGCAGCACCAGGGCAGCGGCGGCCGCGACCAGGCCGGCCACCACCAGCTCCCAACCGGTCACGGGAGCAGGGCCAGCGAGCGCTCCGTCAGCCGCCGCATCCAGGCGAGCCCGGCTATCTCCAGGCCCCAACCGGCGACGAGCAAAGCCGTGCCAAGAGGAGTTCCCACCAACCGCAGCGGATTGCCGCCAAGAGCAGCCCCGAGCAGGACGCCTGCCACCGGCAACGCCGCGAGGATGCGTGCCTGGGCGCGCGGCCCGGCCAGCGCCGCCGCAACCTCGTGCCGATGCTGCTCACCCTGATCGGCGCGGTGGGCAAGGCCTTCGATCACCGCAACCGGCCCCGCGCCGGTCTGGGCGCAGACCGTCAAGCACCCCCCGAGCTGGGAAAGCCACGGGGCACCGGCCCGGGCCCGCACCAGCAGGGCTGCTTCGTCCCCACCCCACTGCCCGAAGGCGACCGCGCAGGTCAGTTCCGAGCGCACCGCTGCCTGGGCGGCCTCACGGGCAGCGACTGCGAGGGCTTCCCGAGGGGTGCGTCCTGTGGCCATCTCGCTGGCGACGACGCGCAACGCGGCCACCGCCGCGCGCCGTTCACGGTCCCGGTTGCGTCGTTGCCCCGCCCGCAAGCGCGCGACCCCTGCCGCAGCGACGCCGGCGGCGACAACGAGCGACAACACTCCGACCCCGCCACCCCAGGCGATCACGCCGACGGTTGCCGCCCCCACCCAGAGAGCCAGCCCGCGCCGCCGCACGCCTCCTCCACGATGGGGCGCGAGCCCGTGCGGCGCCCGTAGCCCAGCCGCCGCCTGCGCTGGGAAGGTCACAGCTCGGCCAGCCGACCGGTAAGGCCGGCCGGGTGACCGCACCCCCATCCAGGCAGCCAGCCCGACCAGGAGGGCGACGGCGAGCCTGGTCACAGCTGCCCCCCTCGACCAGGGACGAGCCCTCCAGGCGCCCCGCCGGCAGCGCCGGGCCGGCCATCCCGGCACCGATCAAGCCGTGCCGACAGCAGGTCAGCGGCCGGGCCGGGAACGACCCCGCCCTCCGCGCACACCAGCGCGGGCTGAGCGTGGACGAACCCGCGCCGATCGGGCACCAGAACGGCGACGGTGCCAACCCTGCGCCTGCCGTCGTGTCCCCGCTCCAGGTGGATCACCGCATCCACGGCGACCGACAGCTGGCTGTGCAGCGCCGCCCGCGGGACCCCTGCCTGCAGTGCCAGCGCCTCCAGCCGGGCGGGGACCTCAGCCGGCCCGGCGGCGTGCACGGTGGTCAAGCCGCCCTGGTGGCCGCTGGTGAAGGCAGCGAGCAAGGATGCCACTTCGGCGCCCCGCACCTCCCCCAGCACCAGGCGGTCTGGACGCATCCGCAGCGACTGCCGGACGAGCTCGCCCAGGCGAATCTCCCCTGCGCCCTCGACGTTTGCCCGGCGGGCCACCAGGTGCACGACATGCGGATGGTCAATCCGCAGCTCTTGATCGTCCTCCAGGACGACGATGCGCTCGGTCGGCGGCACCCGTCCAAGCAGGGCCCCGCTCAGGGTCGTCTTCCCGGTGCCTGCCCTGCCACTGACCACCAGAGTCATCCGGGCCAGAACCAGGCTCACCAGAGCAGCCGCCAGATCGGCTGCGAGGGCGCCCGCAGCCACCAGCTCGTCGAGCGTGAAGGGACGCCTGGCCGGCACCCGCAGGGACAGGCAGGGCGTCCGGGTGACGGGTGGGAGGGCCGCGTGCAGCCGCGTGCCGTCAGCCAGCACGACGTCGGCGAAGGGCTGGGCCGCGTCCAGCCTGCGCCCGCCCGCATTGACCAGCCGGACGGCCAGCCGGCGCACCGCACCCTCGTCGGCAAACCGAACCCCGACCGGCTCCATGCCGCGCCCCCGGTCGATGCACACCAGATCCGGTCCCGTGACCAGCACGTCAGTCACGCCGGGGAGCTGCAGCAGGGGTTCCAGCGGCCCGGCCCCGAGCAGCTCCGACTGCAGAGCCCGCAGCACGGGCAGCAGATCGGCCTCCCCGCGCAACCCGCCCTCCGCACGCAGGGCCGCCGCGACCCTGGAGGGCGTTGCCGGCGCGCGCTCGCCCGCCAGTCGGTCTCGAACCCGGTCGACAAGGGCCGGATCCAGCGCGGTGGCATCCAGGGCACTGGAATCAAGGGCGCTGACCTCATGGGCGCCGGCACCTCGCGCGCCTGTATCGAGGGCGGCCAGCCCGACTGCACTGCGCGACCCCAAGTGGCGAGGGTCAGGCGCCGTCATGCGACCGCTGGACCCGAATCGGGGAAGGTGCCCTCCGCCGTGCGCACGAGTTCGGCGAGGAACCGGTCACAGAAGGCACCCAACGGCCCGCGCCGGGACATTCCGGGAGGTTCGCCGCGCTCGTAGGCGGCAGCCAGACCCGGTTCAGCTCGGATCGAACCGGCAAGCTGCATGCCCAGAGACGCTGCCACGGCCGGCGCGGAGAGCCGGCCCGGCGCGGGCCCCCGGACGACGACGCGGATGTCGCCGGCACGCATGGACAGGGCAGTGGCCACCCTGGCGGCCGACGACACCGCCCGCAATTCGGCGGGGACCACCAACAGCGTCACGCCCGCCCGGGCCAGCACGACGTCGACAGCCGCATCCGGCAGGCGCGGCAGGTCGGCGACCACGAGCTCGTTGGCTCGAAGAGCCGCGTCCACCACGGCGGTCACGGCATCAGGGGGCAGGAAGAGCTGGTCGCTGCGATCCCAGGACAGGACGGTGAGGTCGCCGTATCTCGGCAGCAGCGGCGCCAGCCCCGCAGCCGGTACCCGACCACGCACCCCGGCGAGCTCGGGCCAGCGCAGCCCGGCCGAGCTCTCGATCCCCAGCGCCAGGTCGATGCCCCCGCCCAGCGGATCGACGTCGATGAGCGTCGTGCGGTAACCGGACCGGGCACCGGCGAACGCGAGCGCGACGGCCAGCGTGGTGGCACCGGCGCCACCCCGACCGCCGACAACGGCGAGCAGCCGCCCTGGCCGAGCGTCCGGCTCGAGCGCGTCTGTTAGCGCGGTGATCAACCAGGGTTCGGCGTCGGGCAGGAAGACGACGTGTTCAGCCCCCAGGCGCACCGCCCGTTGCCACACGCCGGCGTCGTCGAGGTCGGCGCCGACCAGCACGACCCGTTGGCGTCGGGGCAGGCCCACCTCGGCGCAAGCCGCCGCGACATCGGCCCCGACCAGGACCAACGGCGCCCGCGACCAGGCGACGCGGGCGCGACCGGGTTCGGCGGCGACCTCGACCTCGACCCCCGCGGCCGCGGACAGCCGCAGCAGATCGTCGAGCAACACAGGGTCGTCGGTCAGCAGCAGGGGTCGTGCCTGCGCACGTTCGGCCGGCCCTCCTCCCGGCCGCGGCTCGCGCTCGGCCGGACCAGGCATCTGATCCACTTGCCCTCCCAGGTAGTCGCCGTCGCGGCCACTGTCACCGGAGGGCCCGCTGGGCCGTCGGCGCCCATCCACAGCTCGCGGGTGGGGACGGCGCCGGCACGCGTCGCCGCACTCGTGCTAAGGACGAAACGTGGGGAAGGGCCAGCCGGGCACGACAGAGCGGAAGGAGGAACGTCAGCGAACCAGCCCCCGGACTGGCGAAGCGCGAGAAACAACAGTATGACGCGCGAGAAATGTGACGAGTGGTACAAGCGACGGCCCCCGCCGGGGGGGATAGCGGGGGCCGTCGGGGGCTCGGCTCCGGGGGGATGAGCCGAGGCGCTTGCGGGCATCACGACATTCGAGGACTGGGACCTCGTACACCACCATCGTCGGCCGTAAGACCTGCGATGTGAAGACCCATGCGGAGTACTTTCGGGACATCATGCCCAGATCGGCAGCATTCTTCGATCTCGACAGGACCGTCATCGCGAAGAGCAGCACGCTCGCGTTCGGACGTCCGCTCTACCGGGGTGGGCTGATGAGCCGTAGAGCCGTCCTGAAGAGCAGCTACGCGCAGTTCGTCTACCTCATCGCGGGGGCTGACGAGGATCAGCTGGCCCGCTTGCGCGACTACTCCGCACGGATGGTGGAGGGCTGGCCGGTGGCGCAGGTTCGCCAGATCGTCGAGGAGACCCTGCACGAGCTCATCCAGCCCCTCGTCTACGACGAGGCACTGCACCTCATCGCCGAACACAAGGCCGCGGGGCGGGAGGTAGTGATCATCTCGAGCAGCGGCGAGGACGTGGTCACCCCCATCGGACAGTTTGTCGGCGCGGATCGCGTGATTGCCACCCGGATGCGGGTGGAGAACGGGCACTACACGAGCCACATCGAGTTCTATGCGTACGGCCCCAACAAAGCCGAGGCGATGCGACAAGTCGCCGCGGCCGCCGGGTATGACCTGGCCGACTGTTACGCGTACAGCGACTCGGCAACCGATGCGCCCATGCTCGAGGTCGTCGGCCACCCGACGGCCGTCAACCCGGACCGGGCGCTGCGCCGGCTGGCGAACCAACGCAATTGGCCCGTTGTGCAATTCCGCCGACCGATTCGCGTCCGCCCCACGATTCGCGTCCGCCC